>JALYVF010000008.1 GCA_030853385.1 Actinomycetota bacterium | reverse complement strand
GCCCTCGACAAGTCGGTGCCGAGACCCGAGTAGGACGGAACAGGTCCGCGTTCGGTGGCCGGTGCGATGGCGATGAAGCCCCACGAGGCCAGGTACTTCAGCGTCGCGGTGTAGCGGTGGACGGGCTGCAGCCAACCGTGGCCGAGCGCCACCACCGGCAGATGGCGACCACTGATCGGGGCGTACACCAGGCCGGGAATGCCGGCGGCGGACAGGTCGCCGGCGGCGATGCGATGCGGACCGACGTGCGAGAGGTATTCGAAGGTCGGAGACTCCACCGTCGGCGACGACTTCCGAGCCATCCGCCCTCCTCTCGTCCGTGTCCGCTGCCGCTTCCGTCCGGCGGGCGGGTCTGCTATGTCCGGCGCGTGGATCCGGCGCGGTGCCTGCCGATCACCGGCGCTCCGTACAGTATCGCCCAGCGTCACCCTGCCGCCCGGTGCGGCCGCCAAGAGGAGGGAACCAGCAGATGGCTGCCGACGACACCGCAGCGGGCACCGCTGATTTCGCGCTGGTCTTGCGGCGGTTGATCCGCGCCAGATTCCCGCTGCTCAGCATCACCACCGCCGAGGAGAGCAGGGTGCTCGCCGAGATCGCCACCGTGCTCGGCGATCGCAGCCAGGTGACGCCGCCGAGGCAGGTCTACACCTGGTCGACGTCCACCGGCTTCGCCCAGCTCGGGCAGCCAGGCAATCCAGATACCCGGACGCCGCATGCCGCGCTGATCGCCGCGAACGCGCTGGCGACGCCGAGCGCCGTGGTGATGCTCGACCTGCATCCCTGGCTCGGCAGCGCCCAGGTGCCGCCGGACACCCAGCTGATGCGGTCGCTGAAGGACACCGTGCGGTTCTTCAAGGACGGCTCCGTGCCACGGACGTTGATCCTGGTGTCCCCGCTGACGAACATGCCGGCCGAGCTGGAATCGTTGGTCACCCTGCTCGATTTTCCGTTGCCGGACGACGAGTACCTGCGCGGGATGCTGGACCGGATGATCAGCCGCAATACCAAGGCGGGGGCGCTGAAGTCGGATCTGGGCGACGACGGTATCGAGCGGCTGGCGAAGGCAGCCATCGGGCTGACGGCGTTCGAGGCGGAGAACGCGTTCGCCAGAGCCATGGTCGACGACGGCCGGCTGACGATCGAGGACGTCGCGGTCGTAGCCGACGAGAAGGGCCAGATCATCCGCAAGTCCGGGGTGCTGGAGATGGTGTCGTCCACCACCAAGCTGGAGGACATCGGCGGCCTGGGCAACCTCAAGACCTGGCTCACCAAGCGCGACGGCTCCTGGCTGGACGAGGCGGCCGCCTACGGCCTGCCGGCCCCTAAGGGTGTGTTGATGACGGGCGTCCCCGGCTGCGGCAAATCGCTGACGGCCAAAGCGATGTCGTCGGCGTGGGGACTGCCGCTGATCCGGCTGGACATCGGCAGGGTGTTCGGTGGATTGGTCGGCGCCAGCGAGCAGAACATGCGCACCGCTATCCGCACGGCAGAGGCAGTGGCGCCGTGCGTGTTGTGGATCGACGAGATCGAAAAGGGTTTCGCCGCAGGCGCTTCCGGTTCCGGCGACTCGGGAACATCCGCGCGGGTGTTCGGTACCTTCCTGTCCTGGATGCAGGAGAAGACGGCCGCGGTATTCGTGATGGCGACGGCCAACAACATCGGGTTGCTGCCGCCGGAATTCCTGCGGAAGGGTAGATTCGACGAGATCTTCTTCATCGACCTTCCCACCAAGTCCGAGCGCACGGACATCTTCCGGCTGCACCTGGCCGCCAGGCTGAAGGCCGGTCCTGCGCTGGGCGAACTGGCCGTCGCCGACGACTTGCTGGACGCACTCGCCGGGGCGACCGAGGGATTTTCGGGTGCCGAGATCGAGCAGGTCGTGATCTCCGCCTGCTTCGATGCGTTCGATGGCAAGCGTCAGTTGACCGGCGACGATCTGCGACGGGAGATCGGCAATACCGTGCCGCTGTCGGTGACGCAGTCCGAAGAGATCACCACGCTGCGCGAGTGGGCAGACGTACGAGCCGTGGCAGCCTCCGCCTCGGAGGATCGGGCCGGCTACACCACGCCCACCCCGGACTCGGCGGTCCCGTCCGCCGATCCGGAGGCAGCCAAACACCGCGGCGGCCGGCCCGTCGACGCCTGACTGCGTTCTGCCTGGCAGCCAATCGACATCCTCATCCTGGATCGCCGGTGTCCACATCCGGCCAATGCCGGCCAACGCACCCCGCCGTCCCCCTACAGTCCGTCTCATCCGCGTGGCGTTGTTCCGCCGCGGATGGTGAGGTGAGCGCAGGTCACGAGGGGTACCTGCGAACCTCGCGGTTGCGCCCTTGGTCGGCGCATTCCCAGTTCAGCACCGGTGTGTCCGCCCGTTGCTGGCTGCTGCTCTCA
>JALYVF010000002.1 GCA_030853385.1 Actinomycetota bacterium | reverse complement strand
GGCGGGTGCAGGGTGGTGGTCATCCGCGGATCAGCTCCACAGCGTCGGATGCATCGGTTTCGGTGAGTCGAACGGCGACGTCGTCGCCGAGCGCGGTGGGGATGTTCTTGCCGACATAGTCGGCCCTGATCGGCAGCTGCCGGTGCCCCCTGTCGATCAGTACCGCCAGCTGCACTGCCGTTGGTCTGCCGAGGTCACGGAGCGCGTCGAGGGCGGCTCGCACCGTGCGGCCCGAATAGAGCACGTCGTCGACCAGCACACAGATGACGTCGTCGATGCCGCCGTCCGGGATCTTGGTCTCCTCGAGCGCTCGCGGTGGGCGGCGCCGCAGGTCGTCCCGGTAAAGGGTGATGTCGAGGGAACCGACCGGGCAGTCCCGGCCGCTGAAGGTGCCGACCCTGGCGGCGAGCCGGCGCGCCAGGTAGACCCCGCGAGTGGGAATGCCCAGCAGCACAACGGGTTCGTCGCCGGCGCGTTCCAGGATCTGGTGGGCGATGCGATCGATGGTGCGGGAGATGTCCGCCGAGGTAAGGATCACCGAGCTCACTGTCGATGCTGGCAAAGTATCCGCAGCATCGGCTGCCGGCGAGCGCGCAGGCGTGATTGGCGTCATGCCAGGTTCTCCTTTCCCGCCTCACTGGACGGGTTTGAAGGATGGTCCTCGGCACTACCCTAGCAACACCGCCGATGGATCGATCGAGGCGCCCTGGACACACCGCCTACCTGGACGTGTGCGCAGCGTGGTCGGCGACTACTGTGCGTAAAGCACCGCGAGCCATTCGGCCGCCGGGAGTTCCGCTGATCGCGTCACACGAGGAGTCAGGGATGCAGGATTATGCCCACGCGCTCGGAGCCAGACTCAGGGCGGTTCGCAATCAGCACGGCCTGAGCCTGCACGGCGTCGAGGAGAAGTCGACCGGTCGGTGGAAGGCCGTCGTCGTTGGCTCCTACGAGCGCGGCGATCGCGCGATCACGGTGGCGAAGCTGGCCGAACTGGCCGAGTTCTATGGGGTGCCGATCACCGAGCTGCTGCCGGATGTCTCGTCGACGCCGCAGTCGGCGCCGTCCGCCAAGCTCGTCATCGACCTGGAGCGGTTGGCCGAGCTGCCGACCTACCAGGCAGGGCCACTGGCCAGGTACGCATCGACCATTCAGTCCCAGCGCGGCGAGTACTCCAACAGGACGCTCACCATCCGTGCGGAGGATCTGCGGTCGCTGGCAGTGATCTATGCGATGCCGCCGTCGGCACTCGCCGAGCAGTTGGTGGACTGGGGAGTACTGCCGGAAGGCACCGAAGTCAGCTGACCGGCTCGCTGATCTGCGGATCGTCAGCTGACGGCTCGTCAACTGGAACGCAGTTGCGGGGCGATCGCCAGGATCTGCCCAAGGACGCCGTTGATGAACTTCGGTGAGTTGTCCGTCGACAGCGTCTTCGCTGCCTCGACGGCTTCGTCGATCACCACGGCATCCGGCACGTCCGCCGAGTAGATCAGCTCGAAGGTGGCGATCCGCAGGATCGCCCTGTCCACCGCCGGCATCCTGCCGACCGTCCAGCCCTCGGCGTGCTGTTCCAGCAGCTCGTCGATCCGACGGGAGTGCTCGACGACGCCGCGGATCAGCAGCTCGGCATAGTCGCCGAGCACCAATGGTTCAGGACCGGTCAACCGCTCGGCCATCACCGACAGCGGATCGGCGGACCTGGCATCGGCTGCGTACAGGACGTCCAGGGCGCGCTTGCGGGCCTTGGAACGAGCGGACATGGGCGGGTATCGATTCTTCGTTGGTGGGCGGCGCAGTTGGTGGGCCGGAGCAGTTGGTGGGATGGAGCAGTTGGTGGGATGGAGCAGTTGGTGGGATGCAGCAGCGGGGTTCAGCTGTTGATGCGGCCGAGGTAGCGGCCGTCGCGGGTGTCGACCTTGATCTTGTCGCCGGTGTTCAGGAACAGCGGCACGCCGATCTCGGCGCCGGTCTCCAGGGTGGCCGGCTTGGTGCCGCCGGTGGAGCGGTCGCCCTGCAGCCCTGGGTCGGTGTGCCGAATGGTCAGCTCCACCGACGCCGGCAACTCGACGTAGAGCACCACCCCGTCGTTCTGCGCGACCAGCGCCTCCTGGTTCTCCAGCAGGTAGTCGGCGACCGTACCGACGGTCGCGCCGGGCACGTGGATCTGGTCGTAGGTGTCGCCATCCATGAAGACGTAGTCGCTGCCGTCCTTGTACAGGTACGTCATGTCGCGCTTGTCGACGGTGGCGGTCTCCACCTTCACCCCGGCGTTGAAGGTCCGATCGACGACCTTGCCGGTCAGCACGTTCTTCAGCGTCGTCCTGACAAATGCCGGCCCCTTGCCGGGCTTGACGTGCTGGAATTCGGTGATGGTCCAGAGCTGACGGTCGATGTTGAGAACCAGACCATTCTTGAAGTCGGCGGTGCTTGCCACGTGGTGCCTTCTTTCTCGTCTCGGCCTGCCGGCCGGCATGCCATGGGCGCGCGCGGCCCCGACAGGGCTACAGCACCAGGAGTTCCTTGCTGGTCGTGGTGAGGACGTGGTATCCGTCCGGCCGGATGACGCCGGTGTCCTCGATGCGAACTCCGCCCCGTCCCGGCAGGTAGACGCCGGGCTCGACGGTGACGCACATGTCAACCGCCATGATAGCGGCGGATCGGTGTCCGACCGCCGGTGCCTCGTGGATCTGCAGTCCGACGCCATGGCCGAGGCCGTGGACGAAGCGGTCGCCGTAGCCGGCCGCCGCGATGACGCTGCGGGCAGCGGTGTCCATCTCGTCGCCGCTGGCCCCCGGCCGGGCCGCGTCACAGCCGGCCTGCTGGGCGGCCGCGACCAGCTGGTAGATCTCGCGTTGCCAGCCGGCCGGCTGCCCGAGCACGACCGTGCGCGTCATGTCGGAGTGATAACCGGCGACCAGCGCGCCGAAGTCGAATTTGACGAGGTCACCGGCCTGCAGCAGCGCGTCGGTGGGGCTGTGGTGCGGGATGGCGGAGTGCGCGCCGGCGGCGATGATGCTCTCGAACGACGGGTCGGTGGCGCCCAGCACCCGCATCCGCTGGTCGAGATCCAGGCCGACCTCGCGTTCGGTTCGTCCGACCCGGATTCCGCCGGCCGCGATCAGGTCCGCGAAGGCCTGATCGGCGACCAGGCAGGCCTTGGCCAGCGCGGCGATCTCGTCGGCGTCCTTGACCACCCTGCCCTGCTCGACCAGGCCGCTTGTCGGCTCCAGCTGAGCTCCGGCAGCTCCACCGGTCGTTCCGGCGGCGGTCTCGGTGAGCACCTGGTGGGCAGCAACGGTGACGGCCGTTGCCTCGAATCCGACCCGGCCGGATGCGCCGGCCATCAGCGTGACGTCGCACGGCCGATCGATGAGGCGGCGCAGCTCCGGCAGCTGCTGGGCTGACTGGGTCTGGTAGCGACCGTCGGTGCAGAACACTGTCCGGTCGTCGGCGGCGCTGTCGTCGACGCCGACCAGCAGCGCGGCGTTGGAGCCGGTGAATCCGGTGAGGTAGCGGATGTTGATCAGGTCGGTGACCAGCAGCGCGTCGAGCTCTGCCTGGGCGATGCGCTCCCGCAGTGCGGCGCGCCTGGCGGCCGTGCCGATCGATGCTGGCGTCATAGCCCTCATTGTTGACGATCATGGCTCACAGCCCGCTTTAATGTGCTGATTTGTTCGATTTGCCGGGCAGGACGTCAGATCTGTGAGTGTTGGGGAGCGGCGTTCCGGATGGGCGGGCAACGATGAGCCGAAGGTGCCCGGACACCGCCGATAGACTCGGCCGATGCCCAGCTGGCTCTGGATTGTCATCATTGTGCTGCTGGTGCTGGCCGCCGTCCGGCTGCTGGCGGCCCGCACGGTGACCCGTGGGGTGGATCCGACTCAGCTGTCGCTGTCGCCCGAACTCGCCGGCCAGGTGAAGGAGCTGGCGCTGGCCGGCCGGAAGATCGAGGCGATCAAGCTGTTGCGGGAAGGAACCGGGACCAGCCTGCTGGCTGCCAAGACCATCGTCGAGAAGATGTCGACCGGCCGTTCGGCGTCCTGACCGTTTTCGAGAAGTCGCTCGGGTCAGTCGCGGACCGTGTCCCCGGAACCGCGGGCAGCGATGAATTGCAGGGCCAGCTCGTAGCCCAGCGGGCCGAGCCCGGCGATCACCCCAGAGGCGACGGCCGAGACCACCGAGTGGTGGCGGAACTCCTCGCGGGCATGAATGTTCGACAGGTGCACCTCGACCAGATCGCCCGTTCGCTGTGCCACCGCGTCCCGTAGCGCGATCGAATAGTGCGTCCAGCCGGCACCGTTCAGCACCACCGGGATCCCGCCGTCGGCGGCTTCGTGCAGCCAGCCGATCAGCTCGGCTTCGTCGTCGGTCTGCCGCACCACCACATTGAGTCCGAGGGTGAGCCCGACCGCATGCAGCCTGGCCGCCAGCTGCGGATGGGTGATGTTCCCGTAGACGTTCGGCTCCCTGGCACCCAACCGCCCGAGGTTGACGCCGTTGAGGACCAGCACCCGGCGCAGGCTTGACACCTCGGCGGAGAACTCTGCCGAGACGGCGGCGAGGAACTCGTCGGTGGCGTACGGGCTCGATGCTGTTGTCGGATTCTCCCGGTCATCGCTCATTGCTGCTTCATTCTCCGCGGGCCGGTATTTCAGTTCACGGGGTACCTTGCGGCGCTTGGGCTGGTCCGGGGTGCCTACCGTCATGACGCCGGCTCCTTCGCGATCCTGGCATAGGCAGTGCGCAGCAGCTCGGGGTCGGGTCCGGCCAGCCGGGCCGGCTTCGCCAGCGCATCCAGCACCACGAAACGCAGTGTGCCGGAACGGGTTTTCTTATCGGCGGCCATCGACTCGACCAGCTCGTCGAACGCATCGGCG
>JALYVF010000283.1 GCA_030853385.1 Actinomycetota bacterium | reverse complement strand
CAATTTGGCGTCCGGCCCGTCCGTACCGTAACGTTTGTGTCTGCCAACGCGGGGTGGAGCAGCTCGGTAGCTCGCTGGGCTCATAACCCAGAGGTCGCAGGTTCGAATCCTGTCCCCGCTACAAACTGGAATAGGTCCATCGGCTCCGGCCGATGGACCTTTCCGTATTCTTACGGCGCGTTCACCTGGCGCCACAATGGGTGCATGCTGCACTAACGTCGCGACCAGCACCAGTTCTTCTACTGGTGGCGCATGCGAACAAGGGCGTGGTGGTAGTGCTGACGCTGGTTTTGATCGGAGTGCTCGGCGGCTTGATCACCGGAGTGTCTCCCTGTGTGCTGCCGATGTTGCCGGTGATTTTCTTCGCGGGTGGTGCCGGCGTGCCCAGCCCCGAATCCGGGACGTCGCTACCGACAGAGCCGGGCGGCGCGGGAGCTGCGGTCGTCACCGGGGACGGTTGGGCCGAGCCGCAGCGGCGACAGTTGCGCCAGCGGAATTGGCGACCGACTACGGTGATCGTCGGGCTGGTCCTCAGCTTCTCCGTCTTCACCCTGCTCGGTTCGGTGCTGCTATCTGCTCTTGGTCTGCCGCAGGACTTTTTCCGCTGGGCGGGTCTGGCAGTGTTGACGCTGATCGGGATCGGCTTGATCTTCCCCAGCGTCAACGATTGGATTGCCAAGCCGTTCTCCCGGTTTCCCAAGATCCGCCGACGCGCCGATGGCAACGGATTCGTCCTCGGGCTCGGATTGGGTGCGCTGTACGTGCCCTGCGCCGGCCCGGTGCTGGCCGCCATTGCGATTGCCGGCACCACCGGCCGGATCGACGGCCGGATCGTGGCGCTCACCATCGCCTTCGCCGTCGGTGCCGCCGTACCGCTGTTTGTCTTCGCGCTGGCCGGAAACAGCATCAGCAAGCGGTTGACGGCCTACCGGAGCCGGGCCCGCGGCTTCCAACTGGCGGGTGGGGTGGTGATGATCGCGCTGGCGCTGGCACTCACCTTCAACCTGACCGATGGGCTACAGCGCGCCGTCCCGAACTACACCCAGTCGCTGCAAGCGCAGGTGGTGCGGATCAACCCCACCGCCATCGCGCCGACGACCACTGCTGCTGCCGCCGGCCCGGCGACCACCGCTGCCAGCTCCGGAGCGACGGCCGCCGCGCGAGCCCCCAGTTCGGTGGCTCCGGCCAGCCAGGGGGCACCGTTCGTCGGCAACCCGGATGCCACCCTGGCCAGCTGCAAGGCCGACTCGTTGGCGCTCGGCGATTGCGGTGCGGTACCGAGCTTCGGTGGCCTCAGTCGCTGGTTCAACACGCCGGGCGGCTCGCCGCTGACCACCGCAGGGCTCAAGGGGAAGGTCGTCCTGGTGACGTTCTGGACCTACTCGTGTATCAACTGTCAACGGGCGCTGCCGCACGTGGAGTCCTGGGATGCCGCGTATCGCCGGCTCGGCCTGCAGGTGGTCGGGATCCACACCCCCGAGTTCTCCTTCGAGAAGGTGCCGGCAAACGTCCAGCAAGGCATCGCCGACCAGCATGTGCGGTTCCCGGTCGGAATGGACAACTCGGCGACCACCTGGACGAACTTCCACAACAGCTATTGGCCCGCTCAGTACCTCATCGATTCGACAGGGACAGTGCGCCACATCAAGTACGGCGAGGGCGACTACGCGAATTCGGAGACATTGATCCGTCAGCTGTTGACGGCCGCGCACCCAGGGCTGCGGCTGCCGGCAGTGGTGGAATCTGGCTCTACCGGCTGAGCTCAGGATGGTTCCGGCCAGCGTGGAAACTGCTGCCGCTGGTCCTCGGTGATGGCCAGCCCTCGATGTGCGCGAGCAGGATGGGGATGCCGCCGATGTCGTCGGTGTAGCGAGTGGACCCCCGAACACCTCGACCAGCGAACGCAGTCAGATGGTCGACGTGGTACGGCTCGCCGGTACCGGACAGCGGCACCAGCATCGGTCGGCGAGCACTCGGCCGTGCCACGCGTCGAGCCCACCGATCGAAGGAGATCCGATGGCCTGTTCCGGCCGACGTCCGTCCGTGACCGGCACCCAGGGGGGACGGCGTGGCTGAGCTTCCAGCATTCGGTGCGAGCGACGTTGCCAGGCTGTCCAGCGCCAATACCTGGTCGATCAGCCCGGAGAACTTCGACGGTTCCAAGGGCGGCGGTGGCAAGGCCATCGAGGGGACGGGCAAGAACTGCGCCGCCGACCTCGGCCAGGGTTGGAAGGTCTCGCCGAGCGTCGAGATCAAGGCCGGCGAAACCTACGACCTGGCGAACATCGACGGCGCGGGACTGATCACCCACATCTGGCTGACCACCCACCGCAGCAACTGGCGAACATTGATCCTGCGCAGCTACTGGGACGGCGCCACCGAGCCGGCGATAGAGGTACCGTACGGCGATTTCTTCGGCAACGGCTGGTGCAGCTATGCCGCAGTCAACTCGTCGATGATCGCGGCGAATCCCAACGGCGGCTTCAACTCCTACTGGCCGATGCCGTTCGCCACCGGCGCGAAGCTGACCCTGGAGAACAGGTCAGCCGTTGATGTGGTCGTCTACTACCAGATCACCTACGAGACCGGCCGCGACATCGATGGCCTCGGCTACCTGCACGCCCAGTTCCACCGCAGCAACCCGTTGCCGTACGGCGAGTGTCATCCGCTGATCGACGGCGTCGCCGGCCACGGCAAGTACGTCGGCACCTATATCGCCTGGGGCGTCAACAATCCGGGCTGGTGGGGTGAGGGCGAGATCAAGTTCTATCTGGACGGCGACAAGGAATTCCCGACCATCTGCGGTACCGGCACCGAGGACTACTTCGGTGGCGCCTGGAACTTCGACGTTCCCGGCACCGGCTACACCCCCTTCTCCACCCCCTACCTGGGGCTACATCAGGTGCTGAAGCCGGACGGGCTGTACTCCAGCCAGCAACGGTTCGGCATGTACCGTTGGCACATTGCCGACCCGATCCATTTCCATCAGGATCTGCGAGTCGACATCCAAGCGCTCGGTTGGAAGTCCGGCGGCCGGTACCGCCCGCTCACCGACGACATCGCTTCGGTGGCCTACCTGTATCTCGATGCACCGACCGCTGCCGGTCCCACGTTGCCGGACAACGACTTCCTGGAAGTGCTGAGCTTTCCGATGGACCCCGTCAGCTGACCGCCGAGTTACGCAGAATCACCGGTTCGGTCGAGATAGACGTCGAATAGCTCAGGCGGTCGCTACCGTGTGCTGATGGCACGTCGGAAAGATGGCGGTTCTGATTCGGCAATTCCTGCGACCTCGCTGCTGGTGCGGCTGCGAGGGCTCCGGCCCACCCTGTCGCCGGCCGAGGACAGGGTGGCCGAGCGAGTGCTGATCGACGCGCGCGCGGCCGCCGGGCTGACGATCAGCGCACTGGCGGTAGCAGCCAGCACCTCGGAGACAACCGTGTTGCGGTTCTGCCGCCGGTTGGGCCTGCCCGGGTATCCAGCGCTGCGGCTGGCGCTGGCCGAAGAATCAGCGCAGATACGGGTCCGGTCGGCTCCCGCCACCGACATCAGCGGCGACGACTCCATCGACGACGTGATCGCCAAGGTGGCCTTCGCCGATGCCAGCGCGGTGGAGGAGACGGCACAACAACTGGACAGGGAGAGCCTGTCGAAGGCCGCCGGCGCAGTCGCCAGCGCCGGCCGGGTGGAGATCTACGGGATCGCGGCAAGCTTCACCGTCGGCAGCGATCTGCAGCAGAAACTGCACCGGATCGGCGTCATCGCCTCCTGCACCGCCGACCCGCACATCGCGCTCACCGGCATCACCCTGCTCGGCCTAGGGGACGTGGCAATCGGCATCTCCCACTCCGGCACCACCTCGGAGACGATCGAGGTACTCCATGACGCGCGTGCCCGCGGGGTGACGACGCTGGCGATCACCAACTTCCCGATGTCACGGCTGGCCAGGCAGGCCGACATCACCTTGACCACCGCCGCCAGGGAGTCCTCACTCCGCTCGGGCGCCACCGCCAGCCGGATCGCGGCTCTGACTGTTGTCGACTGCCTGTACATCGCGGTCGCGCAGCACGACCTGCCACGAGCTATCACCGCGATCGCCGATACCCATAAGTCGGTGGCTGGCCACCACCTGGGCGGCTGACACCCGCCAGCCGCACTGTTAATTGTTCACCGGTTTGAAACTTGAAATGGAAGAAACTAACGTGGGTGGAATGCTCGACGATGTCGCGGTCGCTGCCCCAACGGAGGAACGGCTGGCCGCCTCGGTGGACATCGATCGGATGCCGACGCTTGAGGTGCTGCGGCTGATCAACGCCGAGGACGCCACGGTGGCGATGGCGGTGTCGGCCGTCCTTCCGCGGCTAGCCGAGCTGGTCGATCAAGCGGCGGCCAGGGTGCGAGCCGGCGGCCGCATCCACTACTTCGGTGCCGGCACCTCAGGGCGGCTGGCGGTGATCGACGCCGCCGAGTTGCTGCCGACCTTCAACGTGCCGGCCGGCATGGTGACGGCGCACCACGCGGGCGGCGCCGAAGCGCTGATCAGAGCGGTGGAGAACGTCGAAGACAAGGTCGAACTCGGCGCCAGCGAGGCGGCCGAGGTGACGGCGGCCGACGTGGTGATCGGGCTGGCCGCATCCGGTCGAACGCCGTACGTCAGCGGCGCTTTGAGTACCGCACGAAAGGTCGGCGCGCTCACCGCATTGATCACCTCGAACCCGAACGCCGAACTGGCCCCGCTCGCCGATTTCCTGTTGGTGGCCGATACCGGGCCCGAGGTGATTACCGGCTCGACCCGGCTGAAGGCCGGCACCGCACAGAAGCTGATGCTCAATACCTTCTCGACGGCGCTGATGGTCCGGTTGGGTCGCACCTGGTCGAACCTGATGGTCGACATGGTGGCCACCAATGCCAAGCTGCGCGGCCGGGTGGTGCGGCTGCTGGTGCAGGCAACCGGGGCCAGCGAAACCGATGCCAGAGCCCAGCTGTCGGCCGCGAACGGCGAGCTCAAGCCGGCGTTGCTGGCGTTGCTCGCGGGTGTCCCGGTGGCCGGTGCGCGAGAATTGCTGGCCGCGCACGGGGGATCCGTTGCCGCGGCACTGGCCAGGGTGGGCTCGCCGTCGGGCTGAGCCCTGGCCGGTGAAATCCGTTGCTAGGCAGCACCCTCAGCCGACCGGCGCCAGCGGATACCAGCCTCGATGAAGCCGTCGATATCGCCGTCGAAGACGGCGGTCGGGTTGCCGACCTCGTAGTCGGTGCGCAGATCCTTGACCATTTGGTAAGGGTGCAGCACGTAGGAGCGCATCTGGTTGCCCCAGGAGTTGCCAACGTCCTTCAGGGCGTCCATCGTCGCCTTCTCCTGCTGTTTGCGCAGCACCAGTAACTTGGCCTGCAACACCACCATGGCCGAGGCGCGGTTCTGGATCTGCGACCTTTCGTTCTGGCAGGACACCACGATGCCGGTGGGCAGGTGGGTGATGCGGACCGCCGAGTCGGTGGTGTTGACGCCCTGGCCGCCAGGGCCGGACGAGCGGTAGACGTCGACCCTGATGTCCTTCTCGTCGATCTCGACATGGTCGGAGGTCTGGACCACCGGCACCACCTCGACGCCGGCGAACGAGGTTTGCCGGCGGCCCTGGTTGTCGAACGGCGAGATCCGCACCAGCCGGTGGGTGCCCTGCTCCACCGACAAGGTGCCGTAGGCGTAGGGCACCTTCACACCGAAGGTGGCCGACTTGAGCCCGGCCTCCTCCGCATAGGAGGTGTCGTAGACCTCGGTCGGGTAGCCGTGCCGCTCCGCCCAACGCAGGTACATCCGCAGCAGCATCTCTGCGAAGTCGGCGGCGTCGACGCCACCCGCCTCCGACCGGATGGTCACCAGCGCTTCGCGTTGGTCGTACTCGCCGGACAGCAGGGTGCGGACCTCGATGGACTTAACAGCCTCAACGGCCGCCTGCAGCTCGGCTTCGGCGTCGGGCAGCGAGTCGGGATCCTCGTCGGCCAGCTCGAAATGCACGGGCAGGTCGTCGACCCGCTGCCGCAGATCCTTGAGCCGCTTGATCTCGGACTGGGCATGCGACAGCGCCGACGTGACCTGCTGCGCCTTCTCCTGGTCGTTCCACAGGTCGGGCGCGCTGGCCGCAGCGGAGAGCTCCTCGATGGACGCCTGCAGCGCCTCGACATCGGTGACGGCCTCGATGTTCGTCATAATGTTGGCGAGGTTCTCGATCTGAGCTGCAACGTCTGGATTCACAACGGTTCAGGTTACCCGGCGAGCGTGAGCGGCCGATCCACCACGAATCAGCGCCGCCAGGCCGATGTGATACACCCACCGTTATGGCAGAAGACGGACAGGTGTTGGTGGTCGGCAGTCTCAACGAGGATCTGCGGCTGCGGACTCCGACGGTCCCGGCGGCCGGCGAGACGGTGCTCGGCGGACCGCACGATTGGGGCCTCGGCGGTAAGGGCTCCAACCAGGCGATTGCCGCTGCCCGCTACGGCGCGACGGTGGCGATGATCGGCCTTCTCGGCGACGACGCCGGCGCCGAGAAGATCCGCGCTGCGTTCGATGCCGAGGGCATCGACACCACCCTGCTGGGCACCAGCACCGATGCCGCGACCGGTTTGGCGCTGATCGTGCTCGAGCCGTCGGGGGAGAACCGGATCATCGTCAGCGCGGGAGCGAACCTGCAGCTGACGGTGGCCGGCGTGACCGCCGCCAGCGACCGGGTCGCCGGCGCGGCCGTGGTGCTTGCCCAGCTGGAGATCCCGCTGCCGGTGGTGCAGGCGGCGTTCGACAATGCCCGGGGGACGACCGTGCTGAACGCGGCACCGGCCCAGCAACTGCCGGCCGAATTGTTGGCGGCAACCGAGGTGCTGGTGGTCAATGAGGGGGAGTTGGCGATGATCGCCGGTCTCGCCGGGGCGGCGTCGGTGGCCGGCGTGCCGGCCATCGTCGGCGCCTGCGGCGGGATCGTCGGGCCGTCAACGGTGATCGTCACCCGCGGAGCAGCGGGCGCGGTGGTGGTCGACGCCGCTGGCCCGACCGAGGTGCCGGCTCCCCAGGTCGATGCCATCGACACCACCGGTGCCGGCGACTGCTTCTGCGGGGTGTTGGCCGCCTCGCTCGCCGAAGGCGTCGAGATCCACCAGGCGGCGATGATCGCGGTACGGGCGGCGTCGTTGGCGGCGACCAGGCTGGGTGCGGCCGAGGGCATGCCGCGCCGGGACGAGCTCTAAGCTGAGAGATGAGCTCTGTGTCGATGGCTCACGCTCAGCGCCGGTACAGGCTGCTCACCGAGTCGACGGCCAGGTGCACGGTCGGATTGCCGAACAGCACACCGAAGGTGACGGGTGCTTCGTCTTCACAGTGCGCGGTGACGGCGGTGGGCGTGGCGCCGGGTGTGCCCACTGCCCGCGGCATCCGCGAGTGCAGATAGTCATCGATGGTGGCGGCGAACGTCGAGGTCCGGCCGGCGGTCAGCTGGTCGATGGTGATGCCGCCGGCGACGGCATCGGCAGCACCGTCACAGGCGCTCTGCAGGTTGCGTCTGGACAATACCGCCGACCCGGCGGCAATCACGCCGGCGCCAAGAATCAGCAGGCAGAGCATCATCCCGATCACCAACGGGGTCACCGAGCCTCGGTCGGAGGCTGCTGGCTCAGTGGCCGTCATCAGCCCTCCCTGAACTCGCCGACGTGCAGGGTGAAGACCCCAGTGACGGTGTTGTCGGCGCCGGTCAGAATGCTCGGCACTCCGGGGAGCGACATCACCGCCGTCACACAGACATTGACCTGGGTGCCCGGTGCCATCGTCGGCGGCACCTCGACGCCCTGACGACAATCGGTGCCGGGTGCGGCGAACCGGATCGTCAGCCCGTCCGGCGGCACATGTTGGTCTGCCAACGCGATGTCGGCCGCCTGTTGAGCTCTGGTCAGCCCGATGTCGATGGATGGCGCGGTGTCCATCAGCCGGCCGACATCCCGGGCCGCCTGGGTGACGGCGAACGTCGCGGCCTGCACCCGCACCACTGAGATGAGGATGTAGACGATGGGGATGAGTACCAACACCGCCAGGAAGATCACCTCGATGGTGGCCCGCCCGCTGTCCCGCCCGTCGACAGCCGGCGGATCGGCGACCGAATCGGTACGGTGTCCGGCCGTGTCGCATCCGCGGAGAGAGGCCGCCACCGGCGATTGGCTCACGGGGTTTCCCTGGCGCTGTGCCCGGTACTGGTGATGTCGGGCAGCACCCCGTCCAGCAGCGAGATGATGCCGGGGGTCTTCATGGTGCAGGTGACACCCACCAACATGCCCTGGTCGGACTCGCTGCAGTGCAACGAGTATGCGGTGGACCCGACGATGCCGGTGCCAAGGATCTGCTCGACCTTCGCCGCCGCCTGGTTCGGCGCGATGTCGGCGTTGGCGACGTAGCGGGCTGCATCGGCGGCGGCGGCAGTGAGAATGGTGCGTGAATACAGCCACAGCCCCACCGAAACCAGGGCCAGGAACAACATCATCAGCATCACGGTGACCATCGCGAATTCGGCTACCGCCGAGCCACCATCGGCATCCGGTCGGTGCCCAGCCTTCGACGGGTACGGTGCCGCTGCTACTTCGTGTTGCCGGAGTTGTTCACGTTGGTGAATGCGCTCTTGACGGCGTTGATCACCTCGGTGCGGAAGACCGCCAGCAGCGCGATCACCACGATGGCCGTCATCACGGTGATCATCACCCAGCCGGGGACATCCCCCCGATCGGAGTCCCGTTGATCGGTGGCCTGGTGCCGTCCGAATGATCGGTCCATGAACACGGCGAGACTGGCGATGGCCGAGTAGGTGAGACGGTTCAACATGTGTTCCTCCATCGGGACCCGGCGCCGTTTCAGCGACGGTTCGTGTTGCGGGGCTTGGGGTTGCGGGGTGGGGTATCGGTGTCATCTGGCGACCGCCGTGATGGCGACAAGGCCTGGATAGAGGGCGAACAGGATGGTGATGGGCAGCACGATGAACACGACGGGCACCATCATCGCGATCTCTTTCCTGCCACCGGATTCCAGCAGCTGGCGTTTGCCGAGGGCCCTGACATCAGCGGCCTGCGCGCGCAGCACGTCGGCCAGCGGGGTACCGCGCTCGATGGCGACGGCCATCCCGTCCAGAAAACGGGCGAGCGGCTCCAGCTGGGTGCGGTCGCGCAGGTTGGTCAGGGCCTGCAGTAGCGGCGTCCCCGATCGTGTCTCGGCCAGCAGCCCGGCCAACTGGGTCACCAACTGTCCTTTGGCCAACCGGCTGATCCGGTCGATAGCACCGACCGGACCCTCGCCGGCCGTCACCGCCAACGCCAGCATCTCGGCGACCACCGGGAACTCGATCAGCATCTCGGTATCCCGCTTCGCCACTGCCTGGCCGAGCCACCAATCGCGACCGAGTACGCCGCCGATCGCGCAGAAAGCCACCAATAGCGCAAGCACCACCGGATTGGATTGACCGGTGAATACGGCCAGCAGCCCGACCACCATGCCGACGGCGGCCGCCACCGCGCCCCAGATCACCTGCTCGGTGCGGAATTGTTCGACCGTCATCGGGGAGTCGAGAGCGTCCAGCCGTCGGCGGACCGAGGCCTGGCCGCCGATCACCTTGTCCAGGAAGGTCACCGCGTCCTTCAGTACCGGCGCCAGCAATCGTCCGACGGTCGATGCGCGGTCGGGTGGATCGCCTGCAAGCAGCCGGGACGGGACGTCGGCGTCGGTCAGGTAGGGCGCGACGCGATCGGCCAGCGATCGGCGTCGAAGTGGCGGCGACGCCATGATCGCCATCAGCACACCGACCGCTGCCACCGCCCCCAGCAGGCCGCCGATCAGCGTCTCGGTCATCATCGCAGCACCCGCCGGTCTTCCGGCAGTCGCCCGATCCGCAACATCAGTCGGTAGGCGCCTACCGACATGGCCGCGCCGGCGAGCAGTATCAGCGTGCCGGTGGGTGTGTCGTATGCGGACAGCGTTTCTCGTTGGGTAGCAAGAAGAACCAGCACCAGCCAGGGCGCACCGACAGCCATTCTGGCGGCGTTGACACTCCAGGATTGACGGGCAAGAAGCTCGGCCCGGGTCCGCGCGTCATCCCTCAGAAACGACGAGAGGGTCGACAGCAGCCGGCCGAGATCGGTGCCACCGACTTCCCTGGCTACCCGTAGCGACTCGCACACTCTGTCGCCGACCGGATCGGCCAACGTCGCCTTGAGTCGATCGAGGGACTCGTTGAAGCGGCCGCTCGTTCGGTAGTCGCTACCGAACCGCCGGAACGGATCCCGGATCTGTTCCGGACCACGGGTGCCGATCGCCGACAGCGCTTCCGGCAGGGATAGGCCGGCGCGGACGCCGGAGGTCAGGTTGTCCACCACCTCCGGCCAGAGCTCGCGCAGATCCGACTGACGCTTGCGCCGGAGCCTTCTCACCATCAGCCTTGGCACGGCAGCGGCGAAGATCGCAAAGATCACCGACACCGAGATGGATCTGGTGACGACAACGGTCACGGTGGCAAGGAACAGTGCGGCGAGCAGCTGAATGATGATCAGCTGGGTGGGGCTGATGCTGCTCAAGCCGGCCTCTGCCAGCTGCTCGCGAGTGGCCTCGGTGAACTTGTGGATCTTGGGTGGCCGTGGCCGGCTGGTGGCTCCGGCCCACAACAGCAGCAGGCCGATCCCCGCCAGCAAGCCGATGAACGCTCCCATCACACCCCCCCGTCACCTCAGCACATCGCCATCGCCGTCGCCGTCGCCGTCGCATCAGGCCTATCGCATCAACACATGGACGGGAAGGTACCCAATTGGCCAAGTTCGGCCAAGCCCTTGGTCCGCAATGTGGACAATGCTGGGGAGGATGAGCCGGAAAGTGAATTCAGTGACGGGGGTGACTACTAAATCAGCGGTTCGAGCCCTCGGCTGTCGGTGCCCGCTCGACACTGTCCTCCAGCGCGACGATGAAGCGAGTGTTCGAATTCCCGCCCCACAGCATCGGCAGCGCGAAGGTGCTGGATCCGTCCCCCCCGAACTGGTCACCGAGCAGAGCGAACAGCGTCTGATGGCTGCCGATCGGCAGCAGCTGGCCGTCGCACAGTGCCCATCCAGGCGGCACCAGCGATCCAGAGAACTCGCGGATCTCACCGACGAACGGCTCGCCCATTCAGGCTTCCAACTCCATATCGGTATCGGACTCGCCGATCACCGTCATCCGCAGGGTCGGCCACAGCGGCCGACCGTCGCACTGCTTGGCCGCCGTCATCCGCAGCGGGAGGCCGAGTTCGGCCGCCTCCAGTTTCACATCGGTCAGGATCGTCCGCCCGATTCCCTGGCCGCGAAAGCCAGGCAGCAGGGCCAGGTCGATGATGCGGATCTCGTCCTCGCCGATCGACACGGTAACCCGGCCGGCCGGCACACCGTGCAGTTCGACGATCTGGTCGACGGAATGTGGCCAGCGCAGTTCGCGGTCGTTGCGGTGCGCGCGAAACTGCACCTCGAGCAAAGCGGCGGCCAGCGGAACGGGCAGCGCCGCAAACCATGAGGAGCGCGAGTCGGTGAAGATCGCGCGCAGCAGATCCTGGTCGTAACGGGTGGCCAGCCGTCGGGTGACTGGTCGCTCGACGGGCCTCATCCATTCCGCTGAGGTACGCGACTGCCCTGGGATCACCGCACTATTCGAGGCTTGTTCGAACAACTCGTCGTCCTCTGGGTTGGTGAAGCGACTCGCATGCACTTTAGGTCCCCCTGCGCGAGAATCGAGCACCACCGGTAGCGCCCGACTTCTTCTCGGTGAATGTCGGTGCTGTCCGAACATGCCCTACCCCTGTTCGTGACCCGACACAAGCTCGCGCTCTCTGTGGAGAATATCTGTCGCAACCGGCTATTCAAGGTTTCGGAGGTGGAGTCACCCGACAGGGATCCCACTGGCGGCAGCACGATCCACGTCGACGCGGGCTACCGGCCCGGCTGGCGGCGTCGGTAGTCGATTGCTCGTGCTCCTAACCCTCATATTCGCTGTTCTTGGCGTCATCGAGCGACAGACCTGGGGCTCGCCCAGACGATTAAAACCATCACGTAGGGTGACTAGACACTGCTACCTTTTGAGTGTTATTACCGTTTTGAGCCAATTTGATAACCCCGTTTGCGCAGGCCGAGATACGGAGCGACTAGTCGATTCCCGAACACTTACCGATCGTCACCGTATTTCCCCTCTTGTTACCGCCGTATTCGGTCGATTCGGCCGCAACTGGGACGGCGGACGGTCCGATCGATAGGCTGGAAACCCAGAGCCGGGAAGTCTCGTCGGCGTGGTGTTCTGGGGTGTGCGCCGGTTGTGTCAGATCCGGAACGTCGCGATGCTGACCGTCCCGAAGCAGAGGAACCGCCGATGTCTGCTCGACCAGAGTCGCGTTCGCTGTTCGGTCGCGGCAGCAGCGTGGAAGCCGGCAGGATCGCTGCTCTGCTCAGTCAGGAGACTGTCGGTGGGGCGTTGTTATTGGCGCCACCGTCGTCGCGCTGGTGTGGGCGAACTCGCCGATCGCCGCCTCCTATTCGACGGTGCACGACACCATGGTCGGTCCGGCGGCTCTGCATCTGAAGCTGTCCCTCGGGCAGTGGGCGGCCGACGGATTGCTGGCGATCTTCTTCTTCGTGGCCGGCCTCGAACTCGAACGAGAGTTCGTTGCCGGCGATCTGCGCGATCCCCGGCGGGCAATGATGCCGATCGCTGCCGCCGTCGGTGGGATGGCCGTTCCTGCGCTCATCTACGCGGTGATCAACGCATTGTCCACGCACGGCGCCGCGCGGGGTGGGGCGATACCGACCGCCACCGACATCGCCTTTGCACTCGCGGTGCTTGCGGTGATCAGCACCCAGCTACCGTCCGGGCTGCGCACCTTCCTGCTGACGTTGGCGGTGGTCGATGACCTACTGGCGATCACCATCATCGCCATCTTCTATACCTGAGGTGCATTTCCTGTACCTCGGACTCGCGCTGATCCCGTTGGCGCTCTTCGGGCTTTTGGTGCAGCGACGGTGCGGTCGGCCCATCTGTTGCTGCCGCTGGCGCTGGTGACCTGGGCGTTGGTGCACGCCTCCGGTATCCACGCCACGGTCGCCGGGGTGCTGCTGGCGTTCACTGCTCCGGATCTGCCTGGCCACCTTCGTCGTCGGGAAGGTGGCCCGACTGCCGCTGGCCAAGGACCTGAACTGGCGGGACGTCGTGGGGCTGTCGCTGCTGGCCGGGATCGGTTTCACCGTCTCGTTGTTGATCGGAGAACTGGCGTTCGTCTCGGAAGCGATGCCGACGAGCACGTCAAGGTCGGCGTGCTGATCGGGTCGCTGTTGGCCGCGGTGTCGGCCGTCGCGCTGCTGCGGATCCGGAACCGGGCTACCGGCGCATCTGCAAAGACGACGAAGCGGACACCGCTGCCGACGGCGAGGACGACGCAGACCAGAATGACGACGGCGGACACGCCAGCGACCTGTCAACGCACGGACCCCAGGAGCAGCGATGAGAGCACTGATTCGACAGCCATCGTCACGGCTCGCCGACGGCCTGGTGACGCACCTCGAACGCTCGCCGATCGACCTGGCGGTGGCGCGCACCCAGTGGAGCGGCTACGTCGATGTGCTGCACTCGGTCGGCTGGACGACCGTCGAGGTTCCCGCGACCGACGCGCACCCGGACTCGGTGTTCGTCGAGGACACCGTGGTGATGGTCGGCGACACTGCCGTCATCACCCGGCCAGGCGCCGAGCAGCGCGCCGGCGAGACTGCCGGCACCGCACAGACCTTGCGCGAGCTGGGCTACCAGGTGTTGACCATGCAAGCCGGAACCTTCGACGGCGGCGACGTACTGAAGGTAGCCGACCTGGTCTACGTCGGCCGCGGCGGCAGGACAGATGCGGCCGGTCTGGCCGAGTTCCGCCGGCTGGTGGAACCGTTGGGGCGCATCGTGATCGGTGTTCCATTGACGAAGGTGCTGCATCTCAAGTCGGCGGTCACCGCACTGCCGGACGGCAGCATCATCGGCTACCCGCCGCTGGTCGACGACCCCGCCTTCTTCCCGCATTTTCGGCCGATGCCAGAGGAGGCAGGCTCGCATGTGGTCGACCTGGGAGGCGGAAAATTATTGATGGCATCCTCGGCGCCACGGTCCGCCGAATTGATCGCCGACCTCGGCTACCGGCCGGTGGTCGTCGATATCGGGGAGTTCGAAAAGCTCGAGGGATGTGTCACCTGTCTGTCCGTCCGGCTCCGTGACGGGGGAGCGGCCGGCGCCGCAGACTGACAGCAATCGTCCTATCGCATTGCCGGTCGACTACGGGCAAGATCAAGCCAAGATTCCAGTGGGCGTCACCCACTGCTGCCAGGCTCGCGGAGAGGACTGCCGACAAGTGAAGAAGATCATCAATGATCCATCCACCGTGGTGGACGAGGCGCTGTCCGGAATGGCATTGGCGCACGCCGACCTGATCACCGTCTGGCACGACCCCGCCTTCATCGCCAGGGCCGACGCGCCGGTGAAAGGCAAGGTGGCCCTGGTATCCGGCGGTGGCGCGGGCCACGAACCCCTGCACGGTGGCTTCGTCGGCGAGGGCATGCTCGATGCCGCCGCTCCCGGTGCTGTCTTCACCTCGCCGACCCCCGATCAAGTGCTGGCTGCCACCAAGGCCGTCGACGGTGGCGCTGGGGTGCTGCACATTGTCAAGAACTACACCGGCGACGTGCTCAACTTCGAGACCGCCGCCGAGCTCGCAGCCGCCGAGGACATCACCGTCGCCGCGGTCGTCGTCAACGACGATGTCGCCGTCAAGGACTCGACCTGGACCGCCGGCCGGCGCGGCGTCGGCGGTACCGTGCTGGTGGAGAAGATTGCCGGCGCGGCAGCGGCCCGCGGCGACGATCTGGCGAGCGTCACCGCCATCGCCACCGAGGTCAACGCCCGGGTTCGATCGATGGGGATGGCGCTCACCGCCTGCACGGTCCCGCATTCTGGTGAGCCGTCCTTCACCCTCGGCGACGACGAGATGGAGATGGGCGTCGGCATCCACGGCGAGCCTGGCCGGGAACGGATGAAGGTGACACCGGCCGACCAGATCGTGGCGACGCTGCTCACCTCGATCGCCCTTGACCTGCCGTTCGCGGCCGGCGATCAGACGCTGCTGTTCGTCAACGGGATGGGTGGAACCCCACAGATCGAGCTTTACCTGGCCTACAACTCGGCCCGGAAGTTCCTGGCGGACAAGAAGATCGAGGTGGTGCGGTCGCTAGTCGGCAACTACATCACATCGTTGGAAATGCAGGGGATGTCCATCACCCTGCTCAAACTGGACGACGAAATGATGCAGCTGTGGGATGCCCCCGTGCACACCCCGGCTCTGCGTTGGGGAGTGTGACGATTCAATGGGATGCACCGCAGCCACCACGACAGCAGCCATCAGGGCAGCCGCGTCGATGATCACCGATCACAAGGCCGAACTTACCCATCTTGATCGGGAGATCGGCGACGGCGATCACGGCGAGAACCTGGCGCGTGGGTTCGCCGCGGTGATCACCAAGTTGGATGCAGCAGGGCAGCAGACGCCAGGCGAGGTACTGAAACTGGTTGCCACCACACTGATCTCGACCGTTGGCGGCGCATCGGGGCCGCTGTTCGGCACCGCATTCCTGCGGGCGGCAACCGTGGCCGGCGACGCTGCCGAGCTCGACGGAACGAGTGTCGCGTCGGTGCTGGCGGCCGCCAGGGACGGAGTGGTGGCCCGCGGCAAGGCGGAGTTGGGCGACAAGACAATGGTGGACGCACTCACCCCAGCCGTCGACGCGGCCCAGCAGGCCGCCGCCGACGGCGGTAACGTGTCCGCGGTACTGACCGCTGCGGCGGACGCCGCGGCTGCGGCGGCGGCCGAGACCGCCCCGCTGCAGGCTCGCAAGGGCAGGGCGTCCTACCTCGGCGAGCGCTCGATAGGACATGTGGATCCGGGCTCGCAGAGCACGGCCTACCTACTGGCGGCGCTGGCCGGCGCTGCCGGGCGTGTTGCCCGGTCTACCGGCTCCGCAGCGAGCTGATGTCCGTCGGGCTGGTGCTGGTCTCGCACAGCGCGGCACTTGCCGAAGGGACGGCAGCGCTGGCTGCGCAGATGGCGCCATCGGTGACGATCGAATCGGCCGGTGGTGGCGGCGACGGCGGCATCGGCACCTCGTTCGACCTGATCTCGGCCGCGCTGGCGAAGGCCGACACCGGCGACGGCGTGGTGATCCTGTACGACCTCGGCTCGGCGCTGCTCACCACCGAGACATCCATCGAGTTCGCCGAGCCAGCGAAAGCCGCCCGCTGGCGGATCGTCGACGCTCCGCTGGTCGAGGGCGCCGTCGCCGCCGCGGTGGACGCCGAGGGCGGCGGAAGTCTGGAGTCCGTGGTGGCCGCCGCGGTCCACGCCGCCGGCAGCTGGGCCGCCGACCGTCAGCGGGGATCCGGTGCGGCACCGGCCGAATCGGAACCGAAGGGGCAGCCGACGATCAAGGATGTCGATGTCGTCAACCCCCTCGGGCTGCACGCCAGACCGGCTGCCGAGCTGGCAAGGGCGCTGGCCGGTACCTCCGCAACCGTCCGGATCGGCCGGCCGGCCGGACCCGCCGTCGATCTCCGGTCGGTGCTCGGTGTCGTCGGGCTGGCCTTGCGCGGTGGCGACACCGTGCGGATCAGCGTGTGGGGGCCGGACGGAACGATGGTTCTCGGCCGGTTGGTCGCGCTCATTGGCGGCGGGTTCGGCGAGGCGGGGGACAGCGCGCCGGTCCGCACGGGTGCCGTCAGCGGAGTCGCCGGCGATCCGCACATCTCCGGCGGAACACTGCGAGCTACTCCGGGCGCCGCTGGCCTTGCCATCGGCCCGCTGGTGCGGCTGGACGTGCTGCCGGACGACCTGCCGGCCACCGCCGGTGCACCGGAGGTCGGTGTGGACGCGACGACCGCGTTGACCCACTTGGATGCTGCGATCGCAGCAGCGGCGAAACACCTTGCGGGACAAGGCGAATTCGGCCAGGCACACGCCGCCCTGATCGCCGATCCGGCTCTCAGGGAACAGGCGGCGCAGCAACTGGCCGGTGGACCGGCCAGGGCCTGGTGGCGGACGGTGACCGTGGTGGCGAAGCACTTGGAGAACTCAAGCGACGAGCTGGTGGCCAGCAGGGGCGTCGATCTGCGGGAGGCCGGGCTGGCGGTACTGGCCGAGCTGGGCGTCCGGATCGATCGAATCGGGCCTGCGGTCGTCGGCAAAGTGGTGGTGGCCACCGATCTCGGCCCCGCCGAGGTACCGGAGTTGGTGCGGCACGGCGCTACCGCTGTGGTGCTGGCCGGAAGTTCGACGACTGCGCATGCGGTGATCGTCGCCCGTGGCCTCGGGCTGCCGCTGGTGCTGCGGGCGGGAAGCGCATTGGACGGGCTGGCCGCCGGCACGAACCTAGTGGTGGACGGGGATGTCGGCACTGTTCGGGTAGATCCACCGCCGGAAGCGGCGGCAGCGGCGCGGTCGTCGATCGACCAACGGCGCACGGACGCCACCGCCCTGCGGGCCGCCGCCGCTGCGCCGGTTCACTGGTCAGATGGAAGGCAGATCCTGGTCGCGGCCAACATCGGGTCGGTGGCCGACGCCACCGCCGCGGTCGAGAACGGCGCCGATGCCGTCGGGTTGTTGCGCACCGAACTGCTGGTGCTGGATCGGCCCAGTTTCCCGACCGAAGACGAGCAAACTGCAGATCTGGCAACGATTTTCGCCGAGCTGGGCGATCGGCCGGTGGTGGTCAGGGTGCTGGACGCCGGCGGCGACAAACCGGTCGCCACCCTTGAGGTGAGTCCCGAGCACAACGGCTTCCTCGGCGTTCGTGGCCTGCGATACCTGCTGCAACATCCCGACCTGCTGCGCACCCAGCTGCGAGCCATCTGCCGAGCAGCCGTCGGGCATCGGATGTCGGTGATGGCGCCGATGGTGACGGTGCGGGCGGAAGCGGAGGCGTTCCGGCTGGCGGTCAATGATGCGGTCGCCGCGCTGGTCAAGGACGGCGTAGCACACGCGCGACCCGAGCAGGTCGGCATCATGGTCGAGGTACCGGCCGCCGCGCTGGACGCCGGTCAGTTCGCCGGTGTGGTCGACTTCTTCTCGGTCGGCTCCAACGACCTGACCAGCTACACGATGGCCGCCGACAGAACGGAACCGGGCGTCGCAGATCTGCTCGATCCCGGCGCACCGGCGATCGGACGGCTGCTCGATCTGTTGTGCGCCGCCGCAGACTGTGCTGGGATTCCGGTCGCGGTCTGCGGCGAAATGGCCGGCATGGGCGAGTACGCCACCGCGCTGGTCGACCGGGGGGTGTCGGAGTTGTCGATGGCTCCAGCACGGATCCCGCAGATCAAGGCGCAGCTGAGGGCTGCCAATCGCGATCGGGCATGATCTAGCACTATGACCGAGGATGCTTTCTGGGACCTGATCGGCGCCCTTGGGGGGGCCGCGGAGCCGGAGCGATTCGCCCGGCTCACCGAGGACCTGGCGCGGGGCACGACGCAGCGCATCGAGTCGTTCGCCGAGCACTTGGCCGCCGCCCTGTATGCCATCGATTCAAGGGACCGAATGTCGAAGCCGGTCCGCGACACCGCGGACGGGCCCGACAGCCCGGCATTTCCGCTGTCGAAAGAGGTATTTCTGTACGCCCGCTGCGCTGTGGTGCTGGCCGGCAGGCAGGTCTGGCAGCGGGTCGTCGACAACGCCGGCGCGATGGCGGCAACGTGGGATCTCGGTGCGGAGGAGATCCTCTACGTGGCTCCGGTGGCTTTTGAGCAGAAGACAGGATCCGACTGGACACATAGGACGAAGGTGGCCTACGAGACCGGCAGCAACGAAGCCGGCTGGGCGTCGTGACCGACCAGCAGCATCCGACGCGGCGCAGCGTCATCATCGACTGCGACCCGGGGCACGACGATGCGATCGCGATCATGCTGGCACACGGCAGCCCGGCCATCGATCTGCTGGCCATCACCACGGTCGGCGGAAATCAGACCCTGGACAAGGTGACGTACAACGCCAGGGTGGTCGCCACCATCTGTGGGATGACGGGCGTACCGGTCGCTGCTGGTTCGCCGGTGCCGCTGGTGCGAGCCCAGATGGTGGCGGGGACCATTCATGGTGACAGCGGGCTCGACGGGCCGGTGTTGCCCGAACCCACTGTCCCGCTGGACGATCGACACGGAGTCGACCTGATCATCGAGACGGTGATGGACAGGGCCCCCGGCACCGTCACGCTGGTCCCCACTGCTCCGCTGACCAACATCGCGCTGGCGATCCGCAAGGAACCCGCCATCGTCGAGCGGGTTGCCGAGGTGGTGCTGATGGGCGGCGGTTACAGCAAGGGAAACGTCACCCCGGCCGCCGAGTTCAACATTGCGGTCGACCCCGAGGCGGCCCAGATGGTGTTCACCGCGCCCTGGAAGGTCACCATGGTCGGCCTGGACCTGACCCACCAGGCACTGGCCACACCGCAAGTGCGGCAACGGTTCTCCGCGCTTGAAACGACTGCGGGCCAGTTCGTGGTCGACATCCTGGACTTCTTTCGGGAGAGCTATCGGGCGGACCAGGGATTCGAGTCGCCGCCGGTGCACGACCCGTGCGCGGTGGCCAGGGTGATCGATCCATCGGTGATGACGGTTCGTCCCGCCCACGTCGAGGTCGAGCTGGCCGGCCGGCTGACGACTGGCATGACGGTCTGCGATTTCCGCGGGCTCGACGGCGCACCGTTGGGCACCGACGTCGCCGTCACTCTCGACGCGCCGAAGTTCTGGGACCTGGTGGTCGACGCCGTGACCACCATCGGCGCCGGCTGAGCTGCTTCGCAGCTGCTGCCGCGACGGCATACCCTATCGAGTCTGCCCGCTTCCTGATAGATTCTGATCGGTTCTGAGCAGCACTGTCACCAGTAGCGACACCCGAGAAGGGTTGAAATATGTTCGCGGCCGAGCGTCGACAGGCGATCGTCGAATTGGTCCATGCCAGTGGCGCGGTTTCGTTGCGGGACTTGGCGACGGCTGTTGCTAGTTCCGAGGTCACCGTGCGCAGGGACATCCTGGCATTGGAGAGCGAGGGCCTGATCGCCCGCCGGCGCGGCGGAGCGACTCTTCCCGGCGGGCTGTCCCACGAACAGAGCTACCGACAGAAGAGCAGGGTCGCGTCGGCCGAGAAGGCGGCGATAGCCGACCTTGCAGCCGAGTTGATCTGTGAGGGTGACGCGGTCGTTATCGGCGCAGGCACGACGACCGAGGAACTTGCCAGGCGGCTGGTGAGGATGAAAGACGTGACCGTGGTGACCAACTCTCTTGTCGTCGCGCAAGTGTTGGCGCGCACCGCAATCGAGGTGGTAATGACCGGCGGGTCATTGCGCGGATCCACCTACGCCTTGGTCGGAGGTGCAGCCGAGCAGTCACTGGCCCGGCTGCGAGTACAGCGAGCGTTCATCTCCGGCAACGGTCTCACGGCCGAACGCGGGCTGTCCACTCCGAACATGCTGGCGGCCAGCGTCGATCAGGCCATCGTCGGAGCGGCGCACGAGGTGGTTGTTCTTGCCGACCATACGAAGCTCGGTAACGACACGATGTTCCAAACGGTGCCGGTTTCGAAGATCACCCATCTGGTCACCGACGAGGGCGCAGACCCGGCAATGCTGACCACCATCCGCGGCGCGGGGGTGAAGGTTCACGTCGCTCCGGTGGCGAGGTAGCAAACAGTCGCATGCCCGCACCGAACGGGTTCTGTGGATTCGGGCACGATCACCGAGCCTTCCTGCTGATCGCAGTTGATCACTTCGCCACATGTTGACCTGCATTTTGCAAACACTTGACTAGAACTGTCGATTCGAGGTTTCATATGTCTGATCGTGGCAACACACTCGCGGACGAGTCAGGTCGGCCTCACAGCAAGCCCATCGTCGCGGGCGAGATCACCGGATTGCGGCCCGTGCCGTCGCCCTACCGGTTCCCCTGGCACGGGCTTACTACTCCGAGGAGTTGACCAAAATGGTCTTGAAGAACACCCGTGGCTCGATAGGCCTCGTTGCCGCCGGCGTTGCGCTGGTGGTCCTCACCGGATGCACCAAGAGCGCAACGACCTCCACCAGCCCGAGTAGCAGCGCAGGTGGGAGTAACGCCGGCCAGCAGGTGGTGTCGAGTGCCGCGCAACAGCAAGTCGAGTCCAGCTCCGCGGCCGGCAGCGCCGCCGGGTCGGCCACTGTGTCTGGTTCTGCCTCGGGAGGGGCCGCCAGTGGCTCTGCCTCGGCCGGCGCTGCCAGCACCGAGGCCGGCAGTGGCTCTGCCTCGGCCGGCTCTGCCAGCACCGAGGCCGGTAGTGGCTCTGCATCGGCCCCCGCTTCGACAGCGGGCGCCGCATCGTCATCTTCCACCTCGGGCGCTCCCGCCGGCGGCGCTTGCACGTCCACCATGTACGGCGCACCCAAGCTCGACCTCAAGACAGCAACGGTTGGCTTCTCCCAGTCCGAGGCGACCAGCAACCCGTTCCGGGACACCGAGACCAAGTCGATCACTGCCGAGGCCAACCGGCTCGGAATCAAACTGATCCAGCGCAATGCCAATGCGAACGTGGCGCAGCAGAACACCGACATCGAGAACATGATCGCCCAGGGCGCGCAGGTGCTGATCGTGGCGCCCGAGAACTCCGATGGTCTTGCCCCGGCGCTGGCGCAGGCCAAGGCGAAGAAGATTCCGGTGCTGACCATCGACCGGACAGTCAACGGCAAGGCCTGCAGCGACTTCATCGGCTTTATCGGGTCGAACTTCCTCGGGCAGGCCAAGATCGCCGCGGACGATCTGGCAGCAGCCCTGCCGGATGGCGGCGATGTGGCCGTGCTGCAGGGCACGTCGGGCAATAACGTGGCCACCGACAGGACAAACGGCTTCAACACCGAGATCGCCGCCAAGAATCCGAAGATCAAGATCGTCGCCTCGCAGACCGCCAACTTCGACCAGGCTACCGGACAGAAGATCACCGAACAGATCCTGCAGAGCAACCCGAACCTCAAGGGCATCTACGCGGAGAACGACACGATGGCCTTCGGTGCGATCCAGGCGATCAAGGCGGCCGGGAAGACTCCAGGCAAGGACATCAAGGTGGTAGCCATCGACGGCACCAAGCAGGCGGTGCAGTACGTGATCGACGGCACCATGGTCTCCGACATCGAGACCAATCCGCGGTTCGGTCCGCTGGCATTCCAAGCCTTGACCGACTTCTACTCGGGTAAGGGCGCAGCCGCCAACCTGATCATCAGCGATCACCACTTCACCCCTGCCAACGCCAAGGCGGCCCTGGCCAACGGCGACGTCTACTGACCATGACGGACCCCTCCAGCCCTGCGCCCGACGACGCTGCTGGAACGCCCGAACCGCCTGCCGTGCATCCAGAACGTGTACTCCAGGTCGAGGCTGCCTGCAAGCATTTCGCCGGAGTCCAAGCACTGCAAGGTGTTTCGTTCGACCTCCGGCCGGGCGAGGTACATGCACTTGTTGGTGAGAACGGCGCCGGAAAATCGACCTTGATCAAGGTGATAACCGGCGTCTACCAGGTCGACTCGGGGACGATCAGCTATCGCGGCGAGCCGGTCAACTTCGGTAACCCGTTGCAGGCACAGGAGGCGGGGATCTCCACGATCTACCAGGAGGTGAACCTGGTACCGCTGATGAGCGTGGCCAGGAACCTGTTCCTGGGTCGGGAACCCCGCAAGTTCGGCATCATCGACTCGACCAGCATGAAGCGCGAAGCGCGTGGGATCCTGGCCGGGTACGGGGTGCACGTCAACGTCTCCCGGCCGCTGCGGTCGCTGGGTCTCGGTGCCCAACAGATGGTCGCGATCGCCAGAGCGGTGCAGATCAAGGCCAGGGTGGTGATCATGGATGAGCCGACATCTTCGCTGGAGAGACGGGAGGTGGAAACACTTTTCCAGGTCATTCGCAGACTCAAGGACCAGGGCATCGCGATCGTCTACGTAAGCCATCGACTCGAAGAGCTGTACGCGGTGTGCGATCGGGTCACCGTGATGCGCGACGGCAGGACCGTTCACGTCGGCGACATCGCGGACTTGGAAAGGCTGCGGTTGATCTCGCTGATGCTCGGCCGGGAGATGGCGGACGTCAAGAAGCACGGCACAACGGCCTTCACCGCCGATCACGAGGTTGGTGGCGAGCCGGTGCTGCGCGCCGGCCATTTGAGGATTCGCCATCAGCTGGAGGATGTGTCCCTGGAGATCCGACCCGGCGAGGTACTTGGCCTTGGCGGACTGTTGGGTGCGGGCCGCAGCGAGACAGCAAAGGCAATCGCCGGCGGCCTGCGCAGGGACAGCGGAACGGTCGAGGTCGGCGGAAAGTCGGTACCGCCGAACTCCACTGCCGCGGCCATCAGGGCGGGTGTGGTGATGCTGCCGGAGGACCGCAAGTCGGAGGGGATCATCCCTAACCTTTCGGTGCGCGAGAACATTGTGCTGGCAGCGCTTTCCCGGATCTCCAAGGGCGGCCTGGTCAACCGCTCGAAACAGAATGAGATCGTCGCGACCTTCATGTCCAGGCTGAACATCAAGGCCTCCAGCCCGGAGCAGAAGGTGTCCGAACTGTCCGGCGGCAACCAACAGAAGGTGATGTTGGCCAGGTCGCTGTGCCTGAACCCTGAGGTGCTGCTGCTGGACGAGCCGACGCGCGGGATTGATGTCGGCGCGAAGGCCGAGGTCCAAAGCGTGATCGACGAGTTGGCGGCCGACGGTCTCGGCGTGCTGCTGATCTCGTCCGAACTCGAAGGTCTGATCGAGGGATCCGATCGGATCGTGGTCCTCAAGGACGGCGTCGTACTGGGGGAACTGAAGGGCGACGCGGTGACCGAGAACTTGCTGATGGACATGCTGGCGACAGGTCCGGCGGCAGAAGGGCTCGCCGATGACTGACATTGCCGACGTCCGCCCGGCCAGACCAAGTCTCGACAAGGGCCGTGTCCTTTCCTGGCTGCAGGATTACGGCGTATACGCCGCGATCATCATCTTGATCCTCGTCGACACGCTGTTGGCGTCAAACTTCTTCACCGTTGACAACCTGCGGGTGCAGCTGTTCCAGGTGGTGCCGACGATGTTCGTGGCACTCGGCATGGCACTGGTGATCGGCACCGAAGGCATCGACCTGTCGGTCGGCGCGGTGATCGCGATGGCGTCGGCGTTCATCCCGCTCTACCTGGGATATGGCGCTATCGCGGCGATCGTCATCGCCGTCGTTGCCGGTGCGGTGATCGGCCTGATCTCCGGCAGTATGGTGGCCTTCGCCAAGGTGCAGCCGATCGTTGCGACCCTTTCGCTGATGATCGGTGTCCGTGGGCTGGCGGTGATTCTCAACGGAGCCTCGGCCAAGCCGGTCGACGACCCGGTGCTCGGCGGGCTGGGAGTCGGCAATTGGCTGGGCGTACCGCAGATGGCCTGGCTGGCGCTGATCGCCGTGCTGGTGGTGGCTTTTCTGGTGCAGCGCACCACCTTCGGCCGGCAGCTGATGGCGATCGGCGACAATCGCGCCGCCAGCGCGCTGGCCGGTCTGCCCGTCCGACGGGTTCTGGTGACCGTCTACGTGATCTCCGGGATCCTGGCTGCCGTGGCCGGTGTGCTGATCGTCGGACACGGCGCGGAGGCCGACCCGTCGAACTACGGATTGAACTACGAGTTGTCCGCCATTACCGCCGTGGTGGTCGGCGGTACCCCGCTGACCGGCGGAAAGGTAAAGGTGCTCGGCACGGTGGCCGGTGCCGTTCTGATGCAACTGATCACCGCCACCTTGATTCAGCACAACGTGCCGAACTCGTACTCCCAGATCATCGAGGCCGTCATCATCTGCTTGGCCGTGTACGCAGCAAGAGGACGTGGAAACAGGTGACAGCAACGGAATCGGGGCCAGCGGAGCCGGCCGACGTCTCCGACGTGCCCGCAGTCGGCGAATCTCGATCGGAGCGGGTCACCGGACTGCTCCAAGAGCACGGCGGACTTGCGGCCCTGGTGCTGGTATGTGTCGCCGCTGCGATCTTCTCGCAAGGTTTCGCCACCTCGGGCAACGTGCAGAGCATTCTGGTCGGCAATGCGTACACCTCGCTGCTGGCCCTCGGCATGACCTTCGTGATCGTCTCCGGCGGCATCGATCTGTCCGTCGGCTCGGTCTTCGCGCTCGGTGGCGTTGTCGCTGCGTGGGGTTCGATCCATCTCGGCCTTTTCGGCGGACTGGTGCTGCCGCTGCTGGTGTGTGGCGGGATTGGGCTCGTTCAGGGTCTGTTGATCGCCAAGGCGAGGCTGGCGCCGTTCATCGTGACGCTGGCCGGCATGCTCGGCGCTCGTGGTCTGTTGCAGGCGCTCTCACACGAGGGCACCGCGACCTATCTCGTTCCGCAGAACTCGGCGTTCATCGCGATCGGCAACGGCACCTGGGTTCCGATCGTCACCGCGGTGGTGTTGTTCGGTCTCGGTGGTCTGCTGCTGACCAGAACCCGATTCGGCCAGGCACTGTTCGCGATCGGCGGCAGTGAGAACGCTGCCCTGCTGATGGGTTTGCCGGTGCTGCGCACCAAGGTGTCTGTCTATCTGCTGTCCGGAGCACTGTCCGGACTTGCCGGTGCTCTCAACGCCTCGCGGCTGCAGTCCGGTGTCACCAACATCGGTCTGGGTTACGAGCTGACGGCCATCGCGGCGGTGGTGATCGGCGGCACCCTGCTGACCGGCGGCTCCGGATCGGTCCTCGGCACCGCCGCCGGCGTGTTGCTGCTTGCCGTGATCGGCAACCTGATCGGCGTGCACCTCTCGCAGTACGGTTCGGCTGCCTCCGACGCGGTGAACGGCGCGTTCTTGGCGGTGGTCGTGTTGATCCAGACCACCCTGGGTCGGGTCCGACGATTATGAAACCTCCGCTGTCGCAGGCGATTAGGTGGCCTTCTCGACCAAACCCGTCATCATCACTGTGATTGAACGACCGATGCTTCGTCCATCAACCCGGAAGGATCCCAACCCGATGACACCGCAGCCCGGAAGCAACGAAGTACCCGACTCCGTCGCGCACTCCCGGCGACGATTCCTGGCGATGACCGGCGCAGCCGGCCTCGCTGCCACCGCGGCTGGTGGTCTGCTTCCGTCGATAGCCTCAGCAGCTTCGTTGCCTGGTCAGCATCCGACGACGCCGGTGCCGGCGAAGGGTGGCAAGACACCGACTCCGACGTTCCGGCCGGTCAGGCCGCCGGCGGTGCCGTTGGCGGTGCGATCGCCATACCTCAGCGCCTGGCTGGCGGCCGACAGCCTGCCTGGCACCTGGCCGACGTTCTGGACGGGTCGGATCAACGCAATGGCTGGGATCGCCAGGATCGACGGGAACAGCTACGTCTTCATGGGCAGTCCGTCATTGGCGAACAAGAATCCATTCCCCACGATGCGGCAAGCCAGCCTGACGGTGACGGCCACCAAGTCGACCTTTGTGCTACAGCAGGGCGGCGTCGAGCTCACGGTGCAGTTCTTCTCGCCCGTCGAGCCTGGCGATCTCCGGCGGCAGGGTATGCCGCTGAGCTACCTCTCCGCGACCGCCCGCGCCATCGACGGCGAGGCCCACCGGGTGAGCCTGTACTTCGACATTTCTGGCGAATGGTCCTATGGCGACACCAACGCCGAGATCAGCTGGGACGAAAGCACTATCGGGACCAGGGCGGCGAGCCTGATCAGCCTGTCTCAGACACCGTCGACGCCGAACGTGCTGACAGAGGAATCCGACACGGCATCCTGGGGAACCACCGTGTGGTCGACGGCCAAGCGGGCCGGTCTCACCTACCAGATCGGCGAAGATCAGCTTGTCCGGACCCAGGCAACCAGCAATGGTGTGCTGACCGACACCGTCGATAGCAACAAGCCGCGCGCCATCAGCGACCATTGGCCGGTCTTCGCCTTCAACCTCGACCTCGGAACCATCCGGACCGCTGGCGCGCCATTTGTGCTCTCCATCGGTCACGTCCGCGAGCCGGCGGTCAGCTATCTCGGAACCCCATTGCCACCGTTGTGGAAGTCCCACTTCGCCAACTGGCAGGAAATGGTGGCCTTCTTCCACCGGGACTTCGCTGCCGCTGCCGAGCGCGCCGACAAGCTGGACACGATGATCGCCAGCGACGCAAGGGCGGCGGGAGGCGACCAGTACGCAGGCATCCTGGCGTTGTCGCTCCGGCAGGCGTTCGGCGGCACCGAACTGGTGAGCCACAACGGCAAGCCATGGGCGTTCCTGAAGGAAATCTCCAGTGACGGCAACGTGTCCACCATCGACGTCACCTACCCATGCATGCCGGCGTTCCTCTACGCCGATCCTGCTTACCTGGCCCTGATCCTGGAGCCGATGCTCGACTACGCGGAGAACGGGGGATGGCCGAAAGAGTTCGCCGAACACGATCTCGGCAGCCACTACCCGAATGCCGACGGCCACAACGACGGCAACGAGGAGGACATGCCGGTCGAGGAATCGGCCAACATGCTGATCATGTGTACGGCCTACCTACAGCGAGCGGATGTCAAGTCTGCCAAGGCTTTCGCCACCGCCCACTACCCGATCCTGAAGAAGTGGAGCGACTACCTGGTCGCCAATGCGCTGGATCCCGACCTGCAGAACCAGACCGACGATTTCACCGGCTTCATTGCACACAGCGTCAATCTGGCACTCAAGGGCATCCTCGGAATCGGCGCGATGAGCCTGGTATCGACCCTCCTTGGAAAGAAGACAGATGCCGCCTACTACCTCGGCGTCGCCAAGAGCTACATCGGTCAATGGGTGACCAAGGCCACCGACGTCAGCGGCGATCACCTCAAATTGGCCTACGACCAGGACGGCACCTGGAGCCTGAAGTACAACGGCTACCCGGACAAGTTGCTTGGCCTCAACCTGATTCCCACCAAGGTCGCCAAGCTCGAGGCGAAGTGGTACCTGACCAGGTCGAACACCTACGGCGTTCCACTGGATCTGCGGCACACCTACACCAAGTCGGACTGGGAGATGTGGACCGCTGCCTGGCTGCACGACCAACCTGGCATCACCAGCCAACTGATCGAGGGGTTGTTCGCATTCATCAACACCTCCGGCTCGAGGGTGCCGTTCACCGATTGGTACGACACCGTCACCGACCGCCAGTCCGGATTCCAGGCGCGCCCGGTGGTCGGCGGTCACTTTGCGCTGCTGACTCTCTGAACCCGCGGGCGAAGACAACATTGAGCGCTGGGGGCGAACTCGTCCGGCGACCCGCGGAGCACCGCAATCGCGGCCACCACCTACGCGGGGGAACGCCACGTATTCGCTGCCGTTCGCAGGCGATGGCTACGCCTGCTGCGGTTGGTTCTCGCAGCCCGCGACGCCGACGGCGATGCGCGAGATGTCGGCGATGGCGCCCTGCGGCTGATGGATCGGCGGTCAGGGATTGGCGCCCGGTCGCCGATCCGGATACGTGACCGTGTTGAGCTCTCCGCCCGGGGCCTTCTCGGCGAGCCCGGGTTGGGCTCGTAACTCCGCACCGACCGAAATAACTCCGCACCGACCCGAAATACAGTGGCGAGGCGGATGACCGGACGCAACGCTGTCGGAATGACTAGCAGTGATCTATGGGATGCCGAAACGGCCGAACGGTATGACGACAGCTCGGAGTTCATGTTCACGCCCGACGTCCTCGATCCGGCCGTCACCTTCCTAGCCGAGCTGGCAGGCGACGGCTCGGCGCTGGAGTTCGCGATCGGCACGGGACGAGTTGCCATACCGCTCGCCAAACGCGGCATCTCAATGGCCGGCGTCGAGCTGTCTCAGCCGATGGTTGACCAGCTGCATCGCAAGATGCCAGACCTCCCCGTTGTCGTTGGTGACATGGCAACGAGCAAAGTGGCTGGCGTCTTCTCACTCGTCTACCTGGTCTGGAACGGCATCGGCAATCTGCGCATCCAGGCAGAGCAAGTTGCGTGCTTCGCAAACGCAGCACGCCACCTCGCATCCGGCGGGCGCTTTGTGATCGAGCTGTGGATTCCCGGCATCCGGCGGTTCCCTCCTGGCCAGGACGGCGTGCCGTTCCACATCGGTCAGCATCATGTCGGCTTCGACACCTACGACATGGCGACCCAGCAGGGCACCTCACATCACTACCGTCGCCAACCCGATGGCACGGTGACCTACGGCGCCAACAACTTCCGCTACATCTGGCCGGCCGAATGCGACCTGATGGCCCAGCTGGCCGGTATGACGCTCGAGCGCCGCATTGCCGACTGGAACGGCACCCCATTCACAGGCGAGAGCGAGGGCCACATCTCGATATGGCGCAAGGCGGCCTGACCGCTCCCCGAATTGGACGGTTTGCCCACCCAGTGCGAATCCCTGACCGGGCGGCCCTGAGCCGTCGCCTTGCGGCTAGCCAAGGCTGGCTTTGATGTCCTTGATCCGCCGGTACAGGCGAAGTGGATGCTCGGGGACCGCCAGGAACCCGTGATGGGCGTAGAACCGCACTGCCGCCTCGTCGATGGCATCGACGACCACCAGCCGGGCGGCCGCTGACTCTGCCGCGAGCGCGGCCTTACGGAGCGCATCGGAGAGCAGCAAACCGCCGAAGCCCTCACCCTGGCGGTCTGCGTGCACGGCAAGCCGCGCAAGCAGCGCAACACCAACCGGATACGCGGGTAGCCCGCGGACGAGCTTGTGCGGTGCGTCGGCCCGCCGCACCGACCCCATCGTGAGACTGAAGTAGCCAACGATGGCGCCGTCATCAACGAGCACGAAGGTCCGGGCCGAATCCAGCTGCTGCGAAGCGAGCGCATGATCAGCAAGCCAGCAGTCGAGTGCGTCGTTGCCGGATTGGAATCCGGAGCACTCGTGGGTGTCGTCGAGGCGTTCCAGGCGCCGCGCCGTCACGCTTCAGGCGACTTCGGGTGGCGCTGGAACAGGTCGACGAGTTCAGGGACTGTGGTCGGCGGCTCGTCGAGCCTGGCGATGAACCGATCGAAGACCTCGTTCGACAGGGTCACCTCACGACGCTGCTCGATCACCGTTGTCGCCCTGGCTGTCACCGTGTCAAGCACAAACGTCGTGACCGTGGCGTGCTCAAGATCCGCCGCCTGACGGATCAGTGCGTCCTGCTCCGGGGTCACTCGCACCTCAATCCGGTGGCGCTTGGAGACGTGCACAGCTGCATCGCTCATGAAACCGATGCTACCTCGTCCGGACAGTGTCCGGACGGACGTTCCGGCAAGTCGATCGTTCTGCGGGCGCTATCGCATATCACGGCGCAATCGCCGGAGACTCCTCCAGTCGTTGCGTACCGGTCCCCAAGGGGTATCAGCCGGACGCCAAAGAGGCAGCCAGCGTCAGGTCGATGGTGCCCGGCGCAGATCCACCGGCCGGAAATCCAAGCAGAAGTGGGGGAACTCTGCGGTGTCTCCCAGATAGTCGGCCTGAAATCCGATGGCTTCGTAGAAAGGCACGGCCTCGAGCCTGGCCTGCCAGTCGAGGATCATGGGTGCAGGGCGATCACGGCACCAGGCTTCGACGGCAGCCATGATGAGCCGACCAATGCCGCGACGACGATGGACGGGTTCGACATACAGGTCGTGCATCCTGCCCACCGAGAAATCCCTGCGCAGGCCGGGGCCGAAGTCCTGCACCAGGGCGTACCCGAACAATTCACCCGCGTCGTCCGCCACCAAGACCACGAAGTCCTGGTGGGCCAGGATTCTGGCGAACCGAGCAACGAATCGGCTCGGATCAGTGGGCACCTCAACACCGTCATGGCCGCAGGTGAGTCTGAGCAAAGCTGGCCCGTCTGTCAGCATCGCAGGACGGCATGCTGGGTCAGTCATCGGCGAATCTTAGTCGGCTCCACTGGCTGGAACGGGAGAACCTGACAGGCCGCGAGCGGCCGGCGGCGCTCGATTACCGTGATAGGTGACGTTCGGCCGCGACGTCGGCAGCGACAGGTCCGAGGAGAGCGCACGTGCCAGATCGCCAAGCCCACCCCCGATTCAAGGACCTGACGTGGCTGGTCGCGCTGGGTGCGGCGCTGTGGGGGACCGATGCGTTCTTCCGGCGCGGCGTACTCGGGCAGGCCGCGCCGGCAACGGTGGTGTTCGCCGAGCACCTGGTGCTGGCAATTCTGATGCTGCCGATGTTGCCGCGGGCGATAGCGGCGTTCAGGCGATCACCCGTGCGGATCCGGTGGGCCATCGTCGCGATCGGCGCGGGAGCCTCCGCCGTCGCCACCGCGCTGTTCACCTTTGCCTTCAAGATCTCGTCCTCGCACGGCGATTTCACCACACCCGTTGTGGTGCAACATCTTCAGCCGTTGATCGCGATCTCACTGGCCGTCGTCGTGCTCAAGGAACGGCTCCGCGGCCGGTTCGCATTGTTCCTCATTCCCTGTCTGATCGGCGTGTGGCTGCTGGCGTTCCCGCATCCGCTGGCCCTGACGCTGTCCGGGCTCGCAGTGGTGTTGCTGGCACTCGGTGCCGCTGCACTCTGGGCTGCTGGCACCGTGTTCGGCCGGCTGGTGACGTCGTACGTTGGTGCCACCGAGCTGACGGCGCTGCGGTTTCTGTTCGGGCTGCCGGCAGCAGCACTGATCGTGCTGTGCACCGGCGACCCGTTCTGGGTGCCAGGCCTGTCGGCCTCGTTCAGCCTGCTCGGTCTGGTGCTGGTGCCCAGCCTGCTGGCCCTCACCCTGTACTACACCGGCCTGCGCCGGACGCCCGCGTCCAGGGCGACGCTGGCCGAGTTGGCATTCCCGTTGACCGGTGCCGTGCTTGGAACCTGGCTCGGCAGCCCGCTGACGGTCAGTCAATGGATCGGGGTTGCGGTGGTCGCCGGATCGGTGACCGCTTTGTCGTGGCACGAGGCCAGGTCGCGCGCCACCGCCGTCACCTCGTTCGAGCCGGCACTCGGGCCGGCCGCCGTCTGACGGGTGGCACCGAGAAGTGGTGCCCTACAACAGATCCCGGCCGTCTTCGGCGATGACGGCGGCTGGCCATCTGGTGTCGAGGAGCACCGGATGCGGCCCGCGTCTCGCGATGGCGAGCAATAAATGGTCAGGGGTCCGGCCCGGCACATTCGTCCTGAATCGTTACCGTTCCGTGATTGACCGCGGGGTGTGGCTCGCCCCACACTAGGCCGGAACCGATTCCGGTACCGGTTCCGGCCGCATTCTGGAACCGCTCGGCTTTGTCGTTTCCGGGCCCGACCCGAAGTTCAGTGACGTCAGAGAGGACGGGCACCGTGCGCATCACCATCGCTGACGTGGCCCTGAAATCCGGCGTCAGCAAGACCACGGTTTCCCGAGTTCTCAACGGCAAGGACGACCTGGACCAGGGCACGGCGGCTCGGGTTCGACAGGTGATTGAAGAGCTCGGCTACGTTCCCAGTTCCGGAGCGGTCGGTCTCGCCCGCGGGCGGACGGGAGTGGTCGGCGTACTGGTCCCTTCTCTTATCTGGCCATGGATGGGCGACGTCTTGCAGGGCGCGATCGACGCTCTCGAGGCCGCGGCCCACGGCCTCATGCTGTTCACCTGCAACCGCGGTGACGAGTCGATGCACCGGTTCGTCTCACAGGCTTCGGCCAAGTCGTTCGATGGCCTGGTGGTGATCGAGCCGGAAGGCACCCTCGACTACATCTCCAGGCTGCACGCCAATGGGTTGCCGGTAGTGATGATCGATGATCGAGCCAGCCAGCCGCTGTTTCCGTCGGTGGCCACCACCAACTTCGACGGTGCGAAGTCGGCGGCCAGCCACCTGCTCAACACCGGGCGTCGGCACCCGGTGGTGGTCCGCGGATTTGCTGGATTCGGGTGTACAACAGAGCGTTTACAGGGCTTCGCGCAGGTCTACGCCGAGGCCGGCCTGCCGATCGGGCCGGAGCGGGTGACCGACGGCGAGTTCACCTTCGACGGTGGACGGGCCGCCATCGAGAGCCTGCTGGCGGCCGATGTCGAGTTCGACGCGGTGTTCGCGCACAACGATCTGTCCGCGGCCGGGGCACTGCGCGGGCTGCGGAACGCCGGGCTCGCGGTGCCGACGGACGTGGCGGTGGTGGGCTTCGACGACGTCGCCCTGACAGCGGTCACCGAACCGGCACTGACGTCTGTGCATCAGCCGCTACTGGAGATGGGTCAGGCGGCGGCCAACATGTTGCTCGCCCATGTTCAGGGTGCGCCCAGTGCGCAGACACGGCACGTGATTCCGACCAGCTTGACCATCAGGGACTCGACCTAGTTCGGCAGTAGTTGAGCACGGCCAGACAGCAGACAGACCACCTCGCGACCGAGCACCGAAGGGACAGCCGCTGTGCAGGCTTCGACATCATCGTTCCCCCAGCACTTCGCCTGGGGCGTCGCGACCTCGGCCTACCAGATCGAGGGAGCCCACGACGTCGACGGCCGTGGCCCGTCGATCTGGGACACCTTCTGCCGGCAGCCGGGGGCCATCGACAACGGCGACAACGGTGACGTGGCCTGCGATCACTATCATCGGTGGCCGGCCGATCTTGACCTGATGACGCAGCTCGGGGTGAACGCCTACCGACTCTCGATCGGCTGGCCACGGATCCAGCCGGACGGGACCGGCGCGGTGAACCCCAAGGGCATCGCCTTCTACGACGCGCTCATCGACGGCCTGCTGACCAGGGGCATCACCCCCTTCGTCACGCTGTATCACTGGGATTTGCCGCAGACACTGCAGGACAAGGGCGGCTGGCCGCGGCGGGATACCGCCTACGCCTTCGGCGATTACGCCGCCATCGTCGCAGCGGCCCTCGGCGACCGGGTCGTCAACTGGACAACCCTGAACGAGCCGCTGTGCTCGGCCTGGTTGGGGCACCTTGAAGGGGTGATGGCGCCGGGGCTGACCAGCATCGAAGCCGCAGTTCCGGCTTCGGTGCACCTGCACCTGGCGCACGGGCTCGGCGTGCAGGCGATCCGATCGACGGCGGCGCTCACCCCGTCGGTCGGCATCGTGAACAACCTCGGGCCCGCGGAGCCGGCCAGCGATCGACCGGAGGACATCGCCGCCGCCGTTCGCCAGGATGGGCACACCAATCGGTGGTGGCTCGATCCGATCCACGGCCGCGGCTATCCGCAGGACATGGTCGATACCTACGGGGTCGAGCCGCCGCTGCGTGGCAACGACCTCGAGCTGATCGCCCAACCACTGGACTACCTGGGCGTGAACTACTACAAGCGCGAGGTGGTGCGCGACGATCCGACCGGTAGCGGTCCGAGAGCCGCCCAACTGCGGGTCCCTGGTGCGCTGGAAACGGCGATGGACTGGGAGGTCCATCCGCAGGGTCTGGAGGACATCCTGGTCCGGGTGAACGACGAGTACCGACCGCGGCAGATCCAGGTGACCGAGAACGGCTCTGCCTGGATCGACCACGTCGACGCCGACTCCCGCGTCGACGACCTGGACAGGGCCGCCTACCTGGAATCGCACATCGAGGCCTGCGCCGGTGCCAGGCGCAGGGGAGCGCCGATTGCCGGCTACTTCGCCTGGTCGTTGCTAGACAACTTCGAGTGGGCCTACGGCTACGACAAGCGGTTCGGCCTTGTCCGGGTCGACTTCGCCTCGCAGCGGCGAACCATCAAGACCAGCGGCCGCCGGTTCGCCGAGATCATCGCTCGGCATCGGGCGGCCAACAATTCCGGCGGCGACAGAAACTCCGACGCCGATGGCGGCTCGCTGGTCGGCAGCCGGACCGGCTCAGCGCCGGTCGACGCGGACAGGAGGGGCTGATCGTGCGCACCTTCACCCGACGGGTCGGCTTCTATCTGGTGGCAGCCATCGCCGCCGTCACCCTTGACTTCTTCATCCCGCGGATGGTGCCGGGCGATCCGGTGCTCACCGCGCTCGCGCAGATGAAAAGCGCACCGCCGCAAGCACTCCACGCGCTGGAACTGCAGTACGGCGTCGGTACCGGGCAGGGATTGTGGGGCCAGTACCTGCACTTCTGGAACATGATCTTGCATGGCGACCTCGGCCTGTCGATGAGCCAGGGCAATGTGCCCGTCACCCACGTCATCGGCGAACACTTCTTCTGGACGGTGATCCTGGTCGGGATGGCGACGGTGATCAGCTTCATCGTCGGAACCTTGATCGGCACGGTGGCGGCCTGGAAGCGCGGATCCTGGATTGAGTCGCTGCTTCCGGTCACCACCTTCCTGCAGGCGATGCCCTACTTCTTCCTGGCCACCCTGCTGGTGTTGTTGTTCTCGGTGCACCTGCAGTGGCTGCCGGCCATCAACGGCTACGATTACCTCAACAGCACCATCGGCTGGAACTGGGACTTCATCAAAGATGCGCTGTACCACGGCATTCTGCCGGCCCTGACGATCGTCATCGCCTCGCTGGCCGGCTGGATCATCGGCATGCGCAACATGATGGTGACGGTGCGGGACGAGGACTACGTGCTGCTGGCCGAGGCGGCCGGCCTGCCACGACGCAGGGTCGTCTGGTACGCGATGCGGAACGCGATCCTGCCGCAAGTGTCCAGCTTCGCGATGGCGCTGAGCTTCGTCGTCGCGGGATCGGTGCTGACGGAGATCGTCTTTTCCTACCCCGGTATCGGATTCATCCTGCTCAGCGCGGTGAAGAGCCTTGACTACTCGCTGGTGCAGGGCATCTTCCTGGTCATCACGCTGGTGGTGCTGGCAGCCAACTTCGTCGCCGACATCCTTTATGTCGCACTGGATCCACGCACCCGACAGGAGGCCTGACTCATCGTGGGAATCATTGACACCACCACCGACGTGGCAGCAGACCCGATCCTGCCGGTCGTGGCCAAGGGGCCCAAGCGACGCTTTCGGCTGGCTCGCTCGAAGAAAATGATCATCGGGTTGGTGTTGCTCGGGATCTTCGTGCTGCTGGCCATCATCGGGCCGATTATCGCCCCGCAGGCCCCGACGGCGCTCGGCCCGCTGGTCGGGCCGCCGATGGCCGGTTCGACCGTGCCGTCGCAGCTTCCCGGCAGTCAGCACTGGCTCGGCCAGACCAACATCGGTGGCGACATCCTGTCCCAGCTGCTGGCCGGTACCCGGCCCACGGTGATCGTCGCGTTCCTGGCCGGCCTGATCGCGACCGTGTTGTCGGTGATCATCGGGATCGCTGCCGGCTTCATCGGCGGGATCGTCGACGAGGTGCTGTCCTTGCTGGCGAACGTCTTCCTGGTGATCCCGGCACTGCCGCTGCTGATCGCGATCGGCGCCTTCCTCGGACCGGATCGCACCGGCAACCCGATCGTGGTGAGCCTGATCATCGCGTTGACGGGCTGGGCGTGGGGCGCCAGAGTGCTGCGGGCCCAAGCATTGTCGACCCGCAGCAGAGACTTCGTCGAGGCCGCCCGGATCAGCGGTGAGAGTACAAGGCGGATCATCTTCTCCGAGATCATGCCGAACCTGACTGCGGTGATCGCCTCGTCATTCCTGTTCACCACGATCTACGCCATCGGCACCTACGTGGGGCTGGGATTCCTCACGGTCGTCAGCGCCGGCTCCGACTACAACTGGGGCACCATGCTCTTCGACGCGACGTCGAGTTCCGCGGTGGAGTCCGGTTTCTGGTGGTGGTACATCCCGCCAGGCATCGCCATTGCACTGCTGGGTACCAGCCTGGCGCTGATCAACTTCGGCATCGACGAGTACATCAACCCGCGGCTGCGGGTGGCGAACAGCGGCCGCAAGGCGCGCAAAACGATCGGCGTCAAACTGCGTCCGCAGTTGGGATTCACCCCGGTGGTGCGCCGCCCGGTCGTTCGCCCGATCGGCCCTACCGCCGGCGCCGGCCTGGAGGAAACACCGTGACCATCGCCGAGGACAAGCCGTTGCTGCGGCAGGGATCGTCGTCGACGGGCGACCTGCTGCTGGAGATTCGCGGCCTGAGCGTCGATTACGGGGTGGGCAAGGATCCCGTTCATGCCGTGTCCGACGTCAACCTGAGTATTCGTCGCGGCGAGGTCGTCGGCCTTGCCGGCGAGAGTGGCAGCGGGAAGTCGACGCTCGCCTACGCCGTCACCAGGTTGCTGCGCGATCCAGGGGTGATCACCGCGGGCGAGGCCTACTTCTACGACTGGCCGGATGGTAGCTACCGCAAAGGTTCCGACGTTTTCGAGGGTTCGGGATCGCCTGCCGGTCGTGTCGAGCCGAGGACGATCGATCTGCTGACCGACGATCGCCAGGTGCTGCGGGAGGTGCGCTGGTCGCAGATCGCCGTGGTGTTCCAGAGTGCGCTGCACGCCTTGAACCCGGTACTCAAGGTGGGCACCTTGCTGGACGACGTGTTGAAGGCCCACGACACATCGATGTCGCCGAAGCAGCGCCGCGCGCGCTCGCAGGAACTGCTGCGAATGGTGGGCATATCACCCGACCGACTGTCCAGCTATCCGCATCAACTCTCCGGTGGTATGCGTCAGCGAGTGATGATCGCGCTGGCGCTGGCCCTGCGGCCCAAGCTATTGATCATGGACGAGCCGACGACAGCGCTGGATGTGGTGATCCAGCGGGAGATTCTCGGGGAGCTGATGCAGCTGCGGGAGCAGCTCGGCTTCAGCGTGCTGTTCATCACCCACGACCTGTCGCTGCTGATCGAGATCGCCGACACCATCGCGGTGATGTACGCCGGCCGACTGGTCGAAAAGGCGCCGGCCAGAGCGCTTTTCCGGGCTCCTCGGCATCCGTACACCTACGGGCTCACCAAGTCGTTCCCGTCGTTGCACGGCGAGAAGAGGGTGATGGCTGGGATTGCCGGCGCGCCTCCGGATCTTCGGCACGTGCCGTCGGGCTGCCCATTCCACCCGCGTTGTGCCTGGGCGGTGGCTGAGTGCGCCACTACCGAGCCGCCGATCCTGGAACTGCACGACGTATCAGGGTCGCGGGAGGTGCTGTGTTGGCGGCAGGACGGACACCATCAGGTTCCGGCCGAACTCGGTGCCATCCCGTCGGCAGCCGGAACCGAAGGCGCCCGACCGAGCATGCGTGGACAAGTGGTACAGCATCAAGGGTTTGCCGATATCGGCGGAAAGGATCAGTCGCGATGACAGAGGATCACAGTGAGCTGGTGACTCCAACCGATCCCGATGCGGCTGCGGGCGGCGGCGGCATCCTGGAAGCGGTCGACATCACCAAGCAGTTCAAGGTCAGGGTCGGCCGCTTCGGGCGCGGCACCGTGCACGCAGCGGAGAACATCTCGCTGACGCTGCATCCGGGATCGGTGACAGCAGTGGTAGGGGAGAGCGGGTCGGGCAAGTCCACCCTCACCAGGATGTTGGCCCGCACCCATAAGCTCACCTCGGGCAAATTGTTCTTCCAGGGTCAGGAGATCAGCCTGCATCAGGCGGCGTCCAAGGACTATCGCCGGTCCGTTCAGCTGGTGCTGCAGGATCCCTTCGCATCGCTGAACCCGGCCCACGACGTGCGCTACATTCTCGGCCGCCCACTGCTGATCCACGGCCGCAGCGGCGACAACCTGGAGGAGACCATCCTGGCGTTGCTGAGCCGGGTGGCGCTGGAACCCGCCGAGCAGTTCATCAGCAAGTACCCGCACGAACTGTCCGGCGGCCAACGACAACGGGTGTCCATCGCCAGGGGCCTTGCCGTCGAACCCAAGGTCCTCATCGCCGACGAACCGGTGTCGATGCTGGACGTGTCGATCAGGCTCGGGGTACTGAACCTGCTCGCCGACCTGCGTGATCGTGAGCGGCTGGCAATCCTCTACGTTACCCACGACATTGCCTCCGCCCGGTACCTGGCCGACACCATCATGGTGATGTACGCCGGCAAGGTGGTCGAGGCGGGGCCGGCGGACAGCGTCGTGAACGAACCGGCGCACCCGTACACCAAGCTGCTGCTCAGTGCCGCCCCCGATCCGGAGACCGAGGAGAAGACCTGGCTCGGTGCCTCCGGGGCGCCGCCGTCGCTGGTGCAGCCACCGACCGGTTGCCGCTTCCACCCGCGGTGCCGCTTCGCCATGCCGATCTGTTCCACCGAGCAGCCACCCTCGTTCCAGGTGACGGCCTCGCATACGGCGGACTGCTGGCTGCACAGCCCGCAACCGCTCGAGCCGGCCCAGTCGGGACGGACGGTTGTCGCGGGCGACGAGTCGCCGGAAAGTGTTGGGAGCACATGAGATCGCGCCGAGCCGCGTCGCCGATCACCAGATCTCCGATCGCGGCCAAACGCCCGCCACCGTCCGGAACGAGATCGCCGGATCCGGGAACCTGGCGTCGTCCGCTCTCTGCGGAGAGCGCCGAATGGGCAGTGCTGCAGTGAAATCACAGCGGCCGGCAACGGCCGGTCAGTGCCAAGAACAGTCCGATCACGTCCACCCTCGGCAGAGCTGCCGAGAAGTTTGGAGAGGTCTCCATGTTGCGTAAATCCATCACCGGCGTCGCCGCCGTGGGCGTCATCGCCCTGTTCGCGACCGCCTGTGGCAGTTCCGGTTCAACCACCGGCTCCAGCGCGCCGTCGTCGGCGCCGGCCGCCGTCGGTGCATCATCGGCATCAAGCGCGCCGCCGGCCGGCTCCAGCGGGTCGTCGGCCGAGTCGTCCGCGCCGTCTGCCGGGTCGTCTGCCGGGTCGTCGGCACCGTCCGCCGGGTCGTCCGCCCCGTCGGGTGACTCATCGTCCGCTCCGGCTGTCCCGAATGCGGCGGCGCACGGCGGCGTCATCCTGGCCAAGGGCCCGGCCATGCCCACCAAGCAGGGCAGCAAACCGTTGGTGGTGGAGAACAACCCGATCCCCTCACTGGAGGACAACTTCAACGCCTTCAACTCCAACGGGTTCGGCTACAAACTGAACATCGAGGGCCTGTTCTATGAGCCGATGCTGATGTTCAACGACCTCAAGCCGAACACCGCCTATCCGTGGCTGGCAACCGATTTCGCCTGGAACGCCGACGGCACGGCGATCACCTTCACCCTGCGCGACGGGGTCAAGTTCAGTGACGGCTCGCCCTTGACGGCGGCCGACGTTGCGTACACGTATCAGGTGATGAAGGACGTGCCGGCCACCAACAGGTCGGGGCTGCCCATCGCCAGCGCGAGCGTCGATGGCACCAACAAGGTGACCGTGAAGTTCACCGCGCCACAGTTCCAGAACATCTATAACGTTGCCGGGCAGACGTTCATCGTCAAGAAGAGCGCCTACAGCGGCACCGCCGACCCGTCGAAGTTTGCCGACGCGCAGCCGATCGGTACCGGTCCCTACACGCTGGCGAAGTTCACCCCGCAGGGCCTGCAGTTCAAGGCGAACCCGAGCTACTGGGGTGGAACGGTGGCCGTTCCCGAGGTCGACGTGCCCTCGTACTCGAGCAATGACGTTGCCCTGCAGCAGCTCTCGGCCGGCGCGATCGACTATGCGGGCAACTTCGTTTCGAACATCCAGCAGAGTTTCGTGGCCAAGAACGCGGCAACCAACAAGTACTGGTTCCCGGCCATCAACACGGTGAACCTGGTGTTCAACGTCGCCACCGGCCCGGCCGCGCTCAAGGACGCCGCGGTCCGTAAGGCGATCAGTGCCGGTCTGAACCGGGCGAAGGTCGCCCAGCAGGCCGAACAGGGCTACGAGGCGCCAGCGACATCGTCCAGTGGCTTGCTGCTGCCGAACTTCGAGAGCGTGCTTCCGGCCGGCTACAAGAACGATCTGAAGGCCGGGCAGGACGCTGCCACCGTCACCAGCTTGATGACGGCCGCCGGATATGCCAAGGACAGCAAGGGTATCTGGGCCAAGGGTGGTACCGAAGTATCGTTCAACATCGAGGATCCGACCGCCTACACCGACTACTACCAGGCGGCGCAGATCATGTCCGCTGACCTGAAGGCGGTCGGTTTCGACGCGAAGGTCAACGGCGTTGACGCCAACAAGTGGTACGCCGACCTGGCTGCCGGGACGTTCGACACCTCGATCCACTGGGGCACGTCCAGCCCGTCGCCGTACGCCCAGTACGAGGGCTGGCTCGATCCGGCCATCGCCAAGGGCAACAACGCCAGCGGTAACTACGGTCGGTTCAACAATGCCGACGCCACCAAGGCTCTCGCCGACTACGCGAAGGCCGGCACCGCGGCGGACAGTGCCGCGGCGATCAACACGCTGTCCAAGGTGATGTCCGATCAGGTTCCCGTCGCGCCGATCATGTACGCGGCCGGCTGGTACGAGTACAACACCAAGAACTACGGCGGTTGGGTCGACAAGGAAAACCAGTACATGGACCCGTCGCCGAACCCGGCCAACGTGGCCTACGTGATCCTGCATCTCACCCCGAACAGCTGATTGCTACCACGCAGCTCTGAGGTGATGGGTGTGCCCGGCCGAGAGTCGTTTCGGCCGGGCATACCTGTCTTCGTCTCGCGGCCAGCGACCGTCCGTATCCTTGGCGGCAGTCGCCGGAATCGTCGAGGAGAAGGAGCGCTATGCCCCGCCCCCGACGTGCAGCTGAGCCGGCGGCACCGGTGGATCTGGCGTCCGTCGCGCAGGCCGGCGCCGACGATGCCGGCGGCCTCGACCCAGCGCTGCTGGGCGACTTCCTGCCGATCGTTGTCGATGCGGCAGCGGCCGGCCGGCTGTTGAACAGCAAGGACACCAAGCGTTTCAACGACGTCGGACGGACGGCAGCCGCCAAGGGCGTAGCCCTGCGGGCGTTGCTGGATCTGTATCTGTCGGCCGCCTGGCGAGTCTGGGACCAGCTGCCTGAAGTACTGGCGGCCGACCGGGATCCGCAGGGCGTGGTTCGGGCAGGCAAGGCGGTGCTGCGGGCCGCCGACGACGTAGTGGCGGCGCTGACCGAGGGCTACCAACTGGCCAGGCGCGATCTGATCAGGGCCGAGGAGCTGGCCCGCCGCGAGTTCGTCGACGACCTGCTCCACGGCATCGGGGCGGGCAGCAGCACGGTCGCCGGGCTGATCGAGCGAGCGGCCGGCTTCGGACTCACCCTGGCCGGCGCGCACGGGGTAGCGGTGGTGCGCGCCGACAGCGGCTTCACCGACGACAGCGCGGTGAGCCGGGCAGTGGAGCGCTCTCTGCTGGGCAGCAAGGCCGACTCCGACGCGCTGGTGGCGACCAAGGACGGGCAGCTGGTGGTGGTCTTCGCCGCGCCGGACCGAGAAGCGGTGACTACCGTCGTCGATCGACTGACCGCCGCGTTGCCGGCCAGAACGAAACGTGCCTCGTCGGGAGGCGGCTGGCAGGTAGGGGTCGGCCGACCGCATCCCGGCGCTGCCGGGATCCGGGAGTCGTTCGACGATGCCATCGAAGCCCTGGAGCTGGGCCTTCGACTCGGTCGAACGCTGGCCGTGCTCGATGCCACCGACATGCTGGTGTACCGGGTGCTGCTGCGCGACGAGGCAGCGATCCGCGATCTGCTGGAGGAGGTGCTCACCCCACTGCTGGCGGCGCGTGGCGGGGCTGGCCCGCTGCTGGACACCCTCTTCGGCTACTTCGCCAGCGGCGGCAACACCTCGGCTACGGCCAGGGCTCTGCACCTGTCGGTACGGGCGGTCAGCTACCGGCTCGACCGGGTGCGGCAATTGACCGGACACCACCCCGACGATCCCGGTCAGCGGTTCACCTTGGATGCAGCGGTACTGGGTGCGCGACTGCTGGGTTGGCCCGCCGATCCGCACTAACTGCCGATAGTCGGCAATCTAATGCGCACAAGTCGGCCGGATTCAGACCGAAACTGCAGAGCCTCTGCAAGTAAGACTGGAGTGACGAAGCAAGGCTCTCCCGTCTGCAAAGGAGCTCTCATGAACGTTCCGCTCTGGGCCTGGGCAGCATTCGGCACGGTGGTGCTGATCATGCTGGCCATCGACCTGCTCGCGCACCGCAAGGAACACGTCATCGGCTTCAAGGAAGCCGCGATCTGGAGCGCCGTCTGGGTGGGGATCTCGCTGATCTTCGCCCTGATCCTCGGCCTGTTCTTCGGCGGCGGCGCCGCCGTCGACTTCACCACGGCCTGGCTGCTGGAGAAGAGCCTGTCCGTCGACAACCTGTTCGTCTTCGCGCTGATCTTCGGATACTTCAAGGTGCCACGCCAGTATCAGCATCGGGTGCTGTTCTTCGGGGTGATCGGTGCACTGGTCTTCCGCGGCATCTTCCTCGGCCTCGGCGTTAGCATCGTCAGCAAGTTCGCCGCCATCCTGTTCGTCTTCGGCGCGATCCTGCTCTACAGCGCCTGGAAGCTCATCAAGGATTCCGACGACACCGTCGATCCCGGCAAGAGCACCGCCGTACGACTACTGCGCAAGATCTGGCCGATCACTGGCGACTACCACGGCACTAAGTTCTTCATCAAGGAGACCGGAAAGCGTTTCGCCACCCCGCTTCTCGCGGTGGTAGTGGCCATCGAGGCAGCCGACCTGATGTTCGCCGTCGACTCGGTGCCGGCCGTGCTGGCCGTCAGCGACAACGCGTTCATCGTGTACTCGTCCAACGCCTTTGCCATTCTCGGCCTGCGAGCCCTGTACTTCCTGTTGGCCGGCATGCTGGAGAAGTTCCACTACCTGGGAAAGGCACTGGCCTTCATCTTGGCCTTCATCGGCGTCAAACTGTTCCTGCAGGCCGGCCACAAGGTCATCAGCTCGGTGATCCCGGAGATTCCATCGCTGCTCAGCCTCGGGGTGATCGTGCTGGTCCTGACCGCGGCGATCGTGGCCAGCATTAGGCACCCGAAACCGGCTGTTGACGCGGACGCGGACCAGCCTGAATCCGTTGCTGGGCAGTCTGTTGAGTCGGCCGACACCGCCGACCGCTGATCGTCGACTTCGCGACCTGGGTAGGAGTTCGAGGTACCTACGCAGGTCGCGGAGGAGTCAGGCGTTCAGTGCACCCGTTGGCGGAAGCGTCACACGTGATGACGGCCGTCGACGCCGGTATCCCGCCCGGCCAGCAGCGCGGGAAGGTCGATCCCGTAGCGGGCGAAACGGTTGGCGTGGGGCGGAAAGCCTTGGGCCCGAACGAGAATGCCGTCGTCGGAGGTGAAGATGTCGGCGGTCTCGACGACGCCCGCCTCGACCCGGCCCGGCAGCGCGACGATCTCGCGGACCCGGCGTTTGCCGTTCGGCTCTATGCCGATCTGCACTACCAGGTCGATCGACGCGGCGACGGTCGGGACCACAAACGTGCTTCCGACACCATGTTATCCCCGGTCTGATCAGCCACGATGCCCTGATTTCGGGGCTGCGAACGGCGATTGCTGTCCGGTGATCAGCCAGTCGGTCGTGGTCTGTCCGTGGACGGCGATCCGGGCCAGATCGTCGGTGCGGAACTCCCTGGCGCCGTGCAGAGACTTGGACAGCTTGGTGGGGTCGATGCCGACCGCGGCGCTGAACGCCCGGTGGCTCAGACCGGTCGACTCGATGACCGCGAGCACCCGTGACGCGACTGGGTTCATGGGCTGTACGCTACGCCCTGGTGTTGCGATATTCGCAAGGCGTCCGTGCGGCTGCCGTGGCCCGAAAGATGTCTCCGGCCCGGCGCAGCGAGGTCCACAGCCCAGGTCGCATAAACAGAGTTATGGTCGGCAACCGACCGAGGGGTTGAAGCGACCAGGTTGGGGCGCCCGGGCCAGGCCGAGCAGTCCGGCGTGTCGGCCCCGTGTGTCGATTGCCAGTGAAGTTGGCCAATTTGCCAGTGATCTTGTCCAATCGCGACACTGAAGTTGTCC
>JALYVF010000279.1 GCA_030853385.1 Actinomycetota bacterium | reverse complement strand
GCGCTGAACCTAAAGATGTAGCCACCTACAACGGGGTCTGATGTCCCCGTCCAGAAGCATCCCAGCAGACCATCCGCGAGTGACACACGGCCAGCCGCTGGCGTCGATCAGCGCATCAAGCGATCATCAACGGGTGGATTGGGACGAGACGGGCTGGACTGCGCGCACGCCACTGATCGGAAACGCCGAGCGTTCACCTCGGCATGGTGAACGGCCATCACGCCAGCCTGCCTGCTCGTTCTGCGGTCTGCAGGACTCGGAAGCACGGCCACGCCCAGTTGTCGCAGGGAATGGCAACATCGCGGTCTGTCTGGATTGTGCCGAACTTGCTCTGCAAATCCTGACGTAGTTGAGACGGCGCCGCTGACAAAAGGCCACAACCGGTCGGGGTTGACCGGTCATGGATCGTCATAGGGGCGGTCTGTTCGGTCACCGCTGCCTGTCGGGTCCCGTAACGTGCCGGTCGTGACGACACCACTCCTACCCGGCTCCAGCAACCGCGCTTTCGTGCCGTTCGCCGGATCCGAACGGGCACAACTGCAGTGGTGGCTCGATTTTCACCGCGAAACATTAATCGACAAGTGCCGCGGACTCACCTCAGACCAACTCGCGATCCACCCGATCCCACCGTCCAACATGAGCTTGCTCGGGCTGATACGGCACCTCGCCCGTCAGGAGCGCATCTGGTTCCAGCGCATCCTGCTGGCGCAGGACATCCCAGATCTCTATGGTTCCGATGACGCTCCAGATGCGGACTTTGACATGGCAGCCGCCGTGCACGCCGAAGCCGACCTCCAGACGTTCAGGGCCGAGATCGAGACTGCCGACAGGGCCGCAGGCCAATGGACCGACCTGGACGCGGAGTCAGTGCGGGAGGTCTACGGGCGACACCCGAGCCTGCGGTGGATCTATCTGCACATGATCGGGGAGTACGCCCGGCACAACGGCCACGCCGACCTGCTGCGTCAGTGCATCGACGGTGCCACCGGCGTGTAGCGAGCCCATACCAATCTGATTTTTGCTTTGCGTTGATCAGGCTGGGATCTGTTGGTCCAGGGCTCGGCCCCTTCTCGTTCGAGGATCCGGTTGCGGTTAGATCTGGTCCTGCCGGGGTGGTCCGGCGAGCGGCGCGGGGCTCACGTGAAACGACCCGGGTCGAACCAGAACGCGTCACCGCGCACGAGTCCTCCGATGCGAGGATGTCGGCGTGCCCGCCCACCTGGAGTACCGGCAAGACCCGTCCGCCGTCCGATCGATCCTCAAGTCACTGCCCAACTGGTTCGGCGACCCGGACGCGATCGACTCCTACGAGCACGACGCCGGATCGGAGGCATTCCAAAGCCTGCTGGCCGTTGATTCCGGACGCACCGTCGGGGTCGCGCTCGTGCTACGACACTTTCGGGAGGCAGCCGAACTCCATTTGATCGCCGTCGCGCCTGATGTACGTGGACGCGGTGTCGGCCGCGCACTCGTCGAGCGCGTCGCCGCCGACCTCACCAGCGATGGGTGCCGCCTGCTGTCCGTGCATACGGTTAGACCGTCGTTCGACAGCGAGCCATACGCAGACACGCGACAGTTCTACAAGACGATGGGTTCTACCCATTGGAAAAGCATCACGGCCTGGACTGGCCCGGCCCTTCTGTGATCCTCGTTCGCGTACTCCCAATCGTCGCGGTCCGGTAGAGGATGGTCTTGCGGGAAAGCGTCAGCTCTCGTTCAGACGGGTAGCGAGTGTCGTTCCGGTGGAGATGAGCCGCCACCCCAAGTCCAGGGCATCCAGCTTGAGCAGGTGGTTGTTCTTGCGCTCCCACGTGCCGTCGTCCAGGTCGATCCGCAACTGGTTCATGCCCCGGGTCAGTACCTGCGGGTCCAGCAGTTGCAGTCCTGACATTGCCTGCCGCACATCGGGGTTCTGGTAGGCATGCGGTCGTCGCCAGAAGGCGGCCAAGAAACCGTCGATGCAATCCCAGGGCACTGGCAGCGTCTGGACCTCGACGTTCCGCCCAAGGGCGGCGGCGACCTGTTGCACGCTCGGGATCTTCAACTCAAGCTCCCCGATCTCTGGCAGGTAGTCCCGGACCAGCCAGAAGCGGCTGTGAAACGACTCTGGGTCGAAGTGCAGGACGATGACCCGACGTGCGACGCGCTGCATCTCGCGGAGCCCGGCCGCCCAGTCACGCCAGTGGTGGAGCGTCACCAACGCCATCGCCACATCGAAACAGCCGTCGGCCAGAGGGAGGTTCTCGGCGGCCGCCTGCAGTACGGGCGTTCCTCCGGCCGGCCGCTGCGCGATCATGGTCCGGGACGGCTCGACGGCAACCACGTAGCGGTCAGCCGGCTCGTACGAACCCGTACCCGCACCCACATTGAGCACCGACCGGGACGTACCCAGGGCCGCATGCACCGCGGCCTGCCAACGCGGGTCCGGCCGTCGACCCCGTGCGTAGTGCACACCGATGCGGTCGTACGTTGCCTCAGGCACGCCTCATCGTTCCACGGCGGCCACACCAAACGCGAAAGTGCCGGTTCCAATTGCGATCCTCCCGCATCCGCACCGTAGAACGATCGGTGCCCGGTCACCGATCCCCAAATGACAATCCGGCGGCCTTGGTGTCCGACAGCCGAATCGTCGCCGGAGGACGTTCGGCAATCGGACACCGCGAGTGTTCCACCAGCGTGCCCGGATCTGGCGACCGCCCGGGGGGCTGCTGCGCACGGTCGGCGCACCCGCACCGCCGTCGAC
>JALYVF010000230.1 GCA_030853385.1 Actinomycetota bacterium | reverse complement strand
CGCGCGGCAAGCTGCCGGCGCTGGACGCGATCGGCACCGTCCTGCCGGCCACCCATGGCCTGGTCGCGATCCGGGCGATCACCGCCCGTCAGCCATGGCAGCTGACGTCGGTGCTGGCCGAGATCGGCGTCGGAGCCGGCTGGTTGCTGGTCGCGATCATCCTGCACCGCTACCAGGCGGCCCGGGCCCGCCGGACCGGCACCGACGCCTATTCCTGATCGGCACTGCTGGTCGCCGCTGGGGGATGGCGGTCGATGGCGCCGGCGGACCGGTCGCGCAGCAGCGCGGCGGCCAGCAGCCGCCAACCCAGCAGAAACACCCCGAGCACGATCGTGGCCACCACGATGAACGAGAAGGCGATGCCGGCGCCGGTCAACCGGCGCAGCAGCATGCCGACGGCCACCGCGGCCAGCCAGACCGGCCAGCTCTGCCGCACCGTCAACGGAGCTGCGCGCCGGACTGTCAGCACGATCAGCCAGCCAACCGCGGCGCCGACCAAGAACGGCCAGCCGGTGCCCAGTGCGCCCCACGCCGGGTGCGACTCGTCGTGCGATTCCCTGCCGATGGCCGCGAAAACGATCACCAGCAGCGCGTCGACGAGGGCAACAAGCGGGACGGGAACGGTGCGGCGGGTCACCCTGGCGAACCTACTCGGGCGCTGTCGTCAGGCGGCGTCGTCAGACCGCGACGTCAGGCGGTGGCCTGCAGGTTGATCTCGTTGTAGCCGGTGGCGCCGTTCGGGATCACGTCCTGTTCGGCGGCGATCTGCAGCGCCCCCGTCCCGTCGATGGCCCGGCACTTGATGGTGTGGTAGCCGGGGGTGACGTCCCACTGGTACGACCACTGCACCCAGGTGTCCTTGGACACCGGCTTGGACAATGTGCAGTCGGCCCACGGCTTATTGTCGATCTGTACCTGCACCTTCGAGATGCCGCGGTGCTGGGCCCAGGCGACGCCGGCGACGGTGAAAGGGCCGGCCGAGATCGCTTTGTCGCCGCTGGGCACATCGATCCGCGACGAGGTCTTGATCGGGCCATGATCCGACCAGCCGTTGCGGGTCCAGTAGGCGCTGACCTTGGCGAACTGGGTGACTTCCATGTCGACGACCCACTTGGTGGCCGACACGTAGCCGTACAGGCCGGGCACCACCATTCGCACCGGGAAGCCGTGTTCGACCGGCAGCGGCTGGCCGTTCATGCCAACCGCCAGCATCGCGTCCCGGCCGTCGGTCAGTGCCTGAAGCGGCGTCGACACGGTGAAGCCCTTCGCGTCGGAGGACAGCACGCAGTCGGCTCCGGACTGTGGCTTGGCCTCGGCCAGCAGGTCGGCGATGTGGATGCCCTGCCAGCGGGCGTTGCCGATCAGGGGACCGCCGACGGGGTTGGACACACAGGTCAGGGTGACCATCCGTTCGATCTGCGGCCGGCTCAGCAGTTGGTCGAAGTTGATCTCGATCGGGTTGTCGACCATTCCGTGGATCCGCAGTTTCCAGCCGGCGGTGGTCAGCTCCGGAAGGGTGAAGGCGGTATCGATCCGATAGAAGTTGCTGTCCGCGGTCACGTAGGGGGCGATGCCTGGGACCTTGTCCAGGGTGGTGACGCTGGCCTCCGGCTGCTTGGAGACGGGCGGCAACTTGACGGCGGCCCGCGAATCTACGGTCGCGGCGGCGGACGGGATCAGCCTGGAGATCCCGCCGGCGATGGCAGCGCCGAGCACGCCGTATCCGGCGAATCGCAGAAATCCGCGCCTGTCCGTCACCCCGCCTGCCTTGTTGAAGGTGCGGGCCGGAGCGTCCGATGAGAAGGCGGAGCGCAGATACCAACAGCCGACGACGACGCCGATCGCCAGCGGCAGCACATCGACGATCCCGGCGTCGGCCCTGGACACGATCGCGACGGCGACCACCACCCCCAGCGCGATCGCGATACCGATGGAGATCCAATAGTTCCGCCTGCCGATCAGTCCGATAATCGCGCCGACGATCAGCAGCGTCACCCCCATCCCGATCCCGAGGGTGATCTTGTCCCAGGGGGCGCCGAGGGTCTTCTTGGCCCATTCGGACAACCAGGCCGGCGTGATGTCGATGAAGGCCTGTCCCAGCGATCGCACCGGTGAGGCAGAGGTGCTCATCAGGCCGGTCCAGGAGGCCACCGCCGCCAGCAGCTCGGCCACCGCGATGGTCAGCGCGACGGATACGATGCCGAGCACGGCGGCGCGCGGGCGGGTGACCACCGGCGACCTGGGCGGTAGCCCGCCGGCGGTGGTGGATGGAGGTAGTACGTCGGTGGCCATACCCTCTCTTCGTTGCCGGTTCCAGCGTGGATGACTACCGGGGGTAGCCAACAGGTGTCTTCGTCCAGTGTGCATTCGTCGGAGTACCCATCCGGCGCGGATTTGGTTACGAATCTCTGACATTCGCCGCATATAGGGAGGATCACAGGCATGAAGACACCGTCGTCGTCGTTGTCGCTGGTCCCGGATCCTGATGGGGATCCGGCCGATAGCCAGCCGGTGTCGCCTGAGGATCTGATGGCCCGCACCGCCAAGGGTGACGAGGCCGCATTCGCCGTGCTCTTCGACTCCTTCTCCGCCAGGGTCTACGGATTGGCGCGCCGGGTGGTGCGCGATCCGTCGCAGGCCGAGGAAGTCGCCCAGGAAGTGTTCCTTGAGGTGTGGCGTCGGGCCACCAGGTTCGATCGGACCAAGGGATCGGCTACCTCGTGGATCCTCACCCTCACCCATGCCCGCGCGGTCGACCGAGTGCGGTCGGCGCAGGCGTCTTCGGTGCGCGAGACCAAGGTCGCGCAGGCCAGCACCGAACGGGAGGTCGACACGGTCAGTGAGGCCGTTGAGGCGTCGTTCGAGCGGCAGGCTGTCCGTAAATGCCTGCACACCCTCACTGACCTTCAGCGGGAGTCCGTTGGGCTGGCCTATTACAGCGGCTACACCTACGCCGAGGTGGCGCAGGTGCTCGGTGCACCGCTTCCGACAGTCAAGACCCGGCTACGGGACGGGCTGATCCGCCTGCGCGACTGCTTAGGAGTGACGGCATGAGCGCCGAGCTGCATATGTCCACCGGCGCCATGGCGCTGGATGCTCTTCCTGCCGACGAGGCCACGGCGTTCGCCGAGCACCTTGCCGACTGCCCAACCTGCGCCGAGGAGTTCCGCGGCCTGCAGGAGACGGCGGCCCTGCTCGGTGCCGCTGAGGCCGTCCGCCCGCCCGCCGCCCTGCGCGATCGGGTACTGGAGGCGGCCGCCCGCACCCCGCAGCTGCCACCGATCGTTCTAGGGCTGCAGGGCCGTCACCGGTCCACCGAACTTCCGCCGGATGCTCCCGTCGACCAGCCGGCCAGGTCTGACGGCAACACGGTGGTGCCGATCGGATCCGCTGCACCGCACAAGGTTTCCTGGTTGCGCAGGCCGACCGGCTGGCTGGCGGCAGCTGCGGCAGTAGTGGTGATTGCCGGCGGCGTCACCTGGGCCGTGCGCGGCAGCCAGACTGCGCCGCCAACGGCCAGCCAACAGCTGCAGCAATGTGTGACCTCGGATTCGGCGGCGAAGAAGGTCAACCCGAATGTCGGTACCGGTGGCTCCGTCGACGTGTCGACGCACTGCCTGGGCGTTGTCCTGCAGTTGCCGGAGATGGCCGCGCCGCCTGCTGGCAAGGCCTACCAGATCTGGAAGATCGATGGTGGTGCGCCGCAGTCGGAGGGCTTAGTGAATCTGGCGGCCAACGCTCCGCTGGTGTTGCCGATCAAGGCCGAGGACGCCGCGCTGGCGGTGACGGTAGAGCCGGCAGGTGGCTCGAAGGCGCCGACAACGGCGCCGATCTGGGCAGTCCGGCTGACCTAGCGCTGCAGCACAACTGTCATCAGGCTGCCATTTTCGGCAAGTCTTCCGGCCGTGGGTCGGGCGGATCGGTCCGCCTGGTCCGCGGCCGGAGCTCTACCACCAGCATCGCCACCAGGATGGCAATGCCGCCGATGACGATCCGCACCGTCAGCTGCTCGTCGAAGAAGCTGACGGCGAAAACGGTGGCCCACAACGGCTCTGTCGACATGATGATCGCCGCCCTGCTCGCCACCAGATGCGCCTGCGCCCACGATTGCACCACCATCGCCAGCGCACCGGAGATCAGCGCCATGTAGGTCAGCGCCAGCCACACCCCGGGGGTGTGGGGCAGCTGAATGCCGCCTGGCACCGCCCAGATCAGCGCCAGCAGCGCCGTCATCCCGAGTTGGACGATCGCCAACCCGAGCGCCTGCTCTGCTCGCGACCAGGCAGCCAACCCGACGATGTGCAGCGCGTACAGCAGCGCGGACACCGCCGTCAGCGTCTCGCCGACACCGATAGTCAACGAGTCATTGAGGGCCAGGAACCCCAGCCCCACCGCCGCCAGGATGGTCGCCAGCCAGACCCGGCGACCGACGGCGCTGCGCAGCAGCAAGGCCGCGCAGATCGGGGTGAGCACCACGTACAGCCCGGTAATGAAGCCGGAGATCGCGGCCGGTGTGTGCTGCAGGCCCTGCGTCTGCAGCAGCTGGCCAGACCCGTACAGCACCCCGAGCACGCAGCCGCGTAACACCGCGTGCTTCGGCAGCGCACGTACCGCGCGATGGAAAAGGGCCAGCATCACAATGGTGGCGATGGCGAATCGCACCGCCAGGAAATCGGCGGCGCCCACCTGCTCCAGCACCACCTTGGTCAACGGAAAGCTGGAACCCCAGGCCGCCGACACTGCCAGCAGCCCGACCAGCGCCATCGTCGCAGCGCGGGTGCTCGTCACCGGATGATCGTTGCAGGGTGGGCGCGCTGGTCGCAGCCCGAGTATCGACTTCGCGTCGGTAGGCCGGATTGCGGCCCGGTGCAACCCGCGACAGGCTAGGTTCCGTCCATCACCCAGGGGCAGGAGGACCAACGAGTGGGGCCGGAGGAGGAGGCGAAGTTTGCTGCCTACGTCACGGCCCGGCGCGAGCATGTCCGGCGCACGGCGTACGTGTTGTGTCGAGATTGGCACAAGGCCGACGACCTCACCCAGACGGCGTTCGTCAAGCTCTACGGGGCCTGGGATCGGATCCGGGACCACGGGGCCCTGGATGCCTACGTCCGCTCCTGCCTTGTCCGGGCGACCGTCGATGAGTCGCGTCGCCCATGGCGAAGGGAGACGTCGACGGAACAGCTGCCCGAGTGGGATGCCGCCGCGGCACCGATCGGCGGGTCGGCGCAGCCGGGAGACGCCGGCGACATGTCCGGTGCCGTGGTGGATCGGCAGTTGATGCGGCAGGCGTTGGATCAGATCCCGGTCGGCCAGCGGACGGTGCTGGTGCTGCGGTTCTACGAAGGATTGGACGTGACGGGGACAGCGGCGGCGCTCGGTTGTTCGGCCGGCAACGTCAAGTCGCAGACCGCCAGGGGACTGCAGGCATTGAAGGCTGCCCTCGGAGCCGAGGGGCTGGCTGCATTCGGGCTGGCGGCACAGACACGCGAGACGGCAACTCCAGACGTGGAGGAGGTGAAAGACCATGACTGACAAGGACTTCGGCGATGCCAACGACGATTCCGCGAACGATAAGATCGACCTGCGGGCATTGTTCGGCGACGACTGGGAGGCAGTCACCGCCGGCGCTGACGACGCGTCGGGGTCCGGCGCCGATGTCGCCGATATCTCGGAGGCCGATCAGCAGGCGCTGCGCGGGCTGTTCGCTGCCGACGTCTCGGACGCCCCCGATTCCGCGGTGACAGCGGAATCCATCCTGGCGGCAGCACGGGCCGCTGCTGCCGCTGCTCCGGACGTCGCGACTCCAAAGACCGCCGGTGCGCCGGCCCCGCCCGGGAAGCAGAACCGCATCAACAACGCATACACCGACGAACTCGCCAGGCGCCGACGGCTGAAGATCGGCAAGGGGCTGCTAGCGGCTGCCGCCGCCGCCGCCGTGGTGGTGGGCGCTGCCACGTTGCTGAGGGGCAACGGCGCGAGCAACACCGCCAGCTCGGGCTCGGCGGCCAGCGCTGCCCCTTCCGCTTCGAGGGTGCTGGAGCGTGCCAGTGCCGCTGGTGGAGCGGGCTCCGCCGCTGCGGGGGCGAGCGCTGAAGCGCCGTCTGCAGGGAGCACCTTCGCCGCTGGTTCCGGTGCGGCATCGGCTGCTGGCTCACAAGGCGCAGCGGCGGCCGGTGGGTCGTCGGGGGCGTCGAGTTCGGCCAGTGCGGCGGCCTCGGCCCCCGCCGCGGGTTCGGCTGCGCAGAGTTCGGCCGCCGGAAGTTCGGCCGCCGCGAGCTCGTCCAGCGCGAGCTCGGCTGGTGCTGCATTGAGCGGCGGCGGTGGTTCGAAACATCCGACCCCTGCGGCCGGTGGCACCGGTGGCTCCTCAGCCGCCGGCACAACTGCTTCGGGTGAATCGTCGGGCGCCAGCGGCTCAGCATCTACCTGCGGCTGGCCGCAACTTCCGGCAGGCGCCGATGCGCAGGCGAAGGCGACCCTTGGCGGCGTGGTCGAGCCACACCGCACACTCATCGCCGGATGTGCGACGAACCGGTTGCAGGGCGGGTCTTTCCCGGCGATCGGCAACCTTCGGCTGGCCGTGACGGTCGAGGTGACGAAACAGGCCGCCGGCATTCACGCCTGCGTCACCCCGGGATGTGTGCCGATCGGCGGCGGCGCCTATGCCATCGAGACGGCGGCGTCGACCACCATCCGACTGGATCGGGCGGCCCACCAAGTCGTGGTGCGGGCGCCGGCCGGGCTGAAGATCCCGCGGGACCAACTGCTGGCCTTCGCCACGGCGATCGACAGGCTCGTTCGCTAGCTAGCGGGAGACGTTGAGGCGCCGACTGAGCCTCTGAGGGGTGCCAATGTGCGGTGCCAGAGTTGTTGCGGCGTAACGGCAGTCGTCGTTTCGTTGCTGTTTGAGTGTCCGATCGGCATTCGGGTGAACTTGCCAGGAACCCTTGAACACCGCAGCTAGAGGTATTAGAACCGAACACATGTTGGGGAACACAGACGAGTACCGGGGTTGGGTGGAAGACCCGGAGTCCATCGCGCGTGAGCAGTTCCTGAGCACCCTGCCACCCGAAGGGTTTGAACCCGACGACGACGTGCCGTGGGACATCTTCGACCAGGACGACATTCCCCGGGTGATCATCGACGAGGCCAGGATCACCGTCGCGATCATGCCGCCGAACAGCGACCCGGCCCAGCAGATCGACC
>JALYVF010000228.1 GCA_030853385.1 Actinomycetota bacterium | reverse complement strand
GTCTGCAGCACGATTCTGGGCAACACTGCGGTCAGGAAGATCACCGGCGGATTGCCGGCGCGGAACTCCAGAAAACCGAATCGGATCAGCATCCCCACTCGCGACCGGGCGCTGGCCGCAGCCGAGGCGTCCGCCGACTCCGGCAAGCGCGGCTCAGTAGAGGTTGATCGTGCCATCGCGGCGAGCCTTTCTGGCGACGACGGAGAACAACGCGGCACCGGCGAGCGCGTACCCGGCGGTCAACAGCACCGCGACTACCAGTGCCGGCCAGTCCGGCGAGCCGTGAGCGCTGCTGGCCAGGAACTGCTGCAGCCAGCGCAGACTGAACACCCAGGACAGCACCCTGACCGGAGCAGGCAGGTAATCGAGCGGCACCAGCATTCCGCCGAGCAGCAGGACCGGGTAGACCAGGATCGCCGAGATCTGCCCGCCGTACCGGCTCAGCACGAACACCGATCCGATCAGCAGACCCACCGCCGAGCCGCTAGCGAATAGCACCAGCAGGCCGAGCAGCAGACAGCCGGGATTGTCCAGTCGGATCGGCTGCCGCAGCGCGAGCACCGCCACCGCCAGCACCAGCAGCCCGGCGACGGTGGAGGCGACGGAGGCGCCCAATCCCTTGCCCAGCACGATCAATCGGGCGTCAACCAGGCCGGCGAGGGCCCTCGCCAGGGTGCCCATCGCCCGTTCCCGGCGCAGCACACTGGCCGCTCCCCAGGCCGTCGCCGACCAGGAGACCGACAACGCAACCCCGAGCACGATCGGGGTGGCGGCGCTCGCCGACCTGTCGGCCGACGGCACCAACGCGATCAGCAGGAACGCCACCGGCTGGATCACGGCGATGGCGATCACCACCCAGGTCGACTTCAGCTCGATGATCTGCATCCGGGCGCAGATCAACAACACCGCGATCGAGTTACTCCACCGGGTGCTGGCCCGCACGCCGACCGCCACCCCGCCCGACGGCTGGGCACTCGGCTGCTCTGCGCTCGTCTCCGTCATTGCGTTTTCCCGGAGTTGGCCAGCTGCACGAACGCCTCGTCGAGGCTGGGCTGACGCACCGAGATGTCGACGACGTCGGCCGCACCCAGCAATCCGCCGAGCTCGCCGAAGGTGCCCCCCGACCACTCCCGCAGCCGGATGTCGGCCCGGTGCAAGCCTTCCGGCAGTTCTGTCAGTTCGTATTCCGCACCGTCCGGAAGCTGCGCACCCGGTGCCAGCTCGCCGCGGAAGGTCACCGAGACCACTGCCGCATAGCCGGCCAGCGCGGCGAAGGCGGCCACCGGCAACTGCGCCCGGATCCGTCCGGACTCCAGCATCACCACCCGGTCGGCCAGCAGCTCGACATCCAGCAGTAGGTGGCTGGTGAGCAGCACACTGACCCCCTGCCCCCGCAACTCGGCGATCACCACCCGCAACCGACCTGCCTCGACCGGGTCGAGCCCGACGGTCGGCTCGTCCAACAGCAGCACCGCCGGCCGGGCCAGCAGGCCGATCGCGACCTGCAGCCGCTGGCGCATGCCCTTCGAGTAGGTCTCCACCCTGCGGTCGGCGACATCGGCCAGGTTCACCTGCTCCAGCATCTGCGGGATCCGGGTCCGCAGCGCTGCCGACGAGACCCCAGCCAGCATCCCGAAGAACCGCATGTTCTCGCCGGCGCTGATCCGGTCGTACAGGCCCTTGTCGCCGCCGAGAATCACCCCGGTGCAGCCGCGAACCGCCTTCACCGCGTCGACCACGTCATGACCCATCACCCTGGCCGTACCGCGAGTGGGCAACAACAGGGTGGCCAGGATCTTCGTCAGCGTTGTCTTGCCGGCGCCGTTGGCACCGAGCAGCGCCACCACCTCACCCGCGCCAACGCTGAACGACACGTCGTCCAACGCGCGCACCGCCCCGCCCTTGGACACTGCGAAGTCCCGGCCAACGCCATCGATCTCGATGGCCGGCTGCGTGCTCATCCTCCGACCCCCATCCCCGTACCGACTGTGGTTCTCACCGGGCAGCTCCCGTCGCTACCGTAGGCGATGTGGACATCGCCACACGGATCCGGGCGAGTTGCCGGCAGGTCGCCAATCTCGCCGCACACGTGCGGATCGACACCGATCGCATCGCCGACTATGCCGGCGAGCTACCGGTCGCCGAGTGGGGAACGCCGGCTTACGACGCCGAGCACCACTTTCGCGGCGGCACCGAGGACACCGTCGGCTACGTACTGTGCCTGGACAGCATCAACTTCGGCTCCGGCTGGTTCCCGGCACTGCGCAAGCGACCGGGGATGTCCGGCTACTTCACCGTGTCGACGGCGCTGAAGGATCGTTTCGAGCGTGACGGCGCCTTCAGCCCTGCCGAGTTGACCGCCCTCACCGCTGACCATCTGGCAGATCTGTTGGGGCAGAACGATAATCCGGCGGTCGACGAGTTGATGGTGCTGTTCGCCGGCGCGCTGAACGACTTCGGCCGCTGGCTGACCGATCGGTTCAACGGGCGGTATTCGGCGGTGCCGGAGCAGGCCGCCGGCAGCGCGGTGGCGCTAGCAGGTCTGCTCACCGAGATGCCGTTGTTCAATGACACCGCCGATTATCACGGACGCCAGGTGCTGTTCGGAAAGCGGGCCCAGCTGACGGCGGTCGACCTGTCGCTGGCATTCGACGGGCAAGGCCCAGGTCGGTTCACCGACCTGCACCGGTTGACGATCTTCGCCGACAACTTGGTGCCGCACGTGCTGCGCACCGACGGCGTGCTGCGCTACGACGCCGAGCTGGCCGACGCCATCGACTCGGCGGCGCTGTTGGCGCCCGGATCCGACCAGGAGCTGGAGATCAGGGCCTGCGCCGTCCATGCGGTGGAGCTGCTGGCCGAGCAGTTCGATGGTGCGGTGACGGCCGCAGATCTGGACTACCTACTCTGGAACAGGGGTCAGCAGCAGGTGTACCGCGACCGACCGCGACACCGGACCCGCACCACCAACTATTGAGCCAGAGCGGATTCTGCGTCGACTCCTGCCGAAGTCGGTGTGGTCGCCTAGCCTGCGAGACATGACCATTGACCCCGCCGACTACGCCATCCCCGGTCCCCTGACACTGCTGGATCCCGACCGGTCGGTCTTGTTTGGCGAGCTACCGGCGGATCCGGTTGCGCTGTGCCTGATTGCGCAGAATCTCGTCGTCGAACCTGGTGACGCGATCGCTGCCGGCGTCCCAGCGGATCGCGAGGCGGAACGCAACATCAGATCGACGCAGGCGCTGATCGAGGTGGTGACGGCGTTGGACCCGGTCCACTACAACGGCCGAGGGCGGTGGACAAGCGCGTGCTCGGAACCTGACGACACTTTGCCGTGCTCAGTTGCGAGCTGCTCAGGTTGCGCGGATTCCCGGCAAGGGCACGCTGCGGTTTCGCGACCTACTTCGTGGAGGGCAAGAACGTTGATCACTGGATCGTCGAGCACTGGAGTGCCAGCGAGCTCCGGTGGGTGCGAACCGACGCCGAAGTCGTTGGCAGGCAGGTCGTTGACGACGCCGACTTGACGGCCGATCAGTTCCTGACCGGCGGCGAGGCTTGGCTTCGGTATCGAGCCGGCACCGCCGACCCGGACCTCTTCGGCGTGGCCGGCATCGACTTCGCCTGGGGCATCGGCGAGATCCGCGGGAATGCCATCCGTGATCTGGCTTCGCTGTGCAAGATCGAAATGCTGCCGTGGGATGAGTAGGGCCGGATGGACGATTCCTATCACGGCCGGACGGGCAGCGACTTCGACAACCTGATGGATCGGCTGGCTCATGCCTGCGCGAGCAACGACGCCGCATTGATCAAAAGTCTTATGCCAGCGAGGATCTCGCGGTGCCGGAGTCGATGATCGCCTGAATACTTACTCCACCCAAGGCACAACCCGAGTCACATCCTTCCTACCCGCACCCTCGCCAAGGATCCATAATCCTTGCGGCACAGTGCTAGTCGTTGTGTCGCGGCCGGTCAGCATTCGAGGGAAGTGCCACGACAGCCTGAGCAAGTTGACAAGCGCCTCAGTCGCGAACCGCGCACTGAGTCCGAGCATCTGCACACTCGATCTCTGGCACGGACCCGGTTGACTGGCACGACATCGCAGCCAATGCCGCCTTTGCTAGAGCTGCAATATTCGTTACCAGATTGTGATCAGAAGTGTTGTGCTGCAGCGCTTTCCAGGCCGGTGACTGTCGGACCCGGTTCCTGCAATTGGAGGTATGAGCAGCCCGGATCGCCCGCCAACTCTGGCGGAACGACGCGCCGCGGTGGACGCGGCCATCGGCGCGCTGCACGACCTGTCGACGGTGCCGCACCAGACGCCCAGCGACAGCCTGGGTAAACTCGCCGGTGCTCTGGGCCAGTTGGCCGCGCTCGCGACCGCGGGTGTGGGGGGGTGACCGCCGAGGCCGCGCAACGCGGCGTCATCGCCGCCTCCCAGTGCGCCTCCACCGCCGGCTGGGTGCGCGACCAAGTGTGGCACCTGTTGACCGGCGGGTCCGCCGTCGTCGCCCGATGCGCGACCATCCTGGCGCGCCCCGACCTCGAGGTGTTGGCCGAGGCGATCTGCAGCACCGACGTCACCCCGGCAGTCGCAGTGACCATCGCCGCCGAATACGACACACTCGCCCCCGACCTGGGCGACGGCGCCGGACCGATCGTCCTTGACGCAATGATCAACGTCGGCGCCGAACAGGGCGCCGGCACGGTCCGCGGACTGCGGGAGCTGCTGCTCACCCGGTACGGCCGCGACGGCGCCTTCCAGGACGAACAAGACACCCAGCAACGATC
>JALYVF010000203.1 GCA_030853385.1 Actinomycetota bacterium | reverse complement strand
AGCCGGTCACCACCCCCGGCGTCAGCTCGAAATTCAAGTGATCGACGACGGTCTTGTCGCCGTAGCGCATGGTCAGGTCAGTGGCTTTGATCATGGTCCCGACATTACGGACGCACCGCCTCGTCGGCGTCCGCTCCGGAGCTGAACTTTCCCGGGCCTGATGTACGACCCGGAGATGACGATGGCGGCGGTTTTCCCCTCAGCCGGCCAATATCTTGCAGATCTCTAATCAGTGCGCAACGGCAGAAAGTCGGTCAGGTCGGCCCGGGTTCCGCTGGCCAGCACCCGGCCGTCCGCGACAGCGGCGGCGAACGTCACCCGGCCCGCCACCAGGTCCAGCCAGGTGACGACATCGGTCTCGATGACGTTCGGCGGGGTGCCGCGGGTGTGCCGAATTCCCTCGAACGCCTGCACGGCGGCCACCGGCGGGACCCTGATCTCCACCGATCGGCCAGGATGCTGCTGAGCCAGCCACTGCAGGCTGTGTCGCACGGCCGTCTTGGCGCTCGACTGGTCGCCGGTATCCAGCCTGGCGGCAACGATAGCGGCGGCCGCTTCCTCGGCGGTCACTGGTCGGCGGGGCACGCCGCCGACTCTATCCAGGCACCGTCATCCCGCTGTCGCGACCAGCCGGTCTTCCGCTGCACGGCGACGCAGCAGCAACATCGCCATCACTGCGGCAACCAGCACCCCGAGCAGACCGCCGGCGACGAACAGCGTCCGCGGCGACAGCAGCCCGCCCAACACCCCACCGATGGTGAAGGCAACCAGCTGAGCGGCGGCGAACACCGCGTTCACCAGCGCGCCGACCCGGCCACGGACGTGCGCTGGTGCTCTGCCGATCGTCAGCGCGGTGGCCGAGACGTTGAGTGCGCCGTTGCCGATCCCGCCGAGCACCATCGGCGCCAGCAGCCAGCCGACCGATGGCAGCACTCCGACGATGACCAGCGCGGCAGCGATCATCCCGATGCCGCCGACCAGCACAGCGGGCAGCGCGGCATCCGACTTCAGCCTGCCGACCAGCACGGCACCGATCGTCACGCCCAGTCCCCAGGCGGCGCCGACGGCGCCGTACCAGCCAGGACCGGCGTGCAGGGTGCTGCGGATCAGGAACACCTCGACCACGTTGACGGCGCAGATCACCAGCAGCATCACCGCCAGTCCGCTGATCGCCACCGCCATGGTGCTGTCCGCCCGCAGCACGGCGATCGCGCCGCCGGCGCCCGCGGCGCCTTCCGGAGTCTTGGCCGCTGGGTTCGGTCGCACCGCGAAGACCACCAGGCCCAAGACGACGAAGGTGGCCGCGTCCAGCAGCAGCGGCAGTCCGGTGCCGCCCAGCGCCGTCAGCGCGCCGCCCAGCGCCGGTGCCGCGATCACCGCGACCGACGTGTAGGTCTGGGACAGTGCGTAGGCCTTCGTCAGGTCGCCGTCGGCCGCCAGCCGCGGAAGCAGCGCACTCCAGCCGGCCGACGTCACCGCCTCGGCAGCTCCCAGCGCGAACACCAGCAGCAGGGTGGCGACCGTGCCGTGCGCCGCCGCCAGCGCCAGGCAGCACAGCGCCTGCACGGCTGCGGCGGGTACCAGCAGCCGTCGGTAGTCGATGCGGTCGGCCCAGCGGCCGGCCAGCGGCGCACAGACCACCAGCGGCAGCATGCCGGCGATCAGCACGGCGCCGACCTGCCAGCTGTGCCCGGAGGCCGCCATCCGCAGAGTGAGCGCCAGCAACGCCGCCCGGTCTCCCAACAGCGATACCGCCTTGGCGATTGCACTGATCCTGACGTCGCGAGTGCCGACGTTCCGGCTCGATGTGAAGGACATATTTCGAAAATAACTTTTCGTAGTTTAGATGTCAAGGCCGTAAGCTCACGTCGTGCCAGCTGAACAGACGGACACCGTCACGCTGCGAGACCCGGCAGCGATCAAGGCCCTCACCCACCCCGCCCGGGCAGCGCTGATCGGCGCGCTGTTCGCCGGGCGCGAGCTGACTGCCACCGAGGCGGCCGAGATCGCCGGGTTGAGTCCGTCCGCCACCAGCTACCACCTCCGTGCGCTGGCCAAGTGGGGAATCGTCGTGCCGGCAGGCGCCGGCCAGGACGGTCGGGAACGGCGATGGAAGGCGGCCGGCCGGTCGCTGACGGTAAATCCGGACGACCCGGTGGTGTCCGCGGCAGCGACATCGTTGATCGCCGGTCGCACATTGTCCGAGCTGACGCACGATGCTCTCAGCTCGATCGGCCGGATGGCCGAGGAAGGACCCGCCTGGCGTGAGGCGTCCACCGTCGGCCAAACCGTGCTCTACCTGACGGCAGATGAGGCCCGCGAGCTATCCCGCCGGGTGTTGGAGCTGATGGACTCCTACCCCGATCGGACACCGTCGCAACACCCTTCCGACACTCGCCCGGTCCGGATGGCCCACGTTCTGGTCCCGCTCGACCATCCTGCCTAGCGAATCCTGCTAGCGCCGGCGAACGGGAACACTGGAGCCATGGCAGAGCACTCCCCCGACGGCGCCGTCCTGCACCGGGCCGGCCGCCGGCACGACGCCGGATCGGTGGTGTTGTTGTTGCACGGCGGCGACGAGAACCCCAACACCAAGCCGGTGTGGCCGTGGTGGCCGCCGGTGCTGAGAATGTGGGCCATCGTGCCATGGTTGACCCGCGGCCCGGGCCGGCCCGCTGTATATCTGTTGCGAGATGCTGCGCAGGGTTGGAACGGTGGTGCTGGACCGATCAAGGACGCCCGCTGGGCCATTGCCGTGTTGCGGCAACGGTATCCACGCCGCCCGATCGTGCTGGTCGGGCATTCGATGGGCGGCAGAGTCGGGGCAGAGGTCGTCGGCGAGCGGGACGTCGTCGGTGTGGTCGGGCTGGCACCATGGCTACCAAACGGTGAGCCGGTCACCGACCTGTCCGGTCGGCAGCTGGTGCTGATCCAGGGCTCCGCCGACCGGTCGGTACCGGCTGGCCAGACCAGGGCCTGGGTCGATCGGGCGAGGCAACAATGTGCTGAAAGTCGGCTCCCGGCAAGCACTGTCAGCTATCTGGAGATCCCCGGCGGCGGCCACACGATGCTGCGTTTCCTGCCGCTCTGGCATGGTCTGACCGTCCGTGGTGTCGACCTCGTCGTCAACGAGCGGCGCATCTGACGGCCGGCAGCGGCGGCGATCCGTACGCCGGCCACGGAGTCGAGGCACACCTCCGTCAGCACGGCCACGCCATCACTGTGCCCTCCGCCCCGGGTGGCGCCGGCGGGAAGCCCTGTCGCGTCCTCAACCCCGCATGTGCACACACGCGGATCGCTACTCGTCAGGGCCTACCGTTGATGGAGCAACCAACGGGAGGCGCGATGTTCGAGCGATTCACTGACGGCGCCCGACGGGTGGTGGTGCTGGCACAGGAGGAATCCCGACTGCTCAACCATCACCACATTGGCACCGAGCATCTCCTTCTTGGCCTGCTGCGCGAAGACGGCGCAACCGCTCGCACCCTTGAGCACGCAGGCGTCAGCCTGGCTGCCGCGCGAAGCCAGGTCGAACACGCGCAGGGCCGTGACGAGAAGGCCCCGAACGGGCACATCCCGTTCACCCCACGCGCCAAGATGGTGATGGAACGCTCGTTGCGCACATCGCAGCGGCTGGGCGGCACCTCGATCGGCTCGCCGCACCTGTTGCGGGCGATCCTGGACGTGCCGGAGAGCGGTGCGCACCAGTTGTTGGTGGGCTTCGGCGTCGACCCGGAAGCATTGGCGCTCGTTGCCGACAACCTTGCGCAGAGTGACTCCGAGGCAGAAGGCGACCAGAGTGCGAGCCGGGCGGGGAGCGCCGGGACGCGGTCGGGCTTCCTGCCGTTCGCAACCGGCATATCTGCTCGGGAGATTGAAGCGGCCATCGCACGCCGCGGCGCCGAGATGGCACAGGCGCACGATCGGCTGGCCGACGGGCTCCGTCGCTACGGCCGACACCGCGACGGCTGCGACGCGAATTCGGACTCGGACTCGGAGCGGGGTTGCAGCTGTGGGTTCGACCGCTTGCTCGCCGAGATAGCGCCACCCGAGACGCCGCGACAGGATCCAGCCAGCAGTTAAACCATCAACGACTGGCGCGACGGACGGGCGCTGCCGTCGGATCGTTCGCCTCAGCCAGCCTCTTGATGGCGGCGAGTGTCACCGGGATGCCGGCTTTCGCCTCCTCGGCGCGCCTGTCGATCTCGGCATCGGCGTCGCTTCCGTATTTGTCCTGGAACCGCGCAATGCCCTCGGGCCGAAATTCCCAGGACTCGATGAGCCGCGTCCGACCGTAGACCGGCGTGAAGGTAAAGCCCCAGCGGGCGAACGCGCCGCCGACCAGCCAGGCGAACTCGCGGCCCCTGATCGCTACCTCGACCTTCGAACGCGTCTCCCAGGTTCTGCCGTCGGATTCGTTGCGGCCACTGAACCACGCATCCTCCTGCGGCCCAGCGCCCTCGTCCCACCAGCAGGCCTTGCAGATCGGGCTCCACTCGCCGGTGCGAGTGACGTCGGAAACCATGTCGTACACGCTCTCCGGGGACGCCCACACCACGATGGATTGCGAATAACTGAGCAGACTCACCCCTGAAGTGTCCCACGTAGCGACGGCGAGCAAAGCCCGCTCGGCATTGGTATCGCCCGATCAGGCGGCCGGCAGCGAGCGGCGAACGTCGCACACCTTGTCGTTACCTCGGTTATCGTCGGTGGGCACAGGTGGGGGAGTTGATGGTTGATGACCGTCCGCAGCAGGCGGCAACTCACCGGAATCATCGTGATGGGCGCGCTGGTGTCCGCTGGCTGCACCAGCCCACCGACAACGGACTCCGCCAGCACGTCGAGAGCGGACACGACCGGCACGCCGCCGACGTCCCACGCCAGCACTTCCCTGTCCGGGTCGGGACTCTCCCCCGCCACCACCACCGGCAGCGCGGCGAAGGTCGTCATCACCATCACTCCCACCACGGCAACAGCCGAGCAACCCGTCGCCATCAAGATCACCGGGTTACCGGCCGTCCTGCCAGTTCGCGGCGGCCATCATGGCTCGCCTGGACGCGGCGAAGGACCGGCGGCCATACCAAGCCCTCAGCTACGTCGGCACCGGTCCCTACGTGGGCATCCTGCTGCCGCACGGTCCGATCTTCGACTTGGCCGTCATCTTGCCTGCTGATGCTGCGGCCGACTCTCGAGCACGTCGCGCCGCCTGGCCGGCCGTCCTCGACTTCATCACCAGCAATTCCGGCTAACTCGGGCCGATGCCGATTCGGCTTACCGCCGCTCATCGGTCCGTTGCCGGGCCGCCTGCGGAGTGCGAGCATGGGGCATGACGAGCGCGCCCTTCTTCGACCTGGCAGACCCGGCCTTCGACGTCACCTCGGAAACGGTGCATGCCGCGCGCGACCAGAGTTGGCACGCCCGAACGAACTACGGCTGGGCGGTGCTGCGATACGCCGAGACGAGCGCGTTGCTCAAGGACCGCAGGTTCCGGCAGGGCAACGCCCAGTGGCCGGCCCAGAACGGCATCGGATCCGGGATGTTCTCCGACTGGTGGAAGCAGACACTGCTGAGCCTCGAGGGTGACGATCACTCCAGGATCCGCCGGCTGCTGATGCCGGCCTTCCGGATCAAGACGATCGCGGCGATGGCGCCGCAATTCCAGGCACTGGCCAACGAACTCATCGACACCTTCGCCGGCCGCGGGCAGGTCGAGTTCATCGGCGAGTTCGCCGAGCCGTACGCCGCTCGCATTATCTGCGTGTTGCTCGGGCTGTCCGAGACCGATTGGCCGCAGATCGCGCACTGGGCCGACGATCTCGGCAAATCGTTCGGCGTCAACATCGCCGCCGATCTGCCACGCATCGAGGCGGCGCTGGCCGGCCTGCACGGCTATCTGGACGACGTCGTCGTCGACCGGCTGGCGCACCCGAGAGACGACCTGGTGAGCACCCTTGTCCAGGCGCAGGACAGCGACGGCAGGCTCAGCCGCGACGAACTCGGAGTGGCCTTGGTCTTCCTGGCCTTCGCCGGCATGGAGACCACCCGCAACCAACTCGGGCTGGCACTGCAGACGCTGCTGCGGTATCCGGACCAGTGGGCATTGCTCGGCAGTCGTCCCGACCTCGGCGGGCAGGCGGTCGAGGAGATCATGCGGGTCAACCCGACCGTCACCTGGGTCACCAGGGAAGCCATCGACGATGTCGAGTTCCAGGGACTGCACATTCCGAAGGGCGGCATCGTGCAGATGCTGTCGCATTCGGCGGGAACGGATCCAGCGGCGATGCCGGACCCGACCTTCGACATCACCCAGGTACGGCCGGCGCACATGGGGTTCGGCTCCGGCGTGCACCACTGCCTCGGCCATTTCGTCGCCCGCACCGACATGTCGGTGGCGCTGCCGCTACTCGCCGCCAGGATGCCGGACGCCCAACCCGACGGCGCCGGCGTCTGGCTGCCGGTCTCCGGCAACACCGGCGCGGTCCGGTTTCCGCTGCGATTCACCGCGGCGGCACCCTGCTGAGACCCGCCACGGCGCAATGTTCTCGCCGGCCGTAAATATTTTGAGCCGCAATCAGCCGAACAGTGCCGGCAAGGTCCCGCGCCAGGCGTCCAGCAGCCGGGCCACCGACACGGTGGCGACGTCTTCGATGGCCAGCTGCTGGTCGTCGCCATCGCCGCTAACCGTGCCCAGCTCGGCGCAGAGCTGGTCGTTGGCTGCACACAAGGCGACGAAGGCCTCGACGTGCGCGGCCGGGACCGCGACCACTGCCCTGGCTGCCGACTCGGAGAACAGCGCGACGAAGGGATGACGGACATCCGGCAGCCGGACCGCCATGCCGCGGCCACCGATGGCACACATCTCCACCAACGTCTGGGCAAGACCACCGTCGGAGAGGTCGTGCGCCGCCGACAGCAGACCGTCGGTCGCCGCCGACGCCAGCACCGCGCCGAGCCGACGCTCGGCCGCCAGATCGACGTGCGGCGGCAACCCGCCGAGGTGGCAGTGCATCACGCTTGCCCACTCCGAGCCGTCCAGCTCGTCGCGGGTCTCGCCCAATAGGAACAGGGTGTCGCCGGCCGAACCGGATCCGGCCGGAATCCGTTGCCGCACATCGCCGATCACCCCGAGTACGCCCAGTACCGGGGTCGGCAGAATCGGCGTCGAGCCCGTCTGGTTGTAGAAACTCACATTGCCGCCGGTCACCGGAATGCCGAGCTGCTGACAGCCGTCGGCGATCCCCCGCACCACCTGCGAGAACTGCCACATCACACCCGGGTCCTCCGGCGAACCGAAGTTCAGGCAATCGGTGACCGCCAGCGGCACAGCGCCGGTGACGGCAACGTTGCGGTACGCCTCGGCCAGCGCCAGCTGGGCGCCGCGATACGGATCAAGAGCGGTGAACCGGGAATTGCAGTCCGTCGCCATCGCCACCCCGAGGTAGCTGTCGTCGGCCTGCAGGCCCACCCTGATCATCCCGGCGTCCGCGGGCTGCGCCAGCACCGTGTTGCCGCGGACGTACCGGTCGTACTGGTCGGTGACCCATTCCCGGCAACACAGGTTGGGTGAGGCCGCCATGGTGACGATCAGCTCGCCCAGCTCGTCAACGGTTGGTTTCGGCAACGCCCGAGTTCCGTTGGCCTGCAACGCATCCTGCTTCGTCGGACGCTGGATCGGGCGCTGATATACCGGCCCTTCGTGGGCAACCGTGCGCGGCGGGACGTCGACGACGATCTCGCCGCCGGAGGTGATCACCAGCCGACCGGACCCGGTGACCTCGCCGATCACCGCGGCCGGCACCTCCCACTTGGCGCAGACGGCCAGGAACGCGTCGACCTTGTCGGGCGTCACCACCGCGCACATGCGCTCCTGCGACTCGCTGGACAGCAGCTCGGCCGCCGTCATCCCCGCTGCCCGGCGCGGCACCTGGTCGAGGTCGACCCGCATGCCGCCGTCACCCGCGGAGGCGAGTTCTGCTGTGGCACAGGACAATCCGGCGCCGCCGAGGTCAGAGATGCCGACCACCAGGTCGGCGCCGAACACCTCGAGGGTGCACTCGATCAGGACTTTCTCGGCGAATGGGTCGCCGACCTGGACGCTGGGCAGTTTCTTCCGCCCCGCACCCGACTCCTCGCCTGAGAAAGTCTCGGACGCCAGCACCGACACCCCGCCGATGCCGTCTAGCCCGGTGGCCGAGCCGTACAAAATCACCTTGTTGCCGGCTCCGGACGCCTGCGCGGTGTACATGTCCGCGGCCCGCAGCACGCCGATGGAACCCGCGTTCACCAAAGGGTTTCCGGCGAAGCTGGCGTCGAAGATCACCTCACCGCCGATGTTCGGCAGGCCGAGACAGTCGCCGTAGCCGGCGATACCGGCCACCACCCCGGGCACCACCCGCTGCGAGTCCGCGGCGTCGGCGGGGCCGAAGCGCAGCTGGTCCATTACCGCCACCGGCCGCGCACCCATCGCCAGGATGTCCCGCACGATGCCGCCAACTCCGGTGGCCGCCCCTTGGTAGGGCTCGACGTAGGACGGATGGTTGTGCGATTCGACCTTGAACGTCACCGCCCAACCCTCGCCGATGCCGACGACGCCGGCGTTCTCGCCGATGCCGGCCAGCATCACCGAGCGCATCTGGTCGGTCGTGGTATCGCCGAAATACTTCAGGTGCACCTTGCTGGACTTGTAGCTGCAGTGCTCGGACCACATCACCGAGTACATCGCCAGCTCCGCGGCGGTCGGTCGGCGGCCCAGAATCTCCCGGATGCGTTGGTACTCATCGTCTTTGAGGCCGAGTTCCCGGTACGGCTGCGGTAGGTCGGGGGTGCCGGCTGCCTGCTCAACGGTGTCCTGGGCGACGGTGTTCTGGGGGACGGCGTGGGTGTCCGCTGCCGTCGTCATGCCGATGCTCCGGCGGTAACCGTCAGGCTTTCCACCAGCGAGGTGAACATCGCCAGACCGTCGGTGGTCGGCCCGGTCAGGGCGTCGATGGCGTGTTCTGGGTGCGGCATCAGCCCGGCCACCCGCCCGTCGGCCGAACAGATCCCGGCGATCCCCCGCAGCGCACCGTTCGGGTTACCACCGGCCGGCCCCGAGGTGTTCGTCGGCTCGCCGGCGTAGCGCAGGATCACCCGGCCGTCACCCTCCAACTGGTCGAGGTCGGATTCTGTTGCCACGTAACGCCCTTCGGCGTTCTTCATCGGGATCACGATCTCCTCACCTACCCGGTAGCCGCTGGTCCAGATGCTGTCGGCATTGTCCACCCGCAGCAGTTGGTCCCGGCAGATGAACTTGAGCCCGGCGTTGCGCATCAATGCGCCCGGCAGCAGCCCCGCTTCGCACAGCACCTGAAAGCCGTTGCAGATTCCCAACACCGGCAGCCCCGTGCGGGCGGCGACGATCACCGATCGCATCACCGGCGCCTGGGCGGCGATGGCGCCGGCCCGCAGATAGTCGCCGTAGGAAAAGCCGCCGGGGATCAGCACCGCGTCGACACCCTTGAGGTCGGCGTCGGCGTGCCAGAGCGGAACGGCCTCGGCGTCGGCCTGCCGCGCCGCCCGGGCGGCGTCGACATCGTCGAGCGTTCCGGGAAACGTGATGACGCCGATCCTGACGGTCACTGCTGAACGCTCGCTGTATCGGTGGCTGCGTCCGGCACGACGGGAGCGAGCCGGCGGAGCGACCAGTCCTCGATCACCGGATTGGCCAACATCGACGAGGCGATCTGCTCCAGGTCCGTGTCGGAGACGGACTCGTCGACCTCGAGTTCGAAGTGCTTGCCCTGCCGGACCGAGCGAACTCCTGGGTGCCCCATCCTGGCCAGTGCCGACATGATCGCCTTGCCCTGGGGGTCGAGAATCTCGGATTTGATGACGACATCGACAGCCACACGGGCCATGAGCGCAGCTCCTGAAAGGGTCCGGGTTCGGTCCGGCCAGCTTATCCCGGCGGCGGCGGCCGCTCGTCACTTGCTCGTCCTCAGTGCTGCCTCGGCTCCGTTAGGCGGCTTCGGGTCTGCCCTCGATCAATAGGCGCGCTGTTCTGGCGACCAGGAGTTGCTACCGCATCGGCGGCTTGGTCGGCGCTGGGGTCCAGAGGACGTCGATGGGGACTGCGACGAGGCGTTCGCCCAGCGGCATGGCGCTCGGGCCGCTGTGCAGGACGAGGCGGCCGATGAACTGCGGCCCGAGGGGTGCTGCATCCGTTTGAGCCAGCGAATGTCCTTCGCGCGAACGGTGGCGGTGGCTTTGATCTCGATCGCGGCGATCCGGCCGTCAGTGGTCTCCAAGAGCGCGTCGACCTCGGCTCCGGAGTGTTCGCGGTAGTGGTAGAGGCGAGGGCTCTGCTCCGCCCAACCCAACTGGCGGCAGATCTCG
>JALYVF010000189.1 GCA_030853385.1 Actinomycetota bacterium | reverse complement strand
CCCCGCTGCGCTACGGTGCCGCCGTGGGTCAGTTGTCGTTCTTCTCCGCGGATGTCGCAGCGCCGACCCTCGCCGACCTCGGCGGGCTACTGGCGGCGCACGGCCAGGTGTCGATCGGCGAGGACGGCAGCCGGCTGTCCATCGTCGTTCCCGACCAATGGCGAGCGACAGCGTTGGCCGACGAGTTCAACCGCCGCGAGCTGGAATGCACTGTCGGGGTGGCAGCCGAGCAACAAGTCGCCGAGCAGCGGGTAGCCGTACCCGCCGTCGCGGCCGAGCCCGCCCGGCCAGCTGTGCCCGTCGAGCCAGCCGAGCCCGCCCAGCCCGGCCAGGCAGCGCCATCCAGCGCAGCCCGCCCGCCCGGCCGCCCGATGCGCGGTTACCTGGTGCGCAGCGCCCGCACCCACCAGCTCGATCCGCTGGCGGCGGCCTGGACCCGCGGGTCGGTGAAGACCGTGCCGCCCTTTCCGGTGCCGACCGGTGGATTCCTGCGTTGCTGGGCGCTGGCCGCCGGCCGCGCAGAAGAGTCCGGCTATCTGCTCGGCATCGACGAGCACGCCAGTCAGATGTACCCACGGCTGGCGGCCGGGCTTGCGGCGGTCGGCCTGACCGGGGCGGTGATCGGTAGCCGCGGCGGCGGACCGGGAATCAGGGTGGTCGGCAGGCGCCGACTCGGTCGGCTGGTCGAGTTGCTGGGCGACCCGCCGGCTGGTGCACCCGCCGATTGCTTCCCGTCAGACAGCGCTGATGGGTGATCCTGCCAACCCGCTAGGGCCGAAAATCTCCGTATGGAGAACAATTCGGACAATGGCTCGCTGGGTCGGTGGCAGTATTGCGGCCCGGGGCGTGGCATCATGCGCCGACATGGCATGTACGTGCCGACTGCTGCGTTGACGCTCCTGCAGGCTCAACGTCGCGGGTCGCACCTGCTGCGTCCCACCAGTACCCACCGATGAAGAAACGTGAGAATTCATGGCCGCTCGCAAGGGACCAGACGGGCAGCTTCGGCTTGTCGTCGTCGAGTCACCGAACAAGGCGAAGACGATCGCCGGCTACCTCGGCGCCGGCTACATCGTCGAGTCGTCCATCGGCCATATCCGTGACCTTCCACGGGGCGCCGCCGACGTCCCCGCCAAGTACAAGGGTCAGCCGTGGGCCCGTCTCGGCGTCGACACCGACCACGACTTCGAGCCGCTGTACATCGTGCCGCCGGACAAGAAGGCCCAGGTCGCCAAGCTCAAGTCGCTGCTGGTCGACGCCACCGAGCTGTACCTGGCCACAGATGAGGACCGCGAGGGCGAGGCCATCGCCTGGCACCTGCTGGAGACGCTGAAGCCGAAGGTTCCTGTCAAGCGGATGGTCTTCCACGAGATCACCCAGTCGGCCATCCAAGAGGCTGCCGACAACCCCCGCGAGATCGACGACAACATGGTCGACGCGCAGGAGACCAGGCGCATCCTCGACCGGCTCTACGGCTACGAAGTGTCGCCCGTGCTGTGGAAGAAGGTGATGCCGAAGCTGTCCGCAGGGCGGGTGCAGTCGGTGGCCACCAGAATCATCGTCGAGCGCGAACGAGCCAGGATGGCGTTCGTCTCGGGCACCTACTGGGGGCTGGACGCCCGGTTCGCCCAGCAGGGAGCCGAGGGCAGTTTCGCCGCCGCCCTGTCTACCGTCGACGGCCGCCGCATCGCCGTCGGCCGCGACTTCGATGAATCGACCGGTCAGCTGCGCGCCGGCGCAGAAGACGCAGCTGTGCTGCTGCTCGACGAGGATGGGGCCGGCGCGCTGGCGACCGGGTTGGCCGGCGGCACCGCCACGGTCACCTCGGTCGAGGAGAAGCCGTACACCCGCCGGCCCTACCCACCGTTCATGACCTCGACGCTGCAGCAGGAGGCCGGCCGCAAGTTCAGCTTCTCCACCGAGCGGACGATGCGGACGGCCCAGAAGCTGTACGAGGGCGGCTACATCACCTATATGCGGACCGACTCGACGACGCTCAGCCAGACGGCGCTGACCGCCGCCAGGACGCAGGCCCGCGAGCTGTACGGCGCCGAGTACGTGCCGGAGTCGCCGCGGCAATACACCAAGAAGGTGAAGAACGCCCAGGAGGCGCACGAGGCGATCCGGCCCTCCGGCGAGCAGTTCCGCACGCCCGGCGAGCTGGCGAGGCAGCTCAGCGGCGATGAGTTCCGGCTCTACGAAATGATCTGGCAGCGCACCATCGCCTCGCAGATGGTGGACGCCAGGGGACTGAGCCTGCAGGTCAGGATCGCCGCCACGACACCGTCGCCCACCGGATTAGATGGCATCGGAAGCGTGTCCTGTGTTTTTAATGCCTCTGGCCGCACCATCACCTTCCCCGGCTTCCTCCGGGCGTACGTGGAAGCGGTCGACGCCGAGGCCGGCGGCGAGGCCGACGATGCCGAGAAGCGGCTGCCGAAACTCGAGGTGGGCCAGTCGCTGGACACCAAGGAGCTGACGCCCGGCTCGCACAGCACCTCACCGCCGGCGCGCTACACCGAGCCCAGCCTGATCAAGGCGATGGAGGAGCTCGGCATCGGCCGGCCGTCCACCTACGCCACCATCATCCGCACCATCACCGACCGCGGCTATGTCTGGCGCAAGGGCCAGGCATTGGTGCCCAGCTGGGTCGCCTTCGCCGTCATCGGGCTGCTCGAGCAGCACTTCGGCCGGCTGGTCGACTACAACTTCACCGCGGCGATGGAGGACGAGCTCGACGAGATCGCCGGCGGCCGGATGGGTCGCGTTCCGTGGCTGACGGCCTTCTACTTCGGCGGTGGCACCGGCCCGGAGGCCAGCGTCGGCCGGACCGGCGGGCTGAAGAAGATGGTCAGCGAGAACCTGGAGGCGATCGACGCCCGTGAGGTGAACTCGCTGCCGCTGGTCAAGGATTCGCAGGGCCGGCAGGTGCTGGTGCGGGTCGGCAGGTACGGGCCGTATCTGGAGCGGCCGGTCGGCGACGGTTCGCTGACCGACGACGGCAAGGTGCAGACCGAGCGGGCGAACCTGCCCGACGAGCTGGCTCCCGACGAGGTGACGACGGCCACCGTCGACGAGCTGTTCAGCAAGGCGGAGGCGGGCGACAAGGAACTCGGCGCCGATCCGGCAAGCGGGCACGTCATCGTCGCCAAGGACGGGCGCTACGGGCCGTACGTCACCGAGGTGCTGCCCGAACAGGCCCCGACCGACGGGGCCGCGCCGAAGAAGAGTGCCAAGACTGCCGTCAAGCCGCGCACCGGTTCGCTGCTGCGGTCGATGTCGTTGGAGACGGTCACCTTGCAGGACGCGCTGCGGTTGCTGTCGCTGCCGCGGGTGGTGGGCGCCGACCCGGCATCCGGTGAGGAGATCACCGCGCAGAACGGCCGGTACGGGCCGTATCTGAAGAAGGGCACCGACTCCAGGTCGCTGACCGACGAGGAGCAGCTGTTCAGCGTCACCCTCGAGGAGGCGCTCGCCGTTTACGCGCAGCCGAAGACCCGCGGCCGCAACGCCGCGACGGCACCTCCGCTGCGCGAACTCGGTGTCGATCCAGCCACCGACAAGCCGATGGTGATCAAGGACGGCCGGTTCGGGCCCTACGTCACCGACGGCGAGACCAACGCCTCGCTGCGCAAGGGCGACGAGGTCGACACGCTGACCATCGACCGCGGTGCCGAGCTGCTCGCCGAACGACGGGCTCGCGGCCCTGCCCCGAAGAAGGCGGCGGTCAGGAGAGCACCCAGCAAACCGAAGTCCACCACCACCAGGACGGTGAAGAAGAAGGCGCCGGCGAAGAAGTCCGGCGGCTAAAGCCCCGTTAGATCGTGATGCACAGATCCTGAGAACATTTCGATATTCACCCGTTTGCGCCCTCAGGCAGTGTCATCCAGGTGTCCGACAACCGGAATCCGGTCGGGAATGGGTCGGTTGGATCGATCCCGACATTGGACAGGTCGGTGATCCAGGCCTGACCGGCAACACTGGGGATAATAGCCGGGACTTCCCCGACCGTCGTGAGCTCCTCGATCACCGAATGGAACTCGGTATCGATGATCGACTCCGCCACGAACGGCTCACCCTTGGCGATCTCGCCGCGTGCGTGCATGACCGCCAGCCGAGCCGACGTTCCGGTGCCACAGGGCGACCGGTCAAGCCTCCCCGGATTAATAACTACCGCATTCTTCCCGCGCAGCGCCCCGTTCTCGAATCTGGTCGGCAGGGTGAATTCCAGCTGGGTGATACCCGGGAATTCCGGGTGGGTGGGATGCACGGCCTGAAGCTGAGCCACCGCCGCCTTCTTGATGTGCTGTCCCACCCTGCACAACTCGCGCGCCTCATCCGGCGCCAAGGTGAACCCGGCCGCGCCTGCGTCGATGAGCACATAGGCCATCCCGCCCCACGCGACGTCGACAGGTAGCGAACCGATATCGGGCACCTCGATCGTGGCGTCGAGCTGATAGACGAACGCGGGCTGGTTCAGGAATCGAACCTGAATTACCTTGCCGTCGCGGCACTGGCACCGCAACCGGATGAGGCCCGCCGGCGCCTCGAGGACCAGGTTGGTGACGGGCTCGATCATCGGCACCATGCCGGTCTCCAGCAACACGGTGGCCACACACATGGTGTTGCTCCCGGACATTGCCGGGTACTCAGTGGATTCCATCACCACGTAGCCGAAATCGGCCTCCGGGTGGTTGGACGGCAGAATCACGTTGGTGCTGCGAACGACGTTCCCGCGAGGTTCGTGCAGCAACATCTGACGCAGATCGTCCCGCTGGGTCTGGAGGTACCTGAGCTTGTCGAACATCGTGTCACCCGGCACGGTGCCGACTCCACCCACCACGACGTTGCCGACCTCGCCCTCGGCGTGGCAGCCAACGACATTCACGACCTTGTTGAGCCGCATTCGTGGTCCTTTCTCGAGCTAACGGCCGCCGGATTCTCACCGAGTCGGCCAGGAGTCGCATGCCTGGTCCAGCCAGCTTCGAGTTCCCTGCAGGAATGGATCAGGCCCCCAGGTAGGCGTCGACGACCCGCGGGTCCCCGGACAGCTCCGCCGCGGTTCCCTCCAACGACACCTTGCCGGTGTCGATCACGTAGGCGCGGTTCGCGATCTTCAGCGCGGCGCGAGCGTTCTGCTCCACCAGCAGCACCGATGTGCCGGAATCGTTGACGGACTTGATGACGTCCATGATGGCCGCGGCGATGAGCGGGGCCAGGCCCATCGACGGCTCATCCAGCATGATCAGCTTGGGACCGGCGATCAGCGCGCGACCGACTGCGAGCATCTGCTGCTCGCCACCGGACAGCGTGCCCCCCTGCTGCGTCCGCCGCTCGTGCAGCCGGGGCAGCAGGGAGTACACCTGCTCGATCCGGCTGGCAATCAGCCGCTTGTCGTCGACCGAGTAGCCACCCATCTGCAGGTTCTCCAGCACCGACAGGCGGGAGAAGATCCGTCGGCCCTCCTGCACGTGAATGATGCCGGCGGCGACAACGTCCCACGGCTTGGCCGTGGTGATGTCCTTGCCGAACGCGCGGATCGAGCCGCCGAATGCCCGCACCACCCCCGACACGGTGGCCAGCGTGGTGGTCTTGCCCGCGCCGTTGTTGCCCAACACCGCAACGATCTCGCCCTCACCGACGTGCAGGGTCAGGCCGTGCAGCGCCTGAACGTGCCCGTACCGGGCTTGCAGGTCGGTGATTTCCAGGGCGTTCATGAGGCCTCCTCGTCGTCCGCACCGAGGTATGCCTCGACGACGGCGGGGTCGCGGCGCACCTGCTCGGGGGTGCCGGTGGCGATCTCCTTACCGAAGTTGAGCACCACCACCCGGTGGGAGACCTGCATCACCAGGCCCATGTCGTGCTCGATCAGTACCACCGCGACGCCCAGTTCACCGATCCGCTGCAGCAACTCCAGCAGCTGGTTTTTCTCGGAGTGGTTCAACCCCGCGGCAGGCTCGTCGAGCAGCAGCAGCCGTGGCCCGCGGGCCAGCGCTCTGGCGATCTCCACTCGACGCTGCTCGCCGTACGGCAGGTTGCGGGCAAGGGCCCCGCGGTCGGCGGTGGCGCCAACGAAGTCCAGCCACTTGTGAGCCAGGTGGGTCGCCTCCTCCTCGCTTCGGTGATAGCGAGGTAAGTGCAGGATGGCGTCGTAGAAATGTTGTCCGATCACCAGGTGCATGCCGGCGCGCACGTTGTCCAGGACGGTCAGCTCGCCGAACAGTCGCAGATTCTGGAAGGTGCGCGCCATCCCGCGGGCGGCCATCGCGGACGGTCGCCTGCCGGTGACGTTCTCACCGGCGAAGGTGATGCGGCCGGATGTCGGTTTGTAAAACCCGGTGATGCAGTTGAAGGCGCTGGTCTTTCCCGCACCGTTCGGGCCGATGACGGACAGGATGTCGCCGTCGGCGACGTCGAAGGTGAGCCCGTCCACCGCCTTGACTCCGCCGAACGTGAGGCGCAGATCGGCAACCTGCAGCAGCGGCCCGGCAGGGGCGCTCACGTTGTCACAGATTCCGGTTCGGCGGTCCCATATGGGCCAGACTCACCTGGGCCGCTGGGTTGACGCAGTCGGCGTCGGACGCGTTCCACCGCGCGATGCGGCCACAGCCCCTGCGGGCGGAAGATCATCATCACGATCAGCAGCACGCCGAAGATCACAAATCGCCAGGCCCCGGCGCCGGTCAGTAGGTCGGGCAGGGCGCTGATCACGATCGCGCCCAGGATCACTCCGGGGATAGAGCCCATCCCACCGAGCACCACGGCCATCAGAATCAGGGCCGAGTACAGGAACGTGAAGTCGGTCGGCGAGACGGCAGTCTGCTTGGCACCCCACAAGATTCCGGCGACACCGCCGAACATTGCCCCGGCGATGTAGGCCGCCAGCTTGACCGTGTAGGTGTGGATGCCCATGGCTTCGGCGGCATCCTCGTCCTCGCGGATGAACCTCCAGGCCCTGCCGAGCCGTCCGCGGCCAAGCCGCGAGGCGATCAGCACTCCGATCGCGACGATGACCAAGGTCGCGAAGTAACTACCGATCGGGTTGGTGATCGGCGAAAGGTCCAGGCCACCGAAAGACAGGCCGGGGATCCCGTAGATGCCGGAAGGGCCGCCGATGATCGGCATGTCGTTGTGGGTGACTGTCACGTTGTTCGCTGTGATCCGGATGATCTCGCCGAAGCCAAGGGTGACGATTGCCAGGTAGTCGCTGCGAAGGCGCAACGTAGGACCGCCGATGATCACCCCGGCGAGGATCGCCGCCGCCAGCACGAAGGGGATGGTGGCCAGGATCGGCCAAGAGAGAATCTTCGCCACCGAGCCACTGACGTAGGCGCCGATCGCGTAGAACGCCGCGAAGCCAAGGTCCAACAGACCGCAGTAGCCCACCACGATGTTCAGTCCCACGGCGAGCATCACGAAAATCAGTGCATTGGTCATGATCCCGATGGCGTAGTTGCTGCCGTCGATGAACGGTGCCACCACGGCGATGGCCAGCCCCACCCATCCCAGGTACCGGTTCTGCAGGACCTTGGTCAGGAAATTGTCACCCTTACCCGGCGGCACCGGTTTGAGCTTGTCGTCACCGGTCTCGGTGCCGGCCACCCAGACGGAAGGCGGTGGTTCGGGTGCTGCCGGATCGGAGTCCGGGGGCAAGCCGGCCGGAAGGTCGGGACGGTCGGTCATCAGACACGCTCCGTGACGCGTTCGCCGAGCAGTCCGGTTGGTCGCACTGTCAGCAGCAGGATCAGTACGACGAAGGTGAACACGTCACGCCACTGGCCACCGAGCCAGGCGGTGCCGAAGGATTCGAGCAGGCCAAGCAGGATTCCACCGAGCATGGCGCCTGGGATGTTACCGATCCCACCGATCACTGCCGCGGTGAAGGCCTTCAGCCCGATGATGAACCCCATCAGGAACGTGATCGAGCCGAAGTAGGCGCCGGCCATCACGCCGGCCGCGCCGGCCAGGGCGGAGCCGATGAAGAACGCCCACGAGATGACGTTGTCCACCTTGACACCCATGTACAAGCATGCCTTGGGGTCCTGCGAGATGGCCCGCATCGCACGGCCCGACCGCGTGCGGATAACCCAGAGATTCATCCCGACCATCAAGATGATGGCGACCACGAGGAGAATCACCTGCTGTGCGTTGATCCGCGCCCCCAGCACCTTGAATGCGGTGCCGGACAACTGTACGGGGTAGACCCGCGGGTTCGGGCCGGCGACCAGGCTCATCCCGTACTCGATGGTGAACGACGCGCCAACCGCAGTGATCAGGGCGTTGAGACGGGGAGCGTTCCGCACCGGACGGTAGGCCACCCGCTCCAGCAGTACCCCGAACACGCCGGTGCCGAGCATCGACAGCACCAAGACCACCAGCAGCACGACGATTGTGCCGCCGGCAATCGCGCCGCCGAAGGCCGTCAGCATGGCGAACCCGGCAAAGGCACCGACCATGTAGATGTCGCCGTGCGCGAAGTTCAGCAATTTGATGATGCCGTACACCATGCTGTAACCGAGCGCCACCAGCGCGTAGAAGGACCCGACGAAAACGCCGTTCCAGATCAGCTGTGTCATCGTTGTTCGTCCGTCCTGAGCGGCAGGCAGCAGGGGTCGGGAACCGGTTGGGTTCCGCCCCGGCCGGCTGGCGGCTGGGGCGGAACCGTAGGACCTATTGCAGCTGGTCCTGGACCGCGAACGCGTCGGCCTTGACCACCAGGATCAGGAACCCTCCGGAACTCAGGGTATGTTCCGGGGTGAACTTGAGCGGACCTGAGAAGAGCTTGAAGGCGTCCAGCTTCATCAATGCGTCGGCGATGGCCTTGCCGTCGGTGGAGTTGGCGTCCTTGATGCCCTGCGCCACGACGCGAACCGCGTCATAGGACTGCGTTGAGTACGGCCCAGGGGCGGCCTTGAAAGCGGCCTTGTATTTGGCGATCCAGGCGGCGCCGTCCGGGATGGTCTCCGGTGTCTGGGTCATGGTGGCGTACACGCCCTGGGCGTTGGCGTTCCCGGCGATCTCGATCAACTTGGCATCGACGCTGCCGTCCGCGACCATGATCTTGCCCTTGTACCCGGCCTGGCGCAGCTGTTTGATGATCAGGCCGCCTTCCTGGTAGTACCCGGTCCAGTACACGAAGTCGGGGTTGGCGTTGATCACCGCGGTGACATTTGCGCTGTAGTCGCTTTCACCCGCGGTCACCGACTCGTGAATTGCCTGCTGCGGGCCGCTGCTGTCCTTGGCCATCAGACCGGCGACGTTCTTGGTGATGTTGGTGGAGTAGCTGGTGCTGTCGTCCATCAGGGCGACCTTCTTCGCGCCCTCCTTGGTCAAGAACTTCATCGCGGCGGCAGCCTGCTGGGTGCCGGTCCCGTTGATCATGAACACCAGCGGAAGCTTCTGGTTGACCAGGTCGTCTGAGTTGGCTGCCGGAATGACCATCGGGATCCCAGCGCCGTTGAAGATGGGCAGCGTCGGCAACGTCGCGCCGGAGCAGTAGCCGCCGACGGACGCGACGACCTTGTCCGAGACCAGCTTGTTGGCAGACGTCACCGCGGATTTCGCATCACAAGCGCCGTCCTGGACGTCCAGCTTGAGCTGCCGACCCAGCACACCACCGCCGGCGTTGATGTCGTTGATGGCCAGTTGGGCGCCGTTTTGCATATACGGGCCGATGGCCGCGCTGCTGCCGGTCAACGGTACGACCGCGCCCAGCACGATCGGTGGTCCACCAGCGGCGGCACTCCCGTTGGTCGCCCTGCTCGATGCGGGCGTCGTGGCAGCAGATCCGGAGCTGCTGCAGCCGACCAGGGCGATCGCTGACGCAGCCCCGACGGCCATCAACGCCGTCAGCCTCGGGCGGGTTACTCGGATAGCTCTCATTACCTGGACTCGCCTTCTGATCGTTTCGGCTGACGGTGCTGCCCCGGGGCACCGCACGTCTCACGTCGAGAAGTGATGTGTGACGTTGTACCGAGAGTGTGGTCGATTCGAGGGCGCAGCGCCATAGATGCCCGCCGATCTTCGCCATGGTGTGGGCGCGCTCGGGTCGGAAAGGAATGTCGGGTGGCCGGCTGGTCGGCGGGATCGGACGTCACCCGGCAGTCCAGGCACCGTTTGTGGTGGGTGCGCGCGCGGTCCGCCTGGGTCCGTCGTCCCAACAACACAGCGCACCTCCTGCTCGATCCCGCTCAGATGTCTCCGCGTGCCGATGAACGCGCCTGCTGGCTGACCGCGGAACCCACGTCTAATCGTCTTCCCTAATGATCCTGTTTGCTTAATAATATGCTACACATTACTGTAGCGGTTGGCCATTCCGGTTGACGCAGATCGACGGCTAGTTCGGATCTAGCCGCCGGGAGCCATGACTGTGAGGAGTGCTGCACTATGAGCGAGCAGAGGCGCGTCTGGCGCGGGGTGTACGTCGCGACCGCGCTCCCGTTCAACGACGACCTATCAGTGGATTTCGACGGCTATGCCGAGCACGTCGGCTGGCTCGCCGAGAACGGTCTCCATGGCGTTATCGCGAACGGATCGCTGGGGGAGTATCAGGCTCTGTCCGATCAGGAGCGCGCCCGGGTGGTGACCACTGCGATCCAGGCTGCTCCGGCAGGTTTCGGGGTGATGCCAGGCGTGGCCGCCTACTCCAGTCACCAGTCGCGCTCCTGGGCGGAGCAGGCCGCCGAGGCCGGTGCCCAGTCGGTCCTGGCGCTGCCGCCCAACGTCTACCGGGCCGGCCCGGAAGCAGTTGTCGAGCACTACCGGGAGTTGGCCAAGGTGGGTCTGCCGATCGTGGCCTACAACAATCCCTTCGACACCAAGGTCGACCTGGTACCGGAACTGCTGGCGCGACTGTTCGATGAAGGCCTCATCGTCGGCGTCAAGGAGTTCTCCGGGGATGTTCGTCGGGCTTATCAGCTCCACGAATTGGCGCCGGGCCTGGACCTGATTGTCGGGGCCGACGATGTGCTGCTGGAATTGGGCATCGCCGGAGCTGTCGGCTGGGTGTCGGGCTATCCCAACGCCTTGCCGCAGGCCTGTCTGAAGCTCTATCAGCTGGCCACCTCGTCGGATCCGGCGGACTGGGGGACGGCGCTGCCAATGTATAGGGATCTGCACTCGCTGCTGCGCTGGGATTCCAAGCACGAGTTCGTGCAGGCCATCAAGCTGTCGATGGATGTTGCCGGGCGCAAGGGCGGCCCCTGCCGCCCGCCGCGGTCGCCGCTGTCAACGGAGGCGGCCGCACAGGTCGTCAAGGACACCGAGGCCGTCTTGGCCAAGGGATACAAGTGACCGCCTCCCCAACATCCGAGCTGGGCCAGGTTGTTTCCGCCATCGTTGCCGCAGCTTCGTCGGCGGCAACGATCTGGTCCGCAACGTCGGCGGCGCAGCGCAGGACGGTACTCAACGCCGTCGCCGACATGCTGGACGCCCATGCCGATGAACTTGTCGCGCTGGCCATCGCCGAGAGCCACCTGACCGACGGGCGCCTTCGCGGCGAGTTGAAGCGAACCACCTTCCAGCTGCGGCTGTTCGGGGAGGTGCTCGAAGAAGGTTCGTTCCTGGATGCGCGGATCGACCATGCCGACCCTGGATGGGGGATGGGACCACGCCCGGATCTGCGAAGGGTGCTGGAGCCGCTGGGGCCGGTGGTCGTGTTCGCCGCCAGCAACTTTCCGTTCGCGTTCAGCGTCGCCGGCGGAGACACGGCGTCCGCATTGGCTGCGGGATGCCCGGTCATCGTCAAGGCCCATTTCGGCCATCCGGAACTCTCGGCGCTCACCGGCCGCCTTGTCGTGGAGGCATTTTCTGGGGCCGGGGCGCCCAACGGTCTGTTGACGCTCATCTTCGGCGAGGACGCCGGTCGGCAGGCGCTGACCGACCGGCGGGTGAAGGCAGCGTCGTTCACCGGATCAATCACCGGTGGGCGGGCGCTTTTCGACCTGGCCAACGCCCGGCCGGAGCCGATCCCGTTCTTCGGCGAAATGGGCAGCATCAACCCGGTCTTCGTCACCGCTGCCGCCGCACAGCTACGTGCGGAGCAGATCGCCCGCGGATTGATCGATTCGTTCACCCTGGGTGCAGGGCAGTTCTGCACCAAGCCAGGAGTCGTGTTCGTCCCCGGGAAATCCGTCATCATCGAACTGCTCGGCCAGTTGACGCTACCCGCCGCGGCGCCATTGCTGAACGATCGAATCCAGCACGGTTACACCGCCGTACTTGAAGGATTGGCCGGGCATCCCGCGGTCGAGGTGCTGTCCCAGGGGAGTCACGCTTTCGGCACCCCACCTACTCCCACCGTATTGGCGTCCACTCTCGAAGCGGTCCTGGCCGATCCTCGGGTGCTGCTCTCCGAGTGCTTCGGGCCGACCGTTCTGGCGGTGAAGTACCGGGACGAGCAGGATCTGCTGACCGCAGCGCAGGCGGTCGACGGGCAACTCACCGCAACCATCGTGGGCGAGCAGAGCGATCGAATCGTCCCCGAACTGATGCGGCTGCTCGCCGGAAAGGCCGGCCGGCTGCTCTGGAACCAGTGGCCGACCGGGGTCAGCGTCACCTATGCCCAACAGCACGGCGGGCCCTATCCCGCGACGACATCTGCCTCGAGCACATCGGTCGGCACCGGTGCCATCTCGCGTTTCCTGCGACCCGTGGCCTATCAAGGCTTTCCGAACGCGCTACTGCCGCCGGCCCTGGATGACAACAACAGCCTCGGCATTTCGCGCCGGGTCGATGGGACACTGATCATCGGAAGAACCGGATCCATCGGCGGATCGGAGCAGTGATGAAGGCCTTGGGCGGCCCGATCGAAAGGTCGAGCCTGAAGGACAAGGTGCTGGCGATCCTCCGGAAGAACCTCATCACCGGTGACCTGGTTGTCGGTCAACTCTATTCGGCGGCAGCTATCGCCGCCGAACTGGGGGTCTCGACCAGCCCGGTCCGCGAGGCATTGCTGTCGCTCGTCGATCAGGGTGTCATGGAGGCGGTCCGCAACCGTGGCTACCGGGTCTTGCCGCTGGGCGAGCAGGATCGACAGGAAATCTACGAAATGCGTGCGCTGCTGGAGATCCCGTCGATGGTGCGGTTGGCCGGACACCCCGACGTCATTGCCAGGGAGAGCGAATTCCGTTTACTGGCCGACGATATCGTTCATGCGGTAGCCCGGAAAGACGTGGTGGCATACCTTGAGTCCGATCTCGCGTTCCACCTCGGCCTGCTCCGGATCCTCGGAAACGACCGGCTGGTGACGACCGTCAGATCTCTGCGCGACCAGACCCGGCAGCTGAACCTGGCGATGCAGCTCGGCTCGGAAGAACTCACTCGCACTGCCGCGTCCCACATCAGCTTGGTCGACGCCATTGTCGCCGACGATGCCGAGCGTCTGCGCAGCCTCATGGTCGAGCACCTCGAACACATCCGGACCGACTGGGGCGCCGTCGATCTGGCACCGTCAGGGTCGGGCCGGGCGGCATCGTGAACGCACCCGGATCGCCGTGAGATCGCTGCCCTTCCTCGACGCATCGACGTTGACGTCCCTGGTGTCCTCGCATCAGGCTCAGGCTGCGCTGGAGCGGGCCTTATCCGGGGGTTTGGGCCGGCCTGGTTCCCTGCCACGTGTGGCGGTGCCCACGAGGTCCGGCGAATTGCTGCTGATGCCGGCCGAGTCGGTCGACGCAGTGGGCGTCAAACTGCTCGGTATCGCACCGGACAACCCGTCCGCCGGTCTGCCGCGGATCCAAGGCCTGTACGTATTGTTCGACGCCGATACCCTGACGCCGCAGCTGCTCATCGACGGGTCCGCGTTGACATTGCTTCGTACGCCTGCAGTCTCGACCCTTGCCGTGCAGCACCTCGCCCCGCCGAATGCGCAGGTGCTGACCATCTTCGGGGCCGGTCCGCAGTCCAAGGCACACGTGCAGGCAATCACCGCGATCCGGCCGATCTCGGCAGTCAGAGTCGTCGGACGCCGGACTGAAGCCGCTGCCGCGCTGTGTCAGACGCTCCGCGCCGACGGAATCGCCGCCGACCCGGGTACCGAACAGGATGTCGCCGACGCGGACATCATCGTCTGCGCCACCACATCTGCGGTGCCGCTGTTCCCCGGCGAGTTGCTGACCGAGCACGCCTGTGTGGTGGCGATCGGGTCTCACCAGCGCGGCGTGCGTGAACTGGACGAGCAGGTCTTCGCCCGGGCATCCCGGGTGGTCGTCGAAGATTGCGAAACGGCGCTACGCGAGGCCGGCGATGTGATCTCCGCGATCGATTGCGCCACCCTCACGACGTCAGACCTGACTGACATGGTCCAGATGCTCTGTGCACCAAGTCCTCAGGGTGTGTCGGTGTTCAAGAGCGTCGGCATGGGTTGGCAGGATCTTGCCGTCGCGGAGGCCGCACACGCCGCGTGGCTCTCGGGTGCGCCTGCATGACGCGTTCGACAGATGTGGTGATCATCGGGGCCGGCGTGGTCGGTGCGGCCTGCGCGTTCTACTGCTCGGCGGCTGGCCTGGAGGTCACCGTCATCGAGCGAGGCCCGATCGGTGGCGGTACCACCGCATCCTGCGAGGGCAACATCCTGTTGTCCGACAAGGAAACGGGGCACGAGCTGGACCTGGCGCTGCTGTCCTGCAGGCTGTGGTCGGACCTGGCGGAGGAGCTGGGGCCGCAGCGTCTGGAGTACGAGCGCAAGGGTGGCGTCGTCGTGGCATCGACCGAGCCGACCGCGCTGGCCTTGAAAACGCTCGCCACTGAGCAGCGAACGGCCGGCATCGAATCCGTCGAACTGGATCTGGCCGAACTGCTCGAACTCGAACCGCACGTCTCCGGAACCTCCGTCGGCGGTGCGTTCTACCCGCAGGACAGCCAAATCCAACCCATGCTGGCCACCGCGCAGCTCATGCGTCATGTCCGCAGCCGCGGCGCGCGGCTGGTGATGGGAACAACTGTCACCGGATTCGTCCGCGGCGCGGATGGTGCCGTGACCGGCGTGCTCACCGATTCGCCGACAGAATCGAAGCTCACCGCGAAATGGATCATCAACGCGGCCGGCACCTGGGCCGGTCAGATCGCCGAGCTGGCCGGCGCACCAATCCCGGTGTTCCCGCGTCGGGGGTTCATCCTGGTGACCGAGCCGATGCCAAAGATCATCCACCACAAGGTGTACACCGCCGAATATGTGGCAAACGTGGCCAGCAGCGACGCCGGCCTGGAGACGTCTGTGGTGGTCGAGGGGACAAGGGCCGGGTCGGTCCTGATCGGGGCGAGCCGGGAACGCGTCGGCTTCGACAACACCATGTCGATCCCGATCGTGCGGAAACTGGCCGCCCGGGCGATCGAGGTGTTCCCGTTCCTGGCCGATGTCACTTTGCTGCGCACGTATCTCGGGTTTCGGCCCTACTGCCCCGATCATCTGCCGGTGATTGGGGTCGATCCTCGCGCTCCTGGCCTGATCCAGGCGACCGGACATGAAGGGGCAGGTATCGGACTTTCGGCAGGAACCGGACGACTGATCGCGCAGGTGATCACCGGTGCCCAGCCAGACATCGACATCACGCCATTTCGGCCCCAACGCTTCGAAGAGGTCCCGGCCCGATGAGCAAGCCCTGCGTCCAGTTCCTGTTCGACGGCGAGCCGGTCACTGCCGTCGCCGGTCAGTCCATCGGCGCCGCCCTGATCGCGGCCGGTCATCGCTCCTGGAGACGGACCAGGTTCGAGGACGCCCCCCGCGGAATCTTCTGCGGGATCGGGATCTGTTTCGACTGCCTGGTCACGGTGAACGACCGTTCAAACCGTCGGGCGTGCCTCGTCGAGGTGAAGACCGCAGATGTCGTCACCACCCAGCAGGGAACCGGTCATGCCGACCTCATCAGCTGATACCTCCCCGGCTGACGAGAGGATTTTCGACGTCGCCGTGCTCGGAGCCGGACCGGCCGGCCTGGCCGCGGCCGGCTCCGCGGCAGCAGCCGGAGCGCGGGTAGCGATGATCGACGCCGGCCAGCGGGTCGGCGGCCAGTACTGGCGTCACCGCGACGGCGACGACGGCAGCCAGCACACCGGCTGGTCCATCTTCGCCGGCCTCAGGCGCACCGTTGACCAGTACGCCGACCGCATCGACCAGCTGGTCGGCCATTCGATCTGGCGGGTGGAAACGCTGCCGGACAGAGGTTTCCGGGTGCTTGCCACCACGGACGACGGCGGTCGGGAGATTGCCGCCAGCACAGTGGTCGTGGCGCCTGGCGCCTATGACCGCCAGTTGCCGTTTCCCGGTTGGACACTGCCCGGGGTGCTGACCGCCGGGGGCGCCCAAGCTCTGCTCAAGGGCCACGGCGTCATGGCCGGCTCGAAGATCGCGGTAGCCGGGACCGGACCCTTCCTGCTCGCTGTCGCCGCCGGACTAGCCGCGGCCGGAGCGCAGGTCATCGGCGTTTTCGAGGCCTCCGGTACGCCGGTCGCCTTCGCGCGGCACCCGATTTCAGTGGCGAGGAATGCCGCCAAGATTGTAGAAGGCGCACGCTACGCCAAGGTTCTGGCGCGGCACCGGATCCCGTACCGGACCCGGACGGCCGTGATCGCCGCGCACGGGACCGACTCAGTCACCGGTGTGGTGGTCGCGACGCTTGACCGCAACTGGAACGTCGTGAACGGCTCCCAACGGGAGCTCGAATGCGACACCGTTGCCGTCGGTTATGGTTTCACTCCCCAATTGGAGTTGGCCGTCCAGTTGGGCTGCGCCACCAGGATGGATCAGGACGGCAGCCTGGTCACAGTGGCCGGCGTCGACCAGCGCAGCACCGCGCCCGGCGTCTACGTCGCCGGCGAGGCCACCGGAATCGGCGGGTCCGCCCTGTCGATCACCGAGGGCGAGATCGCCGGCCGGCACGCGGCCCGAGCAGCCACCGGCGCCGAACTCGACGGCCGGGTCACCCGTCAACTGATCCGCCGCCGCGCCTCTCAGCAACAGTTCGCCACCACCTTGTTGCAGGCCTACCCGGTCCGGCCCGGCTGGTTGGGTTGGACCGACAACACAACCGTCGTTTGTCGGTGCGAGGAGGTCACGGTCGGAACGATCGACGACGCCGTCCACCAGCTCGGTGCGAGTGATCCGCGAGCAGTAAAACTGTACGCCCGGCCGGGGATGGGTCTGTGTCAGGGCCGCGTGTGCGGTTACGCCACCAGCTGCCTGGTGGCGGACCGGGCCGGCCGGACTCCGACTGTTGATGATCTGCAGAGCGTGGCCAGCCGCCCGATAGCAGGCCCGGTCACCCTCGGCCAGCTGGCCCAGGCCTACCGTCGCGGCATCGAATTCGACGCCGGCGCCGAATCAGCCCATCCAGGCAGTCGTCAGTGAAAGGCTCTGGCCCCCATGCGCACTGACCGAGTTTTCCATTCGGTTGATTCCCACACCGAAGGCATGCCGACCCGGGTCATCACCGGTGGCTTCGGGGTGATCCCCGGGTCCACCATGTTCGAGCGACGCGCCTACTTCGTCGAGCACCTCGACCATGTCCGGGAGTTGCTGATGAACGAACCCCGGGGGCATTCGGCGATGAGTGGTGCCATCCTGCAGCCGCCCACCCGGCCGGACGCCGACTACGGCGTCCTGTTCATCGAAGTGTCAGGCTGTCTGCCCATGTGCGGTCACGGCACCATCGGTGTCGCCACCGTGCTGGTGGAGACCGGGATGGTCGAGGTCACCGAGCCGTTGACCACCATCCGCCTGGACACGCCGGCCGGTCTGGTGGTCGCACAGGTACAGGTCAAGGACAAGGTCGCCGAGTCCGTCACCCTGACGAACGTGCCATCGTTCGCGCTCGGGCTGGACCGGAGCGTGGAAGTGGCGCCGTGGGGACACGTCGCCTATGACATGGCCTTCGGCGGTAACTTCTACGCGATCATCCAGCTCGCCGATCTCGGGATCGACTTCGACCGGGCGCACAAGGATGACATCCTCAGCGCCGGACTGGCCATCATGGCCGCCATCGACGAACAGGACATCCCCGTACACCCGGACAATCCGGCCATCTCCGGGTGCCACCACGTCTATCTCGCCGCACCCGGCTCGGATGCGAAGCATTCCCGCCACGCCATGGCGATCTATCCCGGATGGTTCGACCGGTCTCCCTGCGGCACCGGGACAAGCGCGAGGATGGCACAGCTACACGCCCGCGGAGAGCTGCCGTTGGACACGGACTTCGACAACGAATCGTTCATCGGCACCCACTTCATCGGACGCCTGGTGGCCGAGGGTGAGTTGCACGGCATCAGGACCGTCATCCCCACCATCACCGGCCGCGCCTGGGTGACCGGCACCGCCCAGTACATGCTGGACCCGAGGGACCCGTTCCCTCGCGGATTCGTGCTGTAGCACACATGGAGCCCCAATTGGACCTTTCGTGCTGGTAGTTGCTCGATAACAACATTTCGTGGCGGATTCGGCGACCCGATACCCATACCGCGGGGCATGGCCCCGGCGCTCGCCGCTGACCGTGGCATCCCGGACCAAAGGACGACATCGAAGTGATCACCCGGATGGATGTGTACGGCTACAACCTGCGGTATGCCCATGGGCAGTACGTGATGTCGGGTGGGCGTGCCGCGACGTCACAGGCGGGGACGGTGGTGCGGCTGTGCACGGATGACGGTGTACAGGGCTGGGGAGAGGTGACACCGCTGGGTGGCACATACCTGCCGGCGTCCGCACAGGGCGTCCGGTCTGATCTTGCCGAGTTGGCGCCTCACCTGCTGGGGGCGGATGCCTGCTCGTTATCCGGGGTGCGCCGAGTGATGAACGCGGTGTTGCTGGGTGGTGAATATGCCAAGAGCGCGGTCGACATCGCGTGCTGGGACATTCTGGGTCGGACGCTCGGCATGCCGATAGCAGTACTCCTTGGTGGCGTGTTGCAGGAGTCGTTCCCGCTGTACGAGGCGGTGCCATTGGGGTCGCCGGAGGCAATGGCGGGCTTCGTGGCGGGGCGGCGAAAAGAGGGCATCGAGCGGTTCCAGCTCAAGGTCGGCGGCGATCCGCTAGCGGACGTGCAACGCACCGAGGCATCGGTGTCGGCGGCCGGCCCCGGTGCGGTGGTGGTGGCGGACGCTAACGGCGGCTGGAGTGTGCTCGGAGCGCGGATCGCCATGCGGCAGTTGGAAGACCTGCCGGTGGTCGTCGAGCAGCCGTGCCGGTCCCTAGAGGATTGCGGTGCGGTGGCGGCCTCGTCGAGCCTGCCGGTGAGCATGGACGAGAGCATCGTGGGTTCCGCGGATGTGTTCCGGGCCAAGCAGATCGTGGGTGTGGCGGCCATCAACATCAAGATCAGCCGGGTGGGTGGACTGACCAACGCCGCCCGGATGCGCGACCTGCTGCAGGACCTGTCGATCATGGTCTCGGTCGAAGACACCTGGGGCGGGGACATCATCACCGCCGCGGTCAGCCACATCGCGGCGTCCACCCGGGTGGAGTCGCTGTTGATGACGAGCTTCTTCAACGACTGGACCGACGGGCACGTCGCCGGGCATCAACCGCGATCGGTGCACGGTAGGGGCTCCGCACCCACCGGTCCCGGCCTCGGCATCGACGTCGACCCAGCGGAGTTCGGCGAACCATTAGCCACCTTCCGCCGATAGCGACGCGATCATGACCGAACCGCACCCGCTCGCCATCCGAGACAGACCCGGGCGACCTTCACCAGGAGGCCGGTGCTCCTCGGCTTTCACCTGCCGGCGACCGGCTCGCCTGTCTCATTACCGACGGCGACCCGCGCGTGGGCACCGCCGGAGCGTGGTGCGAGGGATCGGTGCGGGACTCACCGCAGACCCGCAGGGCAGCAGACTGGCGTTCCTGGAAGGCTGGGCGAGCGACCGCGGCCGGCCGGTAATCGACGCATCCTCGACGTCGCGACCGGCGTTCTGACGTCCCCACCTCCCACCGGGATAGATGCGCTGACCCTGGGCTGGGTGACCGGCACCGCCCAGTACCTGCTGGCCCTAGGTCGGTCGTCGTTGCACGGCGTCGGCGATGACCGCTGTCACCAGCTTATGAACGGCTGCTGTGGTCGGCGGGCCAGGGTCGCGGTCTGCGAACAACAAATGCCCGCCACCGACCAGGGAGAGGGTCAGTGAGTCGATGTCGGCGTCGCCGGCGATGCGGCCAAGTTCACGCTCGTCGGTTAGATAGCCGGAGATCGCCGTGGTGGCCTGGGTGAGGATCGCAATGCCGCCTCCCGGCGTGGCTTTTCGCAGCCGGGTGCGCAGCTCGTCGCGAAAGGTGATGAGCGGGATGATCGCCACCGGAACCGGCCCGAACAGGGCGGTCAGCGCGCTGGTGAGGTTGTCGGCCACCATGGACGTGCCGGCGGACTCGCGCAACGCAATAGCCGGTGTCTCGAGCTGGGCCGCCCGGTCGAGTACCAGGTCGGTGAGGAAAGCGTCGAAGTCGGTGAAGTGCCGGTGCAGGACGCCCTTAGCGCAGCCTGCCTCGTCGGTGACGGACCGACTGGTCAGCCCGTTCGGCCCGTCCCGCAGCAGCACCCGCTCGGCAGCGTCGAACAGCTGCTGCCGAGCGTCGCGGAGGTGCACTCCAGTCGGCACTGACAGCTCCTTTCGTCCGCTCTCCGTCCGCATCGTTGCCGGAGTGGGCGCATGCCCACTAAAGTGGACGCATGCCCACTTTACCGCCGGAACGACCAGTACCGTCCCCAGCAGCAGCGCATCGGGCGCGGCGGATGGCCGAGTCGTTCGGCACCGACGCGCAGCGCTACGACCGGGCCCGGCCCGACTACCCCGACGCCCTGCTGGCGCGAATCATCGCCGGAAGTCCTGGGCCTGCGGTGCTCGACGTCGGCTGCGGAACCGGCATCGCAGCCCGCCAGTTCCAGACCGCCGGTTGCGCCGTGCTCGGGGTCGAGCCAGATGCGCGGATGGCCGACCTGGCCCGCGCCCGCGGCCTGCAGGTGGAGGTGGCCACCTTCGAGGCATGGCAGCCTGCCGGCCGCACGTTCGACACGGTGATCGCCGCCCAGTCGTGGCACTGGGTGGACCCGGTCGCCGGCGCACTGAAGGCGGCCCAGGTGCTGCGTCCGAAAGGACGGCTGGCGATCTTCGGGCACGTGTTCGAGCCGCCCACCGAGGTGGCCGAACCGTTCGCCGCTGCGTACCGGCAGGCGGTACCCGACTCGCCGTTCAACGGCGGGGGCAGACGTGGTCTCGACCTCTATCAAGCTGGGTACGCGAAGTTCGCCGACACCATCCGCGAGACCGAACAGTTCGACGGCGCCGAACAGTGGCGGTTCGACTGGCAGCAGCAGTACACGCGCGCCCAGTGGCTGGACCTGCTCCCCACCACCGGTGCCCTCACCCAGCTCAGACCCGATCAGCTGGCCGAGATACTGGCTGCGGCCGGGGAAGCCATCGACGCTGTTGGCGGACGCTTCACGATGAACTACACGACCCTGGCTGCCACCGCCGTACACACCGGTAGCTGCTGAGTCGCTCGTTGAGCGGTTCCGGGTCGCGGTCAGGGACATCTCGGGGTCGATGCTCCCGGTATGGGTGGCGCAGTCTCCTACCATCAAGCTATGACGTCACCGAGTGCTGGCAAGGGCCGCGGTCGCTACGACCGGCTCGGCGATGCGCTGACCGGACCGGACGGCACCGCCGATCCGGTGGTGTACATCGACAGGGGAGTGGTATTCGCCGATCCGCTGGCCGAGGGGCCGGCCGCCGACGCAGCGTTCAGCCTGCCAGTGTCGCCGCTACAGCCACCACCGGATCCGGCGACGCTGGTACCGCAGCGCTCCGATCAGGCACGGCGGGCAGCAGATGCCAAACTGGCCGCCCAGAACGCTGCCGCGGACAATGCGACTCGGCAGGCGCGGCAGACCGCACTCGAAGGGGCGCAACGACAATCGGACCGACGGCTGGCCCAGCGCGGGGTGCAGCGGGAGACGCATTCGGTGACGACGGCAGCGGGGCCCGGTGCGGCCTCACCGTATGCCGCCCGGCAGGCTGCGGC
>JALYVF010000174.1 GCA_030853385.1 Actinomycetota bacterium | reverse complement strand
GGGATCAGCGGCGCCAGCGTCTCGCCGAGCAGCGTGACCCTGCCCTCGACATGGCCGTTGGCCTGGGCGTTGACGGTGACGCCGTCGATGCCATGGGTGAGCACAGCGGCGAACTTCTCAGCCACCTCGTCCGGCGAACCGATGGCGGTTCGCTCCCGCTGCCCCTCGGCCCGCGGATGCAGGGCCACGTGCTCGGAGAATTCCTTGACTGCCTGCTCGTGGGTCGGCGCGATGCAGGCGCTGGTCTGGTAGGACACGGTGATGTCCGTCCGATCCCTGCCGAGTCGCTCGCAGTGCCCGGCCAGCGCGTCGAGCTTCCGTGGGATGTCCTCGACCGCGCAGATGATGTTCGACTCGTCGGCGTACTGCGCCACCATCCGCAGCGTCTTCCGCTCGCCTCCGCCGCCGATCATCACCGGGATCCGGCTGAGTGGGGCGGGGGAGTTGATCGCCTCGTTCACCTGATACCACTTGCCGGCCAGCGTCGGCCGCTCGTTACGCAGCATCGGCAGCACGATCTGCAGCGACTCTTCCAGCCTTTCGAACCGGTCGGTGAAGGTGCCGAACTCGAAGCCGAGCGACTGGTGCTCGAACTCGTACCAGCCTGCGCCGATGCCCAGTTGGGCTCGGCCGCCGGAGACCACGTCGAGTGCCGTCACCGCCTTCGCCAACAGTGTCGGGTTGCGGTAGGTGTTGCCGGTGACCAGCGAGGAGAGCCGGACCCGTGACGTGTGCTGGGCCAGCGCCGAGAGCAGCGTGTAGCACTCGATCATCTCGTTGTCCGGCTCACCGATCCCGGGCAGTTGATAGAAATGGTCCATCACCAGAACGGTGTCGAAACCACTGTTTTCGGCCTCGACTGCCTGCGCAGCCACCGTCGGGAACAGTTGCGCCGGCGCGACGCCCTGGTAGCTGAAGTTCGGGATCTGATATCCGAGTCTGGTCACCACTGAAAAGCTACTCCGCAGCCGGAACCACCGTCCCGGCCACCTCGCCGAGGCTGATCGTGCCGCCGCCGGTCGACGGTGCCGTTGCCCGCAGTACGACGGTGTCGCCATCCTGCAGGAACGTCCTGGTACTGCCGTCGGTCAGGGTGACCGGCCGGTTGCCGCCGCCGCTCAATTCGATGAAGCTCCCGACTGTGGCGGGGTCGGATCCGGACACTGTCCCGGAGGCGAACAGGTCGCCGGTGCGCAGCGACGCACCACCACACGTCATATGTGCCAACATATGTGCAGCCGTCCAGTACATGCCGGCGAACGGTGGCCGCGACACCACGGTGCCGTTCCACTCGACCTCGAGCGAGATATCAAGACCCCACCCAGCATCGTCGGCGAGATAGTCCAGCACCGGAACGTCGCGGGCCGGGGCCGGCACTCTGGCGGACTGCAGCGCGGCCAACGGTGTGATCCAGCCGGACATGCTGGTGGCGAAGGACTTTCCGAGGAACGGCCCGAGCGGCACGTACTCCCACGCCTGGATGTCCCTGGCACTCCAGTCGTTGACCAGACACACGCCGAACACATGATCGGCGAAAGCCGTTGCTGGGACAGGTGTTCCGCGATCGGAGCCGACCCCAACGACGAAGCCTACCTCGGCCTCGATGTCCAGCCGCTGCGACGGTCCGAAGGATGGGGTGCTGGCGGCCGGCGCCTTGGTCTGCCCCTGTGGCCGACGGACAGGACTGCCGGTCGCGACCACCGTTCCGGCCCTGCCGTGGTAGCCGACCGGCAGGTGTTTCCAGTTGGGCAGCAACGGTTCCGAGTCCGGCCGGAACAATCGACCGAGGTTGACGGCGTGATGTTCGCTGGCGTAGAAGTCGACGTAGTCGGCCACCTGGATCGGAAGCTGCAGCGCAACGTCGGCCACCGGCAGCAGCTGACCGGAGTCAGGGTGCGCGCGCAGATAATCGGTGACGTCGGCGCGGACCGCGTCCCAGCTGGCTGGGCCGGCGGCCATCAGCTCGTTCAGGGTTGGCCGCTCGAGCAGCTCGCGATAGCTGGGTAACGCGGCCGCGACATCGAGGACGGCATCGCCGTACCGGATGCCAACGGTGGGCGATTTGCCGTCGGCAGAGAACACCCCGTAGGGCAGATGGTCGATGCCGAACCCGCCCGATGCCGCGCTCACCGGTCCGCCACCGCGGTCGTCTCCTCGTGCGCGATCGGCGGCAGCACGCCGAGCCGGCCGGCCTCGATGAGTGGTTCGAGCACCCCGCAGCAGCCGAAACCGGTGAACACCGAACGGATTTCCGCCACTTGCTGCTCCGTCCAGGTGGTGACTTCGCCGGTCAGCTCGACCGGATCGCCTAGCTCTAGCCGGCTGGCCGGCCAGCCTCCGGTGATCGCGTCGTGCACGGCCGACATCACGTTCAGCACCCCGTGCTGGTCGGTGGTGCGCACCGCATGATGCAGGCCGGCGGTGAACTTCATCGGCAGCTCGGCGTCGACCGCCGTCCGGATCACCGCGGCCAGCGCGTCCGCGGACGGGACGGCGTCCGGCTGGACGCCACCGGTCCGATACTTGCCGCGGAGCAGACCCGAGGTCACCAGCGACCGATGCGCGCCCAGCGCCGTCAGCGAGGCCGAGCCGGCTCGTGACACCTCGACAGCCAGTGGGATGTCCTGCCGCAGCAGCGCATCGAGAGCGCGAAGCAGCTCGCCGACAACGCTGGAGCCGAGAGCGATCTCTACCCCGGAGATCGACAGGGCCGAGCCGTCGGCGAGCGCGACCGCGCGGAGCAGGCCGGCCTCGTCACCCGCGGTGCCGATCACGCCAATCGTCAGCGTCTGGTCCGGATCGCCCACCAGCTCGATCAGTGCCGGAACGGCTGCGGCCGGAACGAGAAGGGGACCGACGTAGTCGGCCGCCGCCGACTGCCGGAGAGTGCGATGCACGTCGAGTGCGTGAACAAGGGTGGCCGAGCCGGGTGGGAACACCGCAGCGTCGTCGATCAGGCCGGCGAAAAGGGCGTGGCCGGAGCCGTTCTGCCTTGACACAGCCGTCACTGTAGCGGAATGTCCTAGGGGATGTCTCTGTATAGCAGCAAGTGTGTCCGCCCAGCGGACGCCGGCCGCTGGATCCACCAGTGGGATGCACCAGTGGGAGGCACCAGCGGGATGGACGAATAGATGCGTTCTGTGAGATAAGTTTCTGCGAAGGAGCGACGATGGCCTATTACCGCAGCGTCGGCGAGATTCCGCCGAAGCGTCACACCCAGTTCCGGACGCCCGGCGGCGCTCTGTACTCAGAGGAACTGATGGGTGAGGAGGGATTCTCGTCCGACTCGTCGTTGCTCTACCACCGCAACATCCCGTCGGCGATGGTTGACGCCCGGGACTGGGAACTGCCCGATCTGTCGACCACGCCCAACCATCCGTTGGCGCCGCGTCACCTGAAGCTGCACGACCTGTTCACCGCGGCGGATGCCGGCGTGGATGCCGTGACCGGCCGCCGGCTGGTGCTCGGTAACGGTGACGTGCGCATCTCGTATGTCGTCGCCGATACCGCGAGTCCGTTGTACCGCAACGCTATCGGTGACGAATGCGTCTACGTCGAGGCCGGCACCGGCACCGTCGAGACCATCTTCGGCGCACTCGGCTACCGGCAGGGCGACTACGTGATGCTGCCGCGGGCCACCGTCCATCGCTGGGTCCCGGCGCAGCCGTCGAGGCTGTACTCGATCGAGGGTAATTGCCACATCGGTCCGCCGAAGCGCTACCTGTCCAAGTATGGGCAGCTGCTGGAGCATTCGCCTTACTGTGAAAGGGATTTGCACGGCCCGTCCGCACCGCTGGTAGCCGGCGATAGCGACGCGGCCACCGACACCGAGGTGTACACCAAGCACCGCGGCAACGGGCCGTCCGGCATCGTCGGAAGCATCATTGTGAGCCCGCACCATCCGTTCGACGTGGTCGGCTGGGACGGCTGCCTGTACCCGTACACGTTCAACGTCAGCGACTTCGAGCCGATCACCGGACGGGTGCATCAGCCGCCGCCGGTGCATCAGGTGTTCGAGGGAACGAACTTCGTGGTCTGCAACTTCGTGCCACGCAAGGTCGACTACCACCCGCTATCCATCCCGGTGCCGTACTACCACTCCAACGTGGACTCCGACGAGATCATGTTCTATGTCGCCGGCGACTACGAGGCGCGCAAGGGATCCGGCATCGGCAAGGGCTCGATCAGCGTGCACCCCGGCGGCCACTCGCACGGCCCGCAGACCGGTGCGGTGGAGGGAGCGCTCGGCAAGGAATACTTCGACGAACTGGCGGTAATGATCGACACCTTCCGACCGCTGGAGCTGGGCGAAGGCGGCACGGCGGTGGACGACGGCACCTACGCATGGAGCTGGTCCGGCCGCGGACCGACCGACAAGCCGGCGGACTGAGCGGGGGCTTCAGTCGGTCTGGTCAGTCGACTGCGCGCCGGTCGGCGCACTACCGGAAACCGTTCTGCCGGAAGGCGTTCGGCGTACCGCGCTGACGAAGCCACCCGTCTCGCCCAGTTGAACGAGGTCGGTGACGGTCGGATCGACGAGTTCGACGTCGGCCAGATCGTCGGAACGATGCTCGAAAGTGATCCGCGCTTTGTGGCCTGCCTGGGTGAGCTTGTCCAGCGAGCCGGTCGAGGCCAGCGAGCCGCGGGCGACGCCGAGGATGCCGAGCGCATCGTCGAAGGCGTCGATCAGCGGGTCCCTGTTGCTCTCGCACATCGCCCTGATCAGCTCTGCCCTGGTCGCGGCCACCCGGCTGCCGTCGGCGAACGATCCGGCCGCCAGCGACAGTGCCAACGGCCCGCCCATCTCACCCACCTGTGCCAGCGCGAGGGCGAACAGGTGCGGAAGGTGCGAGATGCGGGCGACGGCATGGTCGTGGTCGGCCACGGTGCACGGCACCACTCGAGCCCCGACCGTCAGCGCCAACCCTGCGACCACGTCCCACGCCTGCGGGTGGGTGCCGGCATCAAGGCAGGTTACCCATGGCGCGCCGACGAATAGCTCGGCGGACCCGGAACCGAAGCCGGACTCCTGGGTACCCGCCATTGGGTGTCCGCCGACGAACCGGCTACGTGGTGCGATGGTCGATACTTGTCGCGCCACGGTCGCTTTGACGCTTCCCACGTCGGTCAGCAGCACCTCTGGTGCATAGCGGGTGATCTTGCGCAGCAACTCGTCGAAAGTGTCCAGCGGCGAGGCAAGGACCACCAGTGCGTCGGTTTCGACGGCCCACTCAAGGGCGGCCACCACGTCCCGGTGAACGTTGAAACCCGCTGCGGTGGCATCACTTCGAGTGCCTTCGCTCGGCGACCAACCGGTGACTGGGAGGTGGTCGGCGGCGGCTCGCAGCACGGAACTGCCGATCAAGCCAAGACCGAGAACGCAAATTCCCGTTGGCAGCGGAGGAGTGTCGGGAGTCGTCATCAATGCACCGGTAATCCTGCAGCGTCGCCGATACGCAGGTCGAGGGTGATCCTGTCTGCCCTGAATTCGGTACCGACCCACACAGTGATCGCCTTTTCAGGATCTTCCAGCACTGCATCAACCTTCCAATAAGGGCGCTGCAAGCCAATGCCCAGTTCTTCGGCCAGTTCCGGCCCTGCCGACGCCAGCGTCACCGGGGCCGAGCGGTAGCTCAACCGAACCTGACTGGCGTCAATCAGCCGGAGCAGCGATTCGTGTTCTTTGAGTCCAATGGAAACGGCTGACCTGTCGGTGCCGGCCGCCCAGAGTGCGGACCTGCCGATCGGTTCGTCGTAGGCCGACATCAGTACCGACAGCCGCACCCCAGGATGCCCGGCCGGCAGGCCCATCGCCGTCGAGGCCGCCTGCGGCAACGGCACCGCGCGGATCGACGGGACGGTAGTCCGGCCGATGCCCATCCGGACCATCTGCTCCCATGCCGTCGGCTCGCCGGCCCGAATCGTCAGCACCAACGGGCGCTGCACAAAGGTTCCAGCGCCCTGGATACGCCGGACCAGGCCACGCTGCTCCAATTCACCGATAGCTGCCCTGGCCGCCGATCGTCCGACCCGGAAACGTCCGGCCACATCGCTCTCGCTCGGTACCTGGCTGCCGGTGGGCAGGCCCGACAATTCCTCGGCCAGCGCCTCGGCAATCTCCAGGTAGCGGGTCGGGGGCATGCGGTCATCTTCCCCGCAACGATGCGGCCGGCCAACCCCGGGTGGCCGCCGCTATCCACTCGGCATTCCGCGATGTGCCGGCTCGGTGGAATCGGCGTAGCCGGAGCGGGGGATAGGCCGTACGTTTGTGACGTGAGTACCGAAGGATTTGCTGCCGCTGTCGTCCACGAGGACGGGAAGTGGCGCTGTTCGCTGCTCGCCGAGGAGCTTGTTGATGATCTTGATGGCGTGATCACCGCGCTGCGCAGGGTGTCGTCAGCCGGCGCAGTGTTCGCCATGCTCGCGGTCGACGATGAGTTCTTCGTGATCGTCCGCCCCGTTCCCGGCGGCGCGACGCTGCTGCTGTCCGACGCCACCGCTGGCATCGACTACGACCTCGCCGCCGACGTCCTCGACCTGCTGCACATCCCGGTGCCGGACGAAGACGATGTGGACGACGACCCTTGGGCAGAGGGCGATCTCGCGGTGCTGGCCGACTTCGGGGTGCCCGAGGAACAGATGCAGCTGATCGTCAACGAAGTCGATCTCTACCCCGACGAACAACTGCAGATGATCGCCGAGAGTTGCGGCTTCGCCAGCGAGTTCGCCGCGGCGACCGAGAAGTCCTGAATCTTCGCAGTGCCCGCGTTCGTCTCTGACCCCGATCGCTTGTTGATGCTGGCCGCCTTGGAGCAGGCAAGGATTGCCGGTACGGCGGATGACGTGCCGATCGGCGCGGTGATTGCCGATGCCTCCGGCGCGGTGATCGCCGTCGGCCGGAACGAACGCGAGGTGACGGGCGATCCGACCGCGCATGCGGAGATCGTCGCGCTGCGGGCCGCGGCGACTGTCGCCGGCAGCTGGAACCTCACCGGAATGACGATGGCCGTGACGGTTGAGCCGTGCACGATGTGCGCGGGCGCGTTGGTGGCGGCCAGGATCGAGAGAGTGATCTTCGGCTGCTGGGCAGCCAAGACCGGTGCGGCAGGATCGCTGTGGGACGTGCTGACCGACCCACGGCTGACGCATCGGGTGCAGGTGCGCAGCGACGTGCTGGCCGACGAAGCCGCGGCGCTGATGCGGGGATTCTTCGCCGGCAAGCGGTAGCGACCCATGGAGTCCTCCGATCGGGCGGTGGGGCTTCGCCGGACGGTTCGAGGGCCGCCGCGGCTCCGGTAAGATTCTCGCCGGTAGCGTGTCCGAGCGGCCTAAGGAGCACGCCTCGAAAGCGTGTGTGGGTGAAAGTCCACCGTGGGTTCAAATCCCACCGCTACCGCCATGTCGAAAGGCCCGTTACCCGCGGTATGCCACGCGCGGGAGCGGGCCGTTTCGCGTTGACTGGGAGCCGCCGCGGCGGCCACGTGCGAGAGTGGATCGGTGACCGAACCAGTCCAGCCCGCCGCCGCATCCACCTCGTCACCGCCTGTGGTATTGGTGCTGATGGGGGTATCCGGCTCGGGGAAGACCACCATCGCCAACGCCCTTATCGAGCGGCTCGGCTGGGAGTTCGAAGAAGGCGACAACCTGCACCCGAAAGCCAATCGGGACAAGATGGCCGCCGGAATCCCGCTCACCGACGACGATCGTTGGCCGTGGCTGCAGAAGATCTCCGACTGGGTCCGGCAGACGCTGTCCGATGGGCACTCGGGAATCATCACCTGCTCGGCGCTGCGGCAGGCCTACCGCGACAAACTCCGCGGCGACGGCGTGCTGTTCGTCTTCCTGCACGGCAGCCGCGAGCTGATCGCCGGCCGGCTGTCCCATCGGCAGGGCCACTTCATGCCGGCCTCGTTGCTCGGCTCCCAGTTTGGCACCCTCGAGATACCGACGGACGAGTCGGACGTGCTCACCATCGAACTCGGTGGAACGCCGGAACAAGAGACAGACCGCACGCTGGACGCGTTGCGGCGCAAGGGAATTGAAGCACCGACGACCGGACCGCTGCCGGACGACCGCGCCGCGTCCGGACCTGCATAGTCGAGAGGCGCCCGGACAGCCCTGCCCGCGAGTGGCGCTGAGCTCGGGGCCGGAACGCGAGGCTGGCAGACTGCCGTACGCGCAGTAGCCGCGTCGGGGTCTGAGATCGGAGCGAGTGATGAAGGCAGTCCGTTTCAGCCAGATTGGGGGCCCGGAGGTCCTTGAGATCGTGGATCTCCCCGATCCGCATCCGGGTCCTGGCCAGGTCCGGATTGCGGTGCGCGCGGCCGGCCTGAACCCGAGCGACTGGAAGAAGCGCAGGGGCCTGATGGATTCCGAGCTCCCGCAGACCATGGGGCACGAGGCGGCGGGCGTCGTCGACGAGCTGGGCGAGGGCGCCCGCGGCGTGGAAGTCGGCGATCGCGTGTTCGGCTTCACCGCCGAGGAGGCGGCCCAGGCCGACCTTCCCACTCGCCGAGGTCGCGGAGGCGCACCGCGTCAGCGAAAGCGGTCAGCTGCGCGGGAAGCTGGTGCTGGTGATCGACCCGACTGGGTGCAGCATTGTTCAGTGAGGTTTGAACATCTCT
>JALYVF010000167.1 GCA_030853385.1 Actinomycetota bacterium | reverse complement strand
CCTTCCACCAGGAGGGCGCGCCGATTCCACTGCCGACGCCGGTGGAGGCGGCTCTGCTGCGTATCGCCCAATCCGCTTTGGGAAACACCACCCAGCATGCGCAGGCGACCCGGGCCAGGGTCACCCTGACAGGTATGGACACCGCCGTCAGCCTGGATGTTGTCGACGACGGAGTCGGTTTCGAGCTGGCCGATGTCCTCGACGCAGGTCCCGGGTCCGACGGTGGATTCGGGCTGATCTCGATGCGATCCAGGGCCGCGGAATTGGGCGGCACCATGTCGGTGGAATCCGAGCCGGGGCAGGGCACAGCGGTAGCGGTCAGTGTTGAGCTGGCCAACCCGCCGACGCGGCCGGGGCAGGCCTCGTGACGGGCATTCGGCTGTTGCTCGCCGACGACCACCCGGTCGTCAGGGCCGGTCTGCGCGCGGTGCTGGAGTCCGAGGACGATCTGATCGTCGTCGGCGACGTTGCCACCGCCGAGGAGGCCGTCGCCCTCGCTGCCGGCGGCGGCATCGATGTGGTGCTGATGGACCTGCAGTTCGGCAGGTCGATGGGCGGGGCGGACGCGACCAGGCAGATCACCGCGCTACCGAGTGGGCCACGGGTGTTGATCCTGACCACCTACGACACCGAAGCCGACATCTTGACCGCCATCGAAGCAGGAGCCAGCGGCTACCTGCTCAAGGACGCACCACCGGACGAACTCACCGCCGCCGTCCGGGCCGCCGCGGCAGGACAATCGGCCCTCGCTCCCGCCATCGCGCTGCTCCTGATGCAACGGATGCGGATCCCTGCGCAGTCCCTGACAAGTCGAGAATCCGAAGTGCTCAGCCTGGTAGCGGACGGCTTGTCGAACCAACAGATCTCGCGACAGTTGTTCCTGTCCCAGGCGACGGTCAAATCGCATCTCGTGCACATCTTCAACAAGCTCGGCGTCGATTCCCGGACCGCCGCCGTCGCGGCAGCGACCAGCCGCGGACTCATCCGCCGCACCGACGGGTAACCGGATCTCCGACCAACTTGTACCCCTACCAGCTACCCGTTCTCGTCGGACACCGGCGCCATCCTGCGCATGCAGGATCCGCCACCCATCGCCGGCGGTGTCGGTGGTGCGCAGCCAGCTGACGGCGGTGCACATCGCCTGAGTTCCGGCGAGGCCCGCCGGGTAGGGGCGGTCAGTGGTCTGAGGTGATGGCCCGCAGCGCGATGAGGCCGGCGCGGGTGCGGGCCTTGAAGGTGGGGGTCGGAATGCCGAGTAGCTCACCGGCCTGGCTGGAGGTGTAGCCGAGGTAGTAGGTCAGCTTGATCGCTTGCTGTTGCAGCGGCGTCAGCTGCGCCAGCGCAGCTCGGATGTGCTGGCCGTTCTCGGCGCGTCCTGCAGTCTCCGTTGCCGAGTCGATCTCGGGATAATAGGAGTTCCTGGCGAAGGTGCCATCGTTGGTACGCATGGACTGCACGCTGCGGACCTTGTCGATGGTCCGTGAGTGGGCGAGGGTGAAGATCCAGGAGATCGCCGCACCCTTGGACTGGTCGAAGATGCTGGCCCGGCGCCAGATCTCGAAGTAGACCTCCTGGGTTACTTCCTGAGCCAGGCTGGGATCCAGCAGAATGGCCCGGATCAGCCCGAATACCCGCGCCGAGGTGCTGTCGTACAGCCGGCCAAAGGCAGTCAGGTCGCCCTGACCGACGAGTACGAGCAATGCGTCGAGAGGACGACCGGCTGCGCCGTGAGCCGAACGCCTTGGGCTCACGGGCCCTGGATCAATAGTGGTGACGACAGAATCTCCCCCGGTAGGACCAAGGTGTGCAACTCGAATGGTGCCGTGCCGAACGCTGCTAGTCAACGGAACGAAATCATTGTCTGCCCCAATTGAGGTGATTGTGCTCCCTCCGGGGGCTAGACACCGTCGAGCTCGCCCGCAGCTGAGCCGGCCACGAGGTCGCCGAGATAGTCGGCGGCAGTCGTCCCTGATGCCGCGATGCCCACTCTTATGATCGACACTCGGGCGGGTGAGATCAGTCCATCCGGGCGACGAGCGACCTATCGTTGGCTCAGCCCTCGGCGATTGCGCGCGTCGATGAACTGGTGACGCAGGCAGGACGGTACGGGCTGTACCTGAACACGCAACCAACGACGGCCGTCGACGGTGAGGAGCCGAATCGGGCGAGGGAACAATCCCATTTCGGGGTCCGTCGCATTCCGACGACCGCAAAACCATTGGGCTGCTAGGAATGTCGGGTGGGAAGTGAACGGTCGGTGACGACCTGTTTCATCACCAGCGTCGAGTTGAGTCGCTGGATCCCTGGCAACGCGGCCAACGTGTCGTCCTCCAACTCCTGGTACGCGGCGAGATCGGCGGTGAGTACCCGTAGCAGATAGTCGGGATCGCCGAAGAGTCGTTGGGCATGCACGACGTTGGGGATTTCCTGCACGGCAGCCTCGAACCCGAGCAGAGTGTCGCGGTCCTCCTGCCGCATCGTCACAAACACCAACGCCTCGAACGTCAGCCCGACGGCGGCAGGATCGAGCACGGCGCGGTAGCCGCGAATGGCGCCGGAGCGTTCCAGCTCGCGCACCCGGCGGTGGCACGGCGAGACGCTGAGCCTCACGGCTGCCGCCAGGTCGGTGACGGTCATCCGGCCGTCGTCCTGCAGCAGAGCAAGAATCTCCCCATCAATGCGATCCATCGCGCAGATCTTTCCACGCTGCGGCGCATCCGAGGCAAAGATCGGCAACACATTCGATCGATTCCTGCATAAGTTGCTCTTAACAGACAGACGGGAGCGGACCGATGAACCCGAGCCTGATGCTCGCCTTCTGGGGAGTGACGCTGCTGCTCATCGGGGTACCTGGGCCCGACTGGGCCTTCGTGCTGGCGTCCGGCATCACGGACAGGACCGTTGTTCCGGCAGTCGGCGGGCTGATGGTCGGCTACGCGCTGCTCACCGCAATCGTCGCTGCCGGGGTCGGTGCCATCGTCACCGAGCGGCCGGTCATTCTCACGGCGTTGACGGCGATCGGTGCCGGCTATCTCGTCTTCCTCGGCACCGCACTGCTGGTGAAACCGTCGGCGATCCGCAGCGGGCCGTCCGACTTCCGGTCCGCTCAGTGGGCCGCCCGACTGGCGAAGGGCGTCGGGGTCAGCGCGCTGAATCCCAAGGGGCTGTTGATATTTCTGGCGATGCTGCCGCAATTCGCCCGCCCCACCGGCAGCTGGCCGGTGGCCCTGCAGCTCGCCGTCCTTGGCCTGATCTTCGTCCTCACCTGCGGTGTCTTCTACACCGTTCTCGGCACCAGCGCCCGGGCCATTCTGCGTACCAGGCCCGGCATTGCCAGCATCGTCTCCCGGGTATCGGGGGCGGCGATGGTCGTGATCGGCATCGCGCTGTTTATCGAGCGGCTCGTCGCGCTCGAGTGAGACCGACATGGTGGCACAGCTAACCGCTGCAACGGTTCTGAACCGGCCCCGCTAGGCGTCGACGATGAGCTGGGCTGTCACGTCTTCGCCGTCCTCGAGTTGTTCCGCATGGCGCACGTCGGCCTTGACAGGGATGACGTATCCGCCGTCCTTGGGGAACAGCGAGGTGGTCCATTCGGAATCGCCGACTCGGACGATGGCAGGGATCATCCCCCAGCCGTAGGTGACGGCGGGGGCGATGGCGGCGAGCTCGCGGCACAGCCTCGGCGGCACGGTGAGGAAGTAGAACGGTGCCGGGCCACGCCAGTACCAAAGCACCGCGGTGAACGACTGGTCCATCCGATCAGGATCCGTCCGACTCGGGTCCCGTGCAATGTGCAAGGTGCGCCAGGCCGATCCGGGGGATGAGCAACAGTCCTGTGCAATGAGCAGCGTTTGCAGCGCGACCCCGGGCAGATGAGCAACGGTTCAGCGCAATGGGCAGCGGAAGCTTCTGTTGCTCATCGTGAAAACCTGTTGCTCATTCGCCCGGACCGGCAGCTTCGCCCTGACCGGCAGCTTCGCCCTGTGGTTGCGGGATAAACATTGCACCGTCCCAGCATGTGAAACACCGGCGCACTGGTCGGATGCCCCACCACCTGAGACATTGGATCGACGGTGGCCCAACGGATCTCAACAACGCCGCATTGTTGTGCGGCCGTCAACATACAGTCGTGCACCGCGATCAACTCGCCGGAACCCTGGTCGACGGGCACGTGCTGTGGGATCGAAGACCCGGCTCCTATCAACGACCGGCCACCACGCCGGTGGCGTAGCCGTGCTGTCAACAAGTCGGGCTGTTCCGTCACCCCGCCCACCACCCACTGGGCGTCGCTGGCGGCTCGCAAGCGCGCAGAACTCCGAGCCACGCCGAATCGGGCCCCGCATCGGGGAGCCGAGAAGCCGAAACCCGCGCTTGTGCCGTGCGGTGTCGTGCCCGGCGGTGGCACAGCTCGATCGCTTCGAACCCGCGCTGCCTACTCATGCCTGCCGATTCGGAAGCCAAGTTGTGACTCTCGGCGTTAAGTGGCGGTTTCCGTCATCGCTATCTGGCGGTGGCCGTTTCGATGGACCCGTCCGAACCTTACGATCAGCTGATGGCCGGAGACTTCTTCGAGTCAGCATCGGAATTGGTGCGCTGCTCGGAGGTCGTCATCGACCGACCGGCAGGTCAGCAGCACCAGCGGCGCCCGCGACTCCACATGCACCACCCGCGGCGAGTCGTCGCCGGCATCATCGACGGGCCAGCACGCTGACCTCCTCCAGTCCCACCAACAGCTCGCACATGCGCGTAGGCTCACGCTCCACCGCCGGGGTCCTCCCAGGATCGATGGCATCAACAACCCCGATCCTGAGGATCCCTGCGGCGCGTCTGGTGGATGGTTCCCTCCGCCGCTAGACCCCGCTCAGATCCCAAGGTCCATTACCCGATCCACCGCCGCCACGTCGCTGGGAGATCCGTCGTGTAGAGGGCCAGTATCTCAATCTGCCTGCGCGTATTCGGTCGCCCGTGCCCCCGTCGGGTTGATACGCCGTTCCACATCGAGATCGCCGCGCCCAGTTGGTCAAAGAGGATCCGGGCTTCGGCGGTTTCATCGTCATCGAACGGTGCTTCCTCGCGGTAACCGTCGACGGCATACGGGAGAACGCGTGCGGGCATGTTGTAAAAGTCAATGGTCCCGTCACACCAGCCAGCGCCGCCCCAATCGATCAGCGCGACGAACTCGTGATTGCGGATCAGGACGTTGCTGGATTGCGCGTCACCATGCGTCAAACGGCGAAACGACGAAGCGTTCTCGACCGCGGGACGGAGACGATCGAAGCAGCGTCGGAACCACCGCTTGTGGTCTTCACTCAGAAAGTCCGCGGCTTCAAGGATCGGTTCGGGATCGGGCCGTTGCGTGTCCCGCAGAAGACGCTGCGGATCCTCGACGTCCACGACCCCGTGGTGGAGTCGGGACAGTTCACGACCGACCTGGCGCCAAATGTGAGGGAGTTCGTGCGCTGAGGCATCGATTGGTGTGAGATCGATCCCATCGACCCGCTCATAGATCGTGTAGGGGGTCTTGAGAATCTCCAGCGAGCTGTCGAACGCGATCAGTCGCGGTGTACGAACACCTGCGCGGCGCGCCGCGGGCGCAGCAATCGACTCGGAAATCGTCCCGCGAATCGCTTCTGGAATGTCCTTCGAGACGCGAAGGATGAGATCTGGCCCGAGAGCGAAGATGGCGTTGACGTTGCCGCTGGGCGGGATCGCTTCCAGATGAAGGCGTCCGAGACCGTGCCGCTCGCAGATCTCCTCGGCCTGCGTAGCGGTCACCTCTGGAAACGGAGCAGTGTCCCAGGGAGGATTCAGGGTTGTCACCGGAGACGCACCGCCTGAAGTGGCGCGGCGCGCGGTGGGTCCGTGAGGAATGCGCGGACCCCTACTTCGGCGAACGGGTTGCTCGTGGCTCTTCCCAACGATCGGACTCCTCCAGCTTAGGAATGGACCACAGCAGCCTGGCGACCTGATCAACCGTGTTGGCTTCCACGGAGATGACAACCGTAGTTGGCTTCACCGGGGCGTCCCTCACCGCCGGCAAGGCTTCGACGACGTAGATCTGTCCGGCCCCTGTCGCCTGCCCCGGTGGATGGTCGTCCAACCCTGCGCCGCTCCACCCCGCTCAGATCCGAAGAGCCAGATTGCCTGGGCCCGGGACCACCGCGCCGACCTCACCTGAAGACGAAAGGGGCTTTACCCGGCGGCCGGTATCGTCCCGCTGTGTCGAACGTGGAGTGCGCACTGATGATGCCGAAAGGGTCGAGCATGTCTGCTGTCCGAAGGCTGGAGATCCGACGGCACTCGCTCACCAAGAAGGGGATCGCCCGTGGTCGTGGGTCACACCTGTCTCAAGCGGGCGTCGACCTCGCACGGACTGTAGGTTCCCAGCTCCCGCATCCCAGCTATGTAGCGGTAGACGGAGCACCCAGGCATCTGGAGACCGCGTTGTCCATGGGATTCGCCGTTGATGAGCAATCGGCGTGGCCGTCCGGATACGTCGTTGGTGAAGTCGAGCACCACGATCAATGGCGTTGGGAGCAGCCGTTCGTGCACTACGCGGCGCTGACCTCAGACCGCTCTGGTCTCCTGGCCGACGTTGCTGCAGAGCACTCCAGGAGTGGATCCGCATCGTTGAGCAAATCCCCGATGGGGTGAGCGCGCTGGTGATTTCCTCTGGAGGGTCTATCGAGCCGGTGCTGACAGCCGCTCTGCCGAACGCGGAGCACAGCAACTGGGGCGGAGCACTGCACCAGATGGAAGGCGCGACGCTCGTCTACAAGGGACATCAAGTTCGTCGACCTCACTGTGCAACGTTTGTAAGCCGGACGTCTCGATTGACGGTCTATTGAGACGAGGGCCGAGGTATGCGGTCAGCGAGCTCTCCACTCCACCCCATCCACGGCGCTCAGCCACCCTCACCAGCGCCCGCCAAACCCCAGCGGCGACACACGTAGCGGAATCTCAACAAATATCGGGTCAACGCTAGATAACCCCATACTCTGCGATCGTGGACCCGATCAGGAACCCGTATGCGCCAGGTGCCGGCCAGCGACCCCCGGAGCTGGCCGGCCGAGACGATCAGTTGGCAGCCTTCGAGGTGGTGCTGGAACGGGTGTCCCGGGGCCGGCCGGAACGCTCGGCCGTGCTCACCGGACTGCGCGGTGTCGGCAAGACGGTACTGCTCAACGCCATGCGATCGGCGGCCGTTCGGGCGGGCTGGGGGACAGGCAAGCTGGAGGCCCGCCCCGACCAGCGACTGCGCCGACCACTCAGCGCGGCGGTGCACATGGCCGTCCGCGAGCTCGGCCATCCGAACAGCAGCGCGGTCGACCAGGTACTCGGCAGCATCAAGTCGTTCGCGCTGCGCGACCCCGACGCTCCTGGCACGAAACTGCGGGACCGCTGGAGCCCGAGCATCGATGCTCCAGCCACCATCGGCCGGGCCGACTCCGGCGACATCGAGATCGACCTGGTGGAACTGCTGACCGACGTCGGCGGACTGGCCGCAGACCTTGGCAAGGGGGTGGCGCTTTTCATCGACGAGATGCAGGACCTGGCGCCGGACGACGTGTCGGCGCTCTGCGCCGCCTGCCACGAGCTGAGCCAGAGCGGCCTGCCAGCAATCGTTGTCGGCGCCGGTCTGCCACATCTGCCGGCAGTGCTGTCGGCCAGCAAGTCGTACAGCGAAAGGTTGTTCCGCTACAACAGGATCGACCGGTTGGACGTCGCTGCCGCCAACAGAGCATTGGTCGCGCCGGCGCTCGAGGGGGGCGCCGGATTCACCGATGAGGCGCTGGCGGCGATGTACCGCATCACCGCCGGCTACCCGTACTTTGTGCAGGCGTACGGCAAGGTCGTCTGGGACCTGGCGCCGGCCAGCCCGATCACCGAAAGCGATGTAGCGGTAGCGGCGCCGCAGGCTGAGGACGAACTTGCCGTCGGCTTCTTCGGCTCCCGCTACGAGCGCGCCACTCCCGCCGAGCGCGAATACCTCAGGGCGATGGCGGACGCGTCAGCCCCCAACACGGAGGGCGACGCAGCGGGTGAAGACGTTGCGTCCCAGCCGGAATCACCGAAGCCAGAGTTAGAATCAGTAGCCACCTCGGACATCGCGACTTTGCTCGGTCGCAAGCCGCAGTCGTTGTCCCCGGCCAGGGATGCGTTGCTGAAGAAGGGGCTCATCTACTCCGGAGAACGCGGCCGGATCGCCTTCACCGTACCGCATTTCGGCCGTTACCTACGGGCGAGCGGCTGACGCGGAAATGGCGGACGGATGCACCTTTTGCGCGATCATTGCCGGCGACACCGCTGCGCAGCTGGTGGTGAACGAACCGGAAGTGGTGGCATTCTTGGATACTAGGCCGGTGTTCCTCGGCCACACGTTGATCCTGCCGCGCCAGCACTATGTCACCCTTGGCGACTTGCCGGCGTCACTGCTGCAGACGGTAATGCTTGCGGTGCAACGGATTTCGGCAACCATGCCGGCCGCATTGGAGGCGCAGGGGACGTTCGTGGCGGCGAACAACGTCGTCAGCCAGAGCGTTCCGCATCTGCACGTGCACGTGGTGCCGCGCACCAAGGGTGACGGACTGCGCGGCTTCTTCTGGCCGCGGCGCAAGTACGCCTCCAACGAAGAAATGGCCGACTATGCCGAGCGGCTGCGGGCAGCTCTCAACCCCGGCGGCTGACCAACTCCCAGCGACGGTGGCTGAGCAGGTCAGACGTCGCGAGCATTCATCGTCATCTCGTGCGGGGGAACGTCAAGGTCGAGCCCAAAACTGATCACTCGCTTCGGATGAATGCGGATCAGCGCGCCGTCGTCACTGCCACCGGGCTGCGGAGTGCCAGGCACTGCCTCTGCGGTGCCGCGGATCTCCACGCAGCGCACCCGCCACGGGTCGGTCGACGCCAGGTCGTCCACCACCAGTGCGACCTGGCCGGTGGCCTCGACGTTGCGGTACTTCTGCGTCTTCGCCATGAACATCCCGCCGATATCGACGGTGCCGTTCTCGTTCACGGTGAATCCGATCGGGCTGGCCTGCAGCGTCCCATCGGGTCGCAGGGTGGCCAACCGGCCGAGGGTCTGGCTGTTGAGGTAGGTCAGTTCGGCGTCAGTGAAGGTCATGTCTGTCACCGTAAGACCTCAACCGCACCTGAGATCAAGCCGGGACGGCAGCCAATGCCGAGCGGCGCTGCGCAACAGGCCCGCGGATCGCTCGACCTTGAACCCCAACAGGGCCAAGATGATCGGAGCCGTGAAAGAAGATCCGAGATGAGTGATCCGGCGAAGGTCGCCACGATGTTCAATGCCCCGGCAGCGGGCTACGACCGGCTGATCGGTCGCTACCTCCCGACCCTGGCGCCCGCATTGGCGGACAAGGCTGCGGTCGGCCCCGGCATGCGCGTACTGGACGTCGGCTGCGGACCGGGTGGCCTGACGCGCGAACTGGTGTCCCACGTCGGCGCGGCGTCCGTTGCGGCGATCGATCCATCGGCGCCGTTCGTTGCCGCCTGTCGGCTGCGCAACCCCGGTGTCGATGTCCGCGAGGGATTCGCCGAGAACCTGCCGTTCGACGACGACTCGTTCGACGTGGCGCTGTCCAGCCTGGTCGTCGGATTCATGACCGATCCCGTTGCCGGAATTCGTGAAATGGCCAGGGTCACCAGACCGGGAGGTGTGGTGACGGCGTGCGTCTGGGACCGCCAACGTATGACCGCGCTGCGCATGTTCGGCCAGACGATGGTGCGGCTCGATCCGGCGGTGACCGAGGACATCAAACGGACCGGGGACAAACAGGGCGAGCTGACGGAGTTGTTCACCGCGGCCGGTCTCGCCGATGTGGACGAGGACTCGTTGGTGGCCACCGGCTCGTACGCCGACTTCGAGGACTGGTGGGAGCCGTTCACTCTCGGCATCGGTCCGCACGGTGCCTACTGCCAATCCCTGGATGACGAGCGCCGGGAAGCGCTGCGGCTGGCGTGCCGCGAGCAGTTCGAGGCACCGGATCTACCGTTCACGCTGGAAGCGCGTGCCTGGTGTGCCCGTGGTTCGGTGGTAGGCCGCGGGGCGTAACGGACTCTCCGCCAACTGTGAGATCAAGGCGACAGATGGCGAAGGTCGGGTGGGTGTCCGCAGCCGAGGACGGCACGTCGCCGGAGCGTTGGTACCGGCTGAATGTCTTCGACGACGGCTGGGTGGACTTCCCGGGACTCGCCCGCGGAATATACGATGCCCGATCGAACCTGAAGAGCTCGTTGTGGATGTTGTTGGGTCTGGTCGGCGGAATCGTGGTGGTGGTGCTGTTGGTGCTGCTCGGATCGTCGGTCGGCGGCGGGCTCGGTGCGGCGATCGTCGTCATTGCGGTAGTGCTGTTCTTCGGTGGTGCGATCACGATGCAGGTGCTGCAGTTCCGCACCCGCAGACGCAACTGGGTCCAGAGCAGGGACGACGCCGAACAGTCACGGGAGCTGCGGGCCGCCGGCCAGAACCCGCGGCGTCGGCCGGGAGTCAAGCTGTTCACCAGGGTCACGTCCGCCCAGCAGTATGCCGACGCAATCACGAACGTCCGGCTGACCAGAGCCGTCGACGTGGCCGGCGTTTCCTGCAGCACCGTCGGTGCCGGCACCGTCGCGCAGGTTCAGCTGCAGGACGGCGGTACCC
>JALYVF010000141.1 GCA_030853385.1 Actinomycetota bacterium | reverse complement strand
CGGCTGAACCGGTCCCGCGGCGGTGCGGTGCGAGAGTCATGGAAACGGTCATGCGCCCTTCGAGGCGATAAACCCGGCGTCGAGGTCGGCCAGGATGTCGTCGATGTGCTCGATGCCGACGGACAGCCGGACCAGCCCTGGCGTCACCCCTGTTGCTGCCTGCTCCTGTTCGCTCAGCTGCGAGTGGGTGGTGGATGCCGGATGGATCACCAGCGAGCGCACGTCACCGATGTTGGCGACCAGCGAATGCAGCTGCAGCGCGTCGACGAACTTCTTGCCGGCTTCGGCGCCGCCTTCCACCTCGAAGGCCAACACCGCACCCGGCCCGCGCGGTGCGTACTTCTGTGCCGTGGCGTACCAAGGGCTGGACTTCAGGCCGGCGTAGTTGACGCTCACCACGTCGTCGCGTTCCGCCAGCCACTCGGCCACCTTCTGCGCGTTGTCGACATGACGCTCCACCCGCAGCGACAACGTCTCCAGGCCTTGCGCGATGAGGAAGGCGTTGAACGGTGAGATCGCCGGCCCCAGATCGCGCAGCAGCTGCACCCGCGCCTTGAGGATGAACGCCAGGTTGGCGCCCAGCGGCGAGCCGACACCGAGATCTCTTGCGTAGACAAGACCGTGATAGCTGGGATCGGGCGTGTTGTAGTTCGGGAACTTTTCCGGATCGGCAGCGAAGTCGAAGGTGCCGCCGTCGACGATCACGCCGCCGATGGCGGTGCCGTGGCCGCCCAGATACTTGGTGGCCGAGTGCACCACGATGTCCGCACCGAACTGGATCGGCCTGGTGAGATACGGCGTGGCGATGGTGTTGTCGACGATCAGCGGAACGCCGAGCTCGTGGGCCACCGCTGACACCTTTTCGATGTCGAGTACGTCCTGCTTGGGGTTGGAGATCGTCTCGGCGAAGAACGCCTTGGTGTTGGGCTTGGCAGCTGCCCGCCACGACTCCGGGTCGTCTGGGTTCTCGACGAAGTCGACGGTGATACCGAACTTCGGCAGCGTGTAGTGGAACAGGTTATAGGTGCCGCCGTACAGGCTCGGCGAGCTCACGATGTGATCGCCGATCTCGGCGATGTTCAGGATCGCGATGGTCTCGGCGGACTGGCCGGACGCCACCAGCAGCGCACCGACACCCCCCTCGAGGTCGGCGATGCGGTTCTCCACCACTTCGGTGGTCGGGTTGGTGAGCCGGGTGTAGATCGGTCCGAACTCGGACAGCGCGAACCTGTTCGCCGCCTGGTCGGAGTTCTCGAAGACGAACGAAGTGGTCTGGTAGATCGGCAGCGCGCGGGCGCCGGTCTGGCTGTCCGGACTCTGGCCGGCGTGGATCTGACGGGTCTCGAAGGACCATGCCATGACGGATTCTCCTGATGCTTGGGTACACGGGATAGCCCCATGTGGGCTGAAAGACGGTGGGGTGAAGCGACTTACGTCAAGTCGCTCCGGCGCTGGCCGCAACCGAGGTCGGGCCGTGTCCAGGCGCGTCGAGAAACTATCAGGGACGAGTCAGCTGAGACAACACATTCGGCGACACACAGTGCGCTCCTTCTGGGAGTCCGACCGGGCGACCCTGTCGTCAGAACACCACCGATGCCAGACGCCCTTGATGCGAGCGTCCGTCGATCGGGGGGCTCTTTCGGTCAATGACCGGCCCGCGCTTGCCGACCGCCGGATGGCAGCCAGCCCGGTCATCACCCGGGGCACCCCACCGCGGAGGAGGGTTGCCGTCCAGCAAGCCGGGGCTTAGCGCTGGCACTCATGACCTGGCGTCGAGTGTAACTGGCCTTGCGTACTGATGCCAAGGGGTGGGCGATAGCTCTCACATGCTGGGCGCAGACCACATCCCAGAGTCGATCATGGCTGGCTGCCCGGCAATTCGGATAAATTATCGGGGTGTCACGGGCTGAGAGCCATGATCATCGGCAACGGATCCGATCGCATCCAGCAGCGTGCGGATGCGCTGGGCAGCCTCGTCGGCGGGACCTCTGGTGAGAGCGGAACCGATGCCGACGGCCACCGCACCCGCTGCCAGCCAGTCGGCGGCATTCTCCGGCGTCACCCCACCGGTCGGAATGATCGGCAGCTGCGGCAGCGCGGCTCGGACGTCGGAGATCCAGCGGGGCGAGAAGCTCGACGCCGGAAAGAGTTTCACCGCAGCGGCGCCCGCCTCCATGGCCGTCAGCATCTCGGTCGGCGAGGCCGTGCCGACGATGGTCGGTACCCCATAGCGGCGGGCAGCGACGATCATCTCGGTCGACAGCGTCGGCGACACCAGGTACTTCGCCCCCGCGCGGATCGCGGCGACTGCTGATGGCCCGTCGAGCACGCTGCCAGCACCGATCACCGCATCCGGATGGGCGGTAACGGTCTGCGAGATCGCTTCCAGGGCAGCGGGATTGGTCAACGTCAGCTCGACGGACAACAGACCGGCGCCGACCAGTGCTGCGGTCGCTTCGATCGCGCTGGCGGCATCTTCGGTGCGGACGATGCCGATCACCCGCTGCTGGACGGCCCGCTGCATGGACTGCCACTCGAACACGACATTCTCCTTCGTCACGGCGCCCTGCCTGGCGTCAGTGCTCTGTCTGGCGTCAGTGCTCTGTCTGGCGTCACTGCTCTGTCTGGCGTCAGTGCTCTGGGTGCGCTCGCTGCTCATCGCAACACCTGTTCGCCGCCAGTGTGCAGCGCGGCCAGGAAGTCTTCCAGCTCGGCGGCCATCGGCAGTCCTTCGGTGTCCGACCAGGTTTCAACCGCGAACGCAGCCACCGCCGCCCCGCGGAGCAGGCAGCCGGCCGGATCCGCCCCGCCGAGGTAGCCGGACAGATAGCCGGCAACCAATGCATCGCCGGCACCGACCGGGTCGACCACGCGCCTGGCCAGCGACTGCTGGGTGACGGCGCCGTCGGCCGTCAAGACCGTGCAGGAGTGGTCCGGATTCTTCAGTACCACTGCCCCGGCACCGCCGTCGATCAGTTGGCCGGCTACCGCCAGCGGCGCGTCGGCGGACACCAGGGCAAGCTCGGCAGTGCCGGCGAACACGATGTCCGCGGCCGCTGCCACTGTCGGGACAATCGCTCGCCACTGGTCGATCGGTGCCAGCCGCAGCCGCAGGTTGATGTCGAAACTCACCGGAACACCGTCGGCCGTTGCCAGCGACAACAGTTGGGCGAGAGCCTGTTTCGACGTCGTCGACATCATCGCGGTGATACCGGAGACGTGCACCAGCCGGGGTTGGCCGGCCGCCCAGGCGGTCCGCACCAGCCCGGCGTCTATCCGCGAGCCGGCCGAACCGGTGCGGTGGTAGGCCACCGAAATCGCGCCGTGTGACGAGGAATTGCGCATCAGCAGACCGGTGAAGCCGTCGGCGTCGACGCCGACGTGATCGACAGCAACGTTCTCGGCCCGCATCCGGCGCAGCACATATTCGCCGGCGTCATCACCACCGACCTGGCCGACCCAGGCAGTCCGCAGCCCCAGTCGGGCGGCCCCGATCGCCACGTTGCCCTCGGCGCCGCCGACCGTCGATCGGAAGCTGTCGGACCTGGCGAGCGCCTCCCCCGGCTCGGCAACCAGTACCCGCATCACCTCGCCGAGCAGCAGCAAATCGGGTCCAGCTGCGGGAGGTGGCTGCACTGGTACCTCACTGATCGGATCGACCTGGGTCGGGCCGTCCGAGCCTATCGACGCCGGCGTGGGCGCCTAACGGCTACCCGTTCGCCGTCAGCCGCACCCAGAGGAATCCGGCTATCAGCAGCGTCACGTACAGCGGTGCCACCATCAGCCAGTACCACTGGATCGGTGAGCCGGTGACGGCGTTGACCAGCAGGCAGCCGGCCATCGTCACCAATCCACAGGCCAGCGTGATGACCACGGATTTGCGCCGCGACCACGACCGCCTCGGTTGCGGCTCGTCGTGTCCGGTCGTCGTCACGACAGGCTCCCCACCGCGGCAGCATCGCCAGCAAGACTGGCCTTTGCTGCCGCCATCACCTGGTGCAGCAGGCCGCGCAGTCGCCGCAACTCGGCCAGCTCTATATCCAGCTGCCGCACCACAGCCGTCGGCACCTGTACGGCTGTCTTCCGCAGCTTCACCCCGGCCACTGTCAGCGAGACCGCCAGTTGACGTTCGTCCGCCGGATCCCGCTGCCGGATCAGCAGCCCTGCCGACTCCAGCCGCTTCAACAACGGCGACAACGTTCCCGGATCCAGTGCCAGCAGCTCGGACAATCCCTTGACGGTGATCCGTTGCTGTTGCCACAGCGCCAACATCACCAGGTACTGCGGGTGCGTCAGACCCAGCGGCTGAAGGATCGGCCGATAGACCGCCAGGATCGATCTGGTTGCGACGACCATCGCGAAGCACACCTGTTCGTCCAGTGACAACGGGTCCTGCACCTCGGCGGCCATCCACTCCTCTTTCGTTGGTGCACTAATGATTACCACACCAACTGTACCCGTCGAGGTCTCGCAATAGCGCTTCGAGGGTCGAAGCTGCCGCTGGCGCCGCTCGGCATCTTGACCGACCGGAAGCTCGGGAACATGCGTTACGTGGAAGCCAACACGAGCGGCACTCTGTACCAGCCGCTCACTGACCTGATGGCGGTCACCTACGGTCCCGAACCAGTATTACGTGAGCTGTTGTCCAACATCCCGGGCATCCAAGAGGCACACATCTACGGGTCCTGGGCAGCCCGCAGGTCCGGAGAACCCGGACCCACACCGCGGGACATCGACGTAATCGTGATCGGCAACACTCCCACGCACGTTCTCGACGACGTCGCGGAACAGGCCGAGGCCGATCTGCACCGACCAGTCAACATCCGCAGAA
>JALYVF010000134.1 GCA_030853385.1 Actinomycetota bacterium | reverse complement strand
GGTGCCGAAGGCGTTGAGCCGAGCTGGCATGACGATCTCCTTCGTTGTTGTTGGTGGTTCCACCTCGTAGACGAGATGGGTTGCCACTACGTAACAACGGGTCCGGTCGACCACACGGTTTGCGGTGAGCACCTGCGTGTGATGCGGTATGGACACCGACGACCCGCAGATTGATCCCGCGATCGCGCGCGGGACTTAGACTCACATCTATGACCGCCGCACCGCAGCAGCCGGACCTGCATGAGCTGGTCGACCAGCTCAGTCCCGCTCAGGCCGACGCCGTCCGCGCCGTCGTCATCCAGTTCGTCGCCCCCGCACGGGGAGCTGAGGCGCTGCCGCGGAGGCTGTCCTTCGCCGGCACCCTGTCCGCCGAAGAAGACTTCGCCGAGCGATCCGAGGAGATCCTTGACGAGATCGTCCGCCGCAACGCCGGATGAGCTGCTGATGCTGCTGGCCGACACCGGCCCGCTGGTCGCAGTCGCCAACTCCCGCGACCAACACCACGACGCCTGCCAGGAGCTGCTGGAGACCACGCCGGTCCGGTCCTCGTCCCCGCACCAGTGATCGTCGAGGTCTGCCAGCTGCTCGCCTCCCGACGGGGCACTCAAGCCGAGGCCGCGTTCCTCACCTCCCTCGGCGCCAGCGAAGTCGACGTCATCGCCCTCGAACCGGCCGACTACACCCGCGCCGCGCACCTGGTCGAGCAATACGCCGACCTACCCCTGGGCGCGGTCGACGCCACCGTCATCGCCGTCGCCGAACGTCTCGGCATCACCGAGATCGCCACCCTAGACCGGCGCCACTTCAGCGTCGTCCGCCCCGCACACGTCGAGGCATTCCCCCTGCTGCCCGTTCTTTCCTAGCTGCCTGCGCGTCGCCGCGACCGCTGCCTGCGCGTCGCCGCGACCGCTGCCTGCCCGTCGCCGCGACCGCCGCCTGCCCAGTTTCGTCAGGCCCCGATGGCAGACTCAGCACCGTGACCAGCGCGAACGACCAGCGGCTAGAAACGACGTCGGGATGTCTGGTCGTCTGCTCACAGTCGTCGTCGGGCCTCAACCCTGCGGCATGGGACGCGGTCGACTCTTCGCGCGGGGTGACGATCACGGTTCGCAGCTCGCTAGCGTCTGCTGTCAGAACTCATTTCTTGATGAGTTTTGGCTTCCGAGGAGGATGGATGGACGCCGCCATTGAAGTAGACGGGCTGACGGTCCGCCGAGGCAGCAACCTGGTGCTCGACGGATTCAGCTGCCGCATCGGCCGCGGCATCGTGACCGGGCTGCTGGGGCCGTCCGGCGCCGGCAAGACCACCCTGATCCGGGCGTTGGTCGGGGTCCAGCGGATCGTCGCAGGGACGGTCACCGTGCTCGGCCTGCCGGCCGGTTCGGCCGCCCTGCGTCGACGCACCGGCTACGTCACCCAGGCGCCCAGCGTCTATGCCGATCTGACCGTCGCCGAGAACGTGCAGTACTTCGCCTCCGTCGGCGGCGCAGGACGCGGCGCTGCTGATGCGGCCACCGACGAGGCCGGGCTGATGAAATCGGCCGGCCAGCTGGTGCGCACGTTATCCGGCGGCCAGCAGGCGCGGGCATCGCTGGCCTGCGCGCTGGTGGGCGAGCCCGAGCTGTTGATCCTCGACGAGCCGACGGTCGGCCAGGATCCGGTGCTGCGTGAGGACCTGTGGGCATCGTTCCGGCGGCGGGCCGCCGCCGGTGCAACGGTGGTGGTGTCCAGCCACGTGATGGACGAGGCCAATCGCTGCGACCGGCTGCTGCTGCTGCGCGACGGGGCGCTGCTGGCCGACGACACCCCGGCCGCGGTGAAGGCCGCTGCCGGCACCGACGACCTGGACGCCGCCTTCCTCACCCTGATCCGACGCAGCGATCCGAGCGGCAAGCAGGTGGCATCATGACAGCCCGCATCCTCGGCGCCACCATTGTCCGGATCCTGCGTCAGCTGCGACACGATCCACGGACGATCGCGTTGATGTTGGTGGTCCCGCTACTGCTGATGACGTTGCTGTACTTCATGTTCGACGGCAGCCAGCCGATGGTGTCGGGGCTGTTGCTGATCATGTTGGGCATCTTCCCGTTCGTCATCATGTTCCTGGTGACCAGCATCGCGATGCTGCGGGAGCGCCAGTCGGGCACCCTCGAGCGGCTGATGACGACCCCGGCCGGCAAGCTCGATCTGTTGTTCGGCTATGGCATCTCGTTCGGCATCGCGGCGGCCGTGCAGGCGGTGATCGCCGCCGGCTTCTGCTATCTGGTGCTGTCCCTGACCACGGCGGGTGCGCCGATCCTGGTGATGCTGATCGCGGTCCTGAACGCCGCGCTCGGGGTGGGTATCGGGCTGCTGTGCCCGGCGTTCGCCCGCACCGAATTCCAAGCGGTGCAACTACTTCCGGTGATCGTGATCCCGCAACTGCTGCTGTGCGGGCTGTTCGTACCGCGCGGGGCGATGACCGGCTGGCTGCGGGCGATCTCTGATGTGCTGCCACTGTCGTACGCCGTGCAGGGTCTGCAGGAGGTGGGCGCGCACGCTACGCCGACCGGCCTGCTGTGGCGAGATCTCGGCATCGTCGCCGGATGTGTGATCCTGGCACTCGCACTGGCCGCGGCAACCCTGCCGCGCCGCACCGAGTAAGTGAAGGACGCGATGGGACGCACCGGCCGCCGCCCCGGCAACCTCGACACCAGCCAAGCCATCCTTGCCGCCCGCCCGAGAAGCCTTCGTGGACAACGGGTTCGCCGGCGCATCGATACGCCGGATCGCCGGCGCAGCCGGTTGCGACCCGCCTCGGGTCCACCACTACTTCGGCAGCAAGGAGAAGCTGTTCATCGCCACCGTCGCGGTCCCGGTCAACCCGACGGAGGTGATCGGTGCCTTGGTTGAGGATGGGATCCACGGGCTCGGACCTCGGCTGATCGCTGCGGTGCTGGGTGTCTGGGAGTCGCCGGCCGGATCCGCCCGCTGCTGACCGGCTCGCAGGCCGAAGCGGAGCTGCGGCTGGCGTCGCAGCTCGTCGGGGTGATGGTGGGCAGGTATCTGTTGCGTTTGAATGCGCTGGCCAGCGTCCCTGCCGACGAACTGATCGCGTCCGTCGGCCCGGTGCTGCAGGGCTACCCGACCGGGGAGCTGCCGCCGACCGGACCGGCCAGCCGGCGCAGGCTGCTCGGTGAACCGCGGTCGGCTCCGCGTGCATTTGTCGCCGGCAGGGCGCACGATCGTGGAGAGGGAGTTCCGAGCGGGCCGGCCAGTGCCGCGCACGGTTCCCACCGAGGAGCTGCCCGTGTCGTTGCAACCGCGCTCATCTGCGAAGGTGACGATCCTTGTCAACAACGCCGCTACCGAGCTGGTGCTCGAACCGCGGGTCAGCCTGCTGGATGCGCTGCGCGAGCGACTCGGCCATACCGGCACCAAGAAAGGCTGCAACCAGGGAGCGTGCGGCGCCTGCACCGTGTTGGTCGATGGTCGGCGGGTGCTGTCCTGTCTCACCCTCGCCGTGCAATGTGATGGCAGAACGGTGACGACGATCGAGGGCATCGGCACTCCCGAACACCTGCATCCGCTGCAGCGAACGATGATCGACAAGGACGGTGTCCAGTGCGGCTATTGCACGCCCGGGCAGATCTGTTCGGCGGTCGGCATGCTAGCCGAGCAGGCTGCCGGTATGCCGAGCGCGGTGAGCGAACACGTTGCAGCGCAGCAAGAATTGACCGAGGCCGAGATCCGGGAACGGATGAGCGGCAACCTGTGCCGATGCGGCGCCTACAACGGCATCGTGGCGGCCATCGACTCCTACGCGGGCCAACAAGAGTCGGCCGATGCGGTCGGTGCGATTGACGGGGCCCGCCGATGAAGCCCGTCGACTATGTGCTGCCGGCCAACCTCGGTGAGGCGCTGGATGCCATCAGTACCCTGCCGGAGGCGAAGTTCATCGCCGGCGGGACCAACCTGGTCGACCTGATGCGGGAGGGCATCGAGACCCCGGACATCCTGATCGACATCAGCCGGCTGCCGCTGACCGACATCGACGAGGCCGCCGACGGTGCGCTGCGAATCGGCGCCGGGGTGCGCAACAGTGAGCTGGCAGCGCATCCCGCTGTCCGCGCGCGCTTTCCGGTGCTGTCCCAGGCACTGCTGATGGGTGCCTCCGGACAGATCCGCAACATGGCCACCGTTGGCGGAAACCTGTTGCAGCGCACCAGATGCCTGTATTTCTATGACGATACCGCCGCCTGCAACAAGCGCGAGCTAGGCAGTGGCTGCGCCGCCATCGGCGGCTTCAACAGGATGGGTGCGGTACTCGGCGCCAGCAGCAGTTGCGTGGCGGTGCACCCTTCCGACATGGCTGTCGCGCTCGCCCTGCTGGACGCCGAGGTCGAGGTGGCCAGCAGACGCGGAAGTCGGCACATCTCCATGCACAACTTTCATCGACTGCCCGGCGACACCCCGCACATCGACACCGACCTGGCGGCGGACGAGATCGTCGTCGCTGTTCGAATCCCACCGGCGCCGATCGCCGCCGTCTCCAGGTACCGCAAGGTGCGGGACAGGGCGTCCTACGCCTTCGCCCTTATCTCGGTGGCGGCCGCCATCCGGATCGAGAACGAGATCGTCACCGAGGTGCGGGTCGCCCTCGGCGGGGTGGCGCACAAACCTTGGCGGGCAACGGCTCTGGAGAAGCACCTGACCGGCAAACCGGCCACCGACGAGCAGTTCGCCGACGCCGCCAAGGCCGAGTTCGTCTCCGCGACCGGCGACCCGACCAACGAGTTCAAGATCGACCTCGCCGTCCGTACCACCGCCTCGGTGCTGCGGACCCTGCGCGACTCCGGCGGGGCGGCGTGACGATCACCCCGCACCGGCCGGGCACCATCGACCAGCCGGGCACCATCGACCGGCCGGGCACTATCGATCGGCCGGCGCCACCGGGCACGGCCGCGCCGGCCAGCGCCGGGCGGGCCATCGGACAGCGCTTCGATCGGGTGGACGGGATCGCGAAAACCACTGGTACCGCACAGTATTCCGCCGAATATCAGTTCGCCGAGATCGCTCACGCGGTGCTGGTGCACGCCAGCATTACCCGCGGCAAGATCGTCAGCCTGGACACCTCGGCGGCGTTGGCGCAGCAGGGCGTCGTCACCGTCGTCACCCACCTGAATGCCCCAAAGCTGGTCCCGCCGCCGACCAGGTTGAACCCGCTGGACCTGTCCAGCATGGCCGCCGGCAGCTCGATCGCCTTCCTCAATACCGACGAGATCCACGTCGACGGGCAGCCGATAGCGGTGGTCGTGGCCGACACCCTGGAAGCCGCCGAGCACGCCGCCGGGTTGGTCCGGGCGACCTACGCCGAGTTGCCGGCCAGCACCGATTTCGACGCCGAGATCCCGAACGCCACCATCGCCAAGGGTCTGCCGGTCGGTCCGGCGCTTGCCGGCAAGAAAGGTGACGCCACAACTGCTTTGGCGCAAGCGCCGGTGCGGGTCGACCTGCAATTCTCCACCCCGCAGCACAACCACAATGCCCTGGAGCCGCACTCCACTACCGCGGCCTGGGCCGGCGATCGCCTCACCGTGTACGAGGGCAGCCAGAATATCGACTGGGTGCAGAAGTTCCTGGCCAAGCGGTTCGACATCCCGGCCAAGAATGTGCACGTGATCGCCACCTTCGTCGGGGGTGCCTTCGGCGGAAAAACGATGGTCTGGGCCGGCACCCTGCTGGCCTGCCTGGCCGCCAAAGTCGCCAGACGACCGGTCCGGCTTGCGCTGACCAGGGAAGGTGTCTACCGCACCGTCGGCGGCCGCACGCCGACCCGGCAACGGGTGGCCATCGGCGCCCAGCGCGACGGCACCATGACGGCGCTGATCCACACCTGCGTCACCAGGCAAGGCAAGGTCGGCGGCGCCGCCGAGCAGGTGACCGCCTGCTCGCAGGATCTGTACGACGCGCAGAACATTCTCGCCGAGCAGAAGGTGATCGAGCTCGACCTGCTGAGCAACACGGCGATGCGGGCGCCGGGCGAATCCGTCGGAACCTTCGCCATCGAATCCGCCGTCGATGAACTCGCCTATGCCCTCGACATGGATCCGCTCACCCTGCGGCTGAACAACCAGCCGACCGATCGCAGCCCCGTCACCGGTAACCGCTACTCGCACCGGCGGTTGGCCGAGACGCTGCGGCGGGGTGGCGAACTGTTCGGCTGGGCCGACCGGCCGGAACCGGGAACCAGGGACGGCAACCAACTGATCGGCTGGGGAGTGGCGGCCGCCATCCACCCGTCGTGGGAGTTCGTAGCGAACGTCGAGCTCACCATCGACGCGACCGGTCGGGTGACCCTGAAGTGCGCCTTCCACGAGATGGGGATGGGCTCGGCCACCGCCGTCGGGCAGATCGTCGCCGATCAGCTGGGCGTGCCTTACGACACAGTTGTGGTCCAGTACGGCGACTCTGCGCTGCCGATCGGGCCTGGCGCCGGCGGCTCGGCGCAGACGGCCAGCTTGGCCGGCTCGATCGAACGGGCCGCCCAGAAACTTCGCGGCCGGCTGCAGAAGCTGGCGAAGGCGTCCGGGATCAGCGAGCACGCCGAGCCGGCCGACATCCTGGCCAAGGCCGGCCGTCCGTCGCTCACCGTCGCCGTCGGTTCCGACACCGGCCCGGTCGCGGTGGCCGGCCAACTCAAGTTCCTGTCCAAGATGCTGATCGACGGTCGGCGCTGGATGAAGGCGGCCTCCGGTGCCCAGTTCTGCGAGGTCCGGGTGGACGTCGATACCGGCGAAGTGCGGGTCACCAGATGGGTAGCGGTGTTCGACGTCGGCAGGGTGATCAATCCCAAGACTACCGAGAGCCAGCTGCGCGGCGGCATCGTGATGGGCCTCGGCCTGGCCATGACCGAGGACGCCCTGGTCGACCCGCGGACCGGCCGGATCATGAACCCGAGCCTGGCCGAGTACCACGTTCCGGTCCATGCGGACGTGCCCTATATCGGGATCGAGCTGCTCGACGATCCCGATCCGCAGATGCCCCTTGGTGTGCTCGGTGCCGGCGAGGTCGGCATCACCGGCGTCGGGGCTGCCGTCGGCAACGCCGTCCGGCACGCCACCGGTCGCCGGGTGCTGGACCTGCCCATCACCCTGGACAAGATCAGCTGAGCACTGCTGCGACAGCTGCGACACAGTTGCGGTTCGGCGACCGTTAGAGAATTGAGCGTGGACCGGGAACGCGAGTCCACTCGTTCGACGGACGGAGGTCGGGTTGCGGCTCGGTGGCTGGGTGGTGCGCCGAAGCGGAGTTCGGACGCGCCTGCTGGCCGCGCTGACCGTGCTGACCTTCGGCATCACCCTGCTGGTGACCGGAATCGTCGGGCTGGCCCAGCAGGACTCGGTGACCGGAGTCCGCGACTACCTCTCGGCGATCGACGACACCGCCGCCTCCAGCCAGTTTCTGACCAGCCTGTCGTCCGACCCCAAGACACAGTCGGGCGCCGTCGCGAGCGTCAGCTCGGATGTGTTCGGGGAGCTGCCGGTGCAGAGCTTCCGCCGGGTCAAGTCGTTGCCGTACACGCTGCCGGTGCCGGCCGCCGGAGGCGGTCAGCAGGAGGTGACGATCAGGCTCGGCAGCTACGACGACCTCGCATCGCACGCAACGATCATCGCGGGCAAATTGCCGGAAACGACGAGCGGATCCGTCATCGGCGTTGCCGTTCCGGCCACCACCGCCAGAGCCTGGAAGCTTGCCGTCGGCGACACCCTTGCGGCCAAGGATTCCACCGGCAAAGCCGCCAGGCTGCAGGTCACCGCGGTGTTCACGACCAGCGGCGGTCCGTTCTGGCGGGACGACGTCACGTTGGTCAACGGTCAGGCAGTGGCCGATCCGAGCCCCACCTTCGTGGTCGCCGATACGACGCTCACCGACAACTTCTCGCCGCAGGTGGC
>JALYVF010000083.1 GCA_030853385.1 Actinomycetota bacterium | reverse complement strand
TCGGCAGCAGGGTGCGGCGGTCGACCGGCGTATGGGCTGCCGGTCGATGCCCGTCCAGCACGTCGCCCAGCAGTCCGGCGAGCTCCGGGTAGGAGTCGAAGCCGAGGACGGCGTCCGCTTCCGGCAGGGCGTCGGCCAGTTCGGCGCCGTAGCGCTCGGCCAGGCAACCGACGGCGACCACCTTGGCGCCGGTGTCGGCGTGGGCGAGCACGGTGTCGATGGAGTCCTTCTTGGCGCTGGCGACGAATGCACAGGTGTTCACCACCACGATGTCGGCGCGTTCATCGACGCCCTCATCGAGCAGCTGATAACCGCCGGCGGCCAGCCGTCCGGCGATCTCGGACGAGTCGACTTCGTTGCGCGCACAGCCCAGTGTGACCAGGGAGACGGTGACACCAGAGACGGTGACACCGGAGACGGTGACACCGGAGACAACGGGCGCGCTCGACACGTACTTCAGCCTATCCCGCAGCCCCCCTGGGAATCCCACCCGGAGCTGCTCACTACGCTGATCGGGTGCCCCCAGCGGACCTCCCGTCAGCGACGCCGATCGCCGTCCGCAGGGCCAGGGTCGGCGACATTCGCCGCGTCAAGGAGCTGATCGACTACTACGCCGGCGAGATTCTGCTGGAGAAGACGCTGGTGAACCTGTACGAGGACACCACCGAGTTCTGGGTGGCCGAGTACGACGGCCAGGTGGTGGGATGCGGCGCGCTGCACGTGTTGTGGGAGGACCTGGCCGAGATCCGCACGTTGGCCACCGATCCGGCGTTTCGGGGACGCGGCGTCGGCCGGACGTTGTGTGCCGGGCTGATCGCCGAGGCCGGCCGGCTCGGCGTTGGCCGGTTGTTCGTCCTCACCTTCGAGGTGATGTTCTTCGCTGCACTCGGGTTCCGGCGGATCGCCGAGCTGAACATGGACGAGGACGCGCTCGCCGAATTGCGGTCCAGCTACGACCGCGGCGTGGCGGAATTCCTGGAGCTGCCGTACGTCAAACCGAACACACTCGGCAATACCCGGATGCTGAAACTACTAGAGCAAGGAGCGGACTAGACGCCGCCGTTGTTCACCTTGATGATCAGGCCGACGCCGATCACGCAGATCACCCAGACCGCGGCAACGAACAGCGTCAGCCGGTCCAGGTTCTTCTCCACTACCGACGAGCCGGACAGCGACGACTGCATGCTGCCGCCGAACATGGATGACAGACCGCCACCCTTGCCGCGGTGCAGCAAGATGAGTGCCATCAGCGCAAGGCTGGTGAGCACAAGAATGATGTCCAGAACGATGATCATGGTCGCCTTGGGTGCTCGTCGTTTGGTCAGTACCGCGGGTGCCGATACTGCTGGGGTGACCGCCGAGAGTCTACCCGGTCAGCTCAGCACACCGACCGCGTTGGCGGCCAAGGTGGCGAACTCGGTGGCGTCCAGGCTGGCGCCTCCGACCAGTGCGCCGTCGATGTCCGGCTGCGCGACAATCTCGGCCACGTTGTTCGACTTGACAGATCCGCCGTACAGGATCCGCACCTTGCCGGCCACCGCTGCTGAGTACTTCTGGGCCAGCGCGGCCCGCAGCGCGCCGCAGACCTGCTGGGCGTCCTGCGCTGTTGCCACCCGGCCGGTGCCGATCGCCCAGACAGGTTCGTAGGCCAGCACCAACGTCGAGGCCTGCGCCGTGTCTTCTGCCGCCACCGACTCCAGCCCGGTCAGCAACTGCGCCACCGAGTGCTCGACCTGCTGACCCGCTTCGCGGACTTCGAGGCCCTCGCCGACGCACAGGATCGGCACGATGCCGTTGCGGAATGCCGCCGCCACCTTCCCGGCGACCACCGTGTCGGTGTCCGCGTGGTGCTCCCTCCGCTCCGAATGCCCGACTGCCACATAGCTGCAGCCGAGCTTGGCCAGCATCGGGCCGGCGATGTCGCCGGTGTAGGCGCCCGAGTCCTGGGGCGAAAGGTCCTGCGCACCGTGCTTGATACTCAGCTTGTCGCCGTCGATCAGCGTCTGCACGCTGCGAATATCGGTGAACGGCGGCAACACGACCACCTCGACGTGCGCGTAGTACTTCTCCGGAAGGGTGAAGGCCAGCTTCTGGACAACGGCAATGGCCTCGAGGTGGTTGAGGTTCATCTTCCAGTTGCCGGCGATCAGCGGCAGCCGGCCACCGGTCGGCGCCGGCCGGCCCTCCGACCTGCGGGCCATCACGACTCCAACACCGCCAGCCCTGGAAGTTCTTTGCCCTCAAGGTATTCCAGCGACGCGCCGCCGCCGGTGGAGATGTGGGTGAAGCCGGACTCGTCGATCCCCAGCTGTCGGACAGCGGCAGCAGAGTCGCCGCCGCCGACCACCGAGAACGAGGGCGCGTCGGCGATCGACTGGGCCACCGACCTGGTGCCTTCGGCGAAGGCCGGCATCTCGAAGACACCCATCGGTCCGTTCCAGAACACCGTGTGCGCCTCGGCGATGATCTGCCCGAAGGCCGCGCGGGTGTCGGGGCCGATGTCCAGTCCCTGCCAGTCGTCAGGGATCTCGGTGACCGGCACCGTCCTGGTCTGGGCGTCGGCGGCGAACCGATCGGCGATCACCACATCGGTCGGCAGCACGATCTTGTCGCCGTGCTGGGCGAGCAGCGCACCACAGGTGTCCACCATGTCCGCCTGCAGCAACGACTGGCCGACCGGAGTGCCCTGCGACTTCAGGAAGGTGTAGGCCATCCCGCCGCCGATCAGCACCTGGTCGACCTGCTCGAGCAGCGCGGTGATGACGCCGAGCTTGTCGCTCACCTTGGCGCCGCCGAGGATTACGATGTACGGCCGCTCGGGTTCGGTCGTCAGCTTGCGCAGTACCGCGGTCTCTTCCGACACCAGGTAGCCGGCGTAGTGCGGCAGCCTGCTGGCCACGTCGTAGACCGACGCCTGCTTGCGATGCACCACCCCGAAGCCATCGGAAACAAACGCTGGGACGAACTCCGAAGTCTTGGAGACCAGGGCGACCAGATCGTCGGCGAGCGCGCCCCGCTCGGCGTCGTCCTTGGCGGCCTCCCGCGGGTCGAACCTGACGTTCTCCAGCAGTGCGACGTGGCCGTCGGCCAGCCCGGCGACAGTGGCGGCGGCGCTGTCCCCCACCACATCGCCGGCCATCGCGACGTCACTGCCGAGCAGCTCAGCCAGCCGGGCGGCGACCGGCGCCAACGAGTACTTGGCGTCCACCTTTCCGTCCGGCCGACCGAGATGAGCCGTCACCACCACCTTCGCGCCGGCGCCGGCCAGCGCCTGCAGGGTGGGTAAGGTGGCCCTGATCCGACCGTCGTCGGTGATCGTGGAGCCGTCCAGCGGCACGTTCAGATCGGCGCGAACGAGCACCGTCCGGCCCGTAATGCCGGCGGCCAGCAGGTCGTCGATGGTCTGCACGGTGGAACTCCCTTGGAGCAACTGAATGCGGATGGCGGCGGTAACGCGGGCTCAGAGCTTGGAACCGACCAGCTGGGTGAAGTCGACCAGCCGGTTGGAGTAGCCCCACTCGTTGTCGTACCAGCCGACGACCTTGACGAAGTTGTCGTCCAAGACCAGCGTCAGCGGCGCGTCGAAGGTGCAGGAGGCTGGTGAGCCGACAATGTCCGAGGACACGATCGGATCGGTCGAATAGACCAGCTTGCCGGCCAGCGGTCCTGCCGCTGCTGCGCTTTCAAATGCGGCGTTCACCTCGTCAACAGTGACGTTCTTGGCCAGCTCGACGGTGAGGTCGGTGACCGAGCCGTCCATCACCGGCACTCGTAGCGCGTAGCCGTGCAGCTTGCCCTTAAGCTCCGGCAGCACCAACGCGGTGGCCTTGGCGGCGCCCGTCGAGGTCGGGATGATGTTCTGGGCAGCGGCCCGCGCCCGGCGCAGGTCCTTATGAGGGAAGTCGAGGATCACCTGGTCGTTGGTGTAGGCGTGAATGGTGGTCATCAGGCCCTTGACGATGCCGAAGGCGTCGTTGAGCACCTTGGCCATCGGGGCAACGCAGTTGGTGGTACACGAGGCGTTGGACAGGATCGTCTGGCTGCCGTCGTAGGCGGAGTCGTTGACGCCCATCACCACGGTGAGGTCCTCGTCGCTGGCCGGCGCGGAGATGACGACCTTCTTGGCACCGGCGTCGATGTGCTTGCGGGCGTCGGCGGCCTTGGTGAAGTGGCCGGTCGATTCGATGACGATGTCGACACCGAGATCGCCCCACGGCAGGTTCGCCGGGTCGCGCTCGGACAGCATCTTGATGGTCTTGCCATCGACGTTGATTCCGTCGGCGCTGGCCGTCACCTGGTGCTGCAGCTTGCCGAGAATGGTGTCGTACTTCAGCAGATGGGCGGTGGTTGCAGTGTCGCCGAGGTCGTTCGCGGCGACGATTTCCAGGTCGTAGTCGAGCGAGTCGAGCGCTCGCCAGAAGTTCCGGCCGATCCGACCGAATCCGTTAACACCGACGCGCACAGTCACGTCTGGCCACCTTCCAATTTTGGGGAATCCGGATACGGGATACCCCTCGCTCCGGATCGATCAAGTGACACCGCCCACTACGGCGGGGGCGCACCGTCACTCTAGCGTGACCAGAATCCACCGCCGGTCATCGCCCACCCACCCCACTTCGCGGGTCCAGTGGTTTTTATGAGCAGTCGGAAATCAAAACAACCAAAGGACCCGCGAAGTCTGGTGGTTATGAGCGGGCAGGCCGGAACCGAAACAACCATAGGACCCGCGAAGTCGGTGGAGTCAGGCCTCGAGCATTTCGGCGGTGACGGCGGATTCGGTGTCCGGGATGCCCAGCTCCTGCGCGCGCTTGTCGGCCATCGTCAGCAATCGACGGATCCGGCCGGCGATGGCGTCCTTGGTCATCGGCGGGTCGGCCAGCTGACCTAGCTCTTCCAGCGACGCCTGACCGTGTTCGATCCGCAGCCGCCCCGCCTGGGTCAGATGATCGGGAGCCTGCGGGCCGAGCACGGTGAGCGCCCGCTCCACCCTGGCCGATGCCGCGACGGCCGCCCTCGCCGACCGCCGCAGGTTGGCGTCGTCAAAGTTGGCCAGCCGGTTGGCTGTCTGCCGGACCTCCTTGCGCATCCGCCGTTCCTCCCAGGCCAGCACGCAGGTGTGCGCGCCCAGCCTGGTCAGGATCACCGCAATCGCCTCGCCGTCGCGGACCATCACCCGGTCGGCACCGCGCACCTCTCGGGCCTTGGTCTGCACGCCCATCCGCCGAGCGGCCCCGACCAATGCCAGCGCCGCTTCCGGGCCAGGACAGGTGATCTCCATAGCGGCCGAGCGGCCGGGCTCGGTGAGCGACCCGTGCGCCAGGAAGGCGCCCCGCCAGGCGGCAACAGCGTCGCCAACGGTGCCGGCAACGATCTGCGGCGGCAGCCCGCGCACCGGCCGGCCGCGTTGGTCGATCAGGCCCGTTTGCCTGGCCAGCGCGTCGCCGCCCTGCACCACCCGCAGCACGTAGCGGGTGCTCTTGCGAATGCCGGATGGCGACAACACCTGCACGTCGGCGGTCTGTCCGTACAGCTCGCCGATCTCGCGGCGGAGCCGTCTGGCCACCACCCCGGTATCCAGCTCGGCTTCGACCACCACCCGGCCGCCGACGATGTGCAGGCCGCCAGCGAACCGCAGCATTGTTGACACCTCGGCCTTGCGCTCCGACACCTTGCTGACGGCGACCCGGCTCAACTCGTCTTTGACAGCGAACGTCATCGCCATGTGGTCGTCTCCTTGTTGCCTGTCGTGTGCTGCCGGTGCTGCTGGCGGACTGCCCCCGTCGCGCGATGGTGGTCGCCAGGCGCTGCCCTGGACAACACCCGCCCAAGCGCAGCGGCGAGTGCGGTCGGGTCGTGCCGCGCGGCGCCCGTTGGATCGGCGACGTCGACCAGTTCAACTACTGCTCCCAGCCGCTCTGCGGCGGCTGTCAACCGGCTGGGCACCGGGACCGCCGAGATGTCGGCAAGCACGGTGTCGGCCCGAAATTCCGGAGCGTGTGAAGAGACTACGTCCAGGTGCTGCTCGGGCGAGAATCCTTCCGTCTCACCGGGTTGCGGGGCAAGGTTCAGGACCACCAACCTGTGCGCGCGGGTGTTCAGGACGGCCCGGGCGAGATCCGGGACGAGCAGATGGGGCAGCACGCTGGTGAACCAGGAGCCGGGCCCGAGGGTGACGAGGTCGGCCTCGGCGATCGCCGCCAACGCCTCCGGGCAGGCGGCCGCGTCGGCCGGCTCGAGCGTCACCGAGCGCACCTGACCTGGGGTGGCCGCCACCGCCACCTGGCCACGGATCCGCCGGACGCTGCCCGGCTCTTCGTCGAGGCCGGCCACCTCGCCGACGATCGTCAGCGGCTGGCAGGCCATCGGCAGCACCCGGCCACGACAGCCGAGCACGGCGCCGGCGGCGTCCAAGGCGGCGACCGGGTTTCCGAGGACCTCGGCAAGCCCGACCAGCACCAGATTTCCGACCGGGTGGCCGGCCAGCGCGCCCTCTCCGGAGAAGCGGTGCTGGAAGGTGCCGGCCCACAGCCGGCCGGCGTCGTCGTCGCCGGCCAGGGCGGCCAGCGCCATCCGCAGATCTCCCGGTGGCAGTGCCGTCGGGTTGTCTCGGCGCAATCGGCCGGACGACCCGCCGTCGTCGGCGACGGTGACGACAGCGGTGATGTCGACGTCCAGCGTGCGCAGGGCGGTCAACATGGAGAAAAGGCCATGCCCCCCGCCGAGGGTGACGACCTTCGGCCGACTCATTCCCGGCCCAGGTCGCGGTGGGCGACCTGGATGGTGCGTCGATCCGTCGGCCGGCCTGGTCGTTCGGCGGAGAGCCGTCTCCCGAGTTCCTCTGCCATCGCGACGCTGCGGTGTTTGCCGCCGGTGCAGCCGACGGCCAGGGTCAGGTACCGCTTCCCCTCGCGCTGGTAGCCACCGCCGACCAGCTCGAACAGTTCGATGTATCTATCCAGGAACTCGGTGGCGCCTTCCTGGGTGAGTACGTAGTCGCGGACCTCACGGTCCAACCCGGTCTTGTCCCGCAGCTCGGGAATCCAGAACGGGTTGGGCAGGAATCTCATGTCGATCACCAGGTCGGCATCCAGCGGCAGCCCGTACTTGTAGCCGAACGACAATACGGTGAGCGTCGAGGACTGCGGCGCCTCGGTGAACTCGTGCTCGATCCGGTCGCGCAGCTCGTGCACGGAGATGTCCGAGGTGTCGATGATGACGTCGGCCTCGTCGCGCAGCGGTCCGAGTAGCCCCCGTTCGGCGGCCAGCCCCTCCGAGATGCGACCCGAGCCCTGCAGCGGATGTTGCCGCCGGTTCGCCTCGTACCGGCGGATCAGCGCCGCGTCGCTGGCCTCCAGGAACAGCACCCGCGGCCGGTAGCCGCGGGCGTCAAGGTCGCGGATCACCGAGGCCAGGTCTTCGGTGAAGGCGCGGGAGCGGACGTCCAGCACCACAGCGATGCGGGTGACGGCGCCGCGGGCCCGTGCCCCGAGGTCGACCATGGTCGCGATCAGCTCGGGGGGCAGGTTGTCGACGACGAACCAGCCGAGATCCTCCAGGCACTTGGCGGCGGTCGACCGACCGGCGCCGGACAGCCCGGAGACGATTGCAACCTCGATGCCACCTGCCGGCGCTGTCCCGTCGGCGGCCGGCCCGGCCGGCGTCTCGGGCTGGTCTGTCACTGCGCCTCCGGCGGTCGTCGGTGTTTGTGAAGCTGTGTGATGGTTTCGTGCTGCTGCTCCGGATGGCGCGGTGTCGTCCAGTTGCACTGTCTCATCCGGTTGCACTGTCTCATCCGGTTGCACTGTCTCATCTGGGAGCCGTCCGCGCAGAGTCTGTGGACGGGCCGCTGCCGGCCAACGCATCAACGATCACTGCTGCGGTGGCCGGCCCGATGCCCGGCACCGCGACGATCTCGTCGGCGGAGGCGGCCCGCAGTTTCTTCAGCGAGCCGAAGTGCCGCAACAGTGCCTTGCGCCTGGTCTCGCCCAGACCGGGAATGCCGTCGAGCGCCGACACCGTCATCGCCTTGGACCGTTTCGCGCGGTGGAAGGTGATGGCGAACCGGTGTGCCTCATCCCGCAGGCGCTGCAACAGATACAGCGCCTCGCTGGTCCGCGGGAAGATGATCGGGTTCGGGGCGCTGTCGTCGAACGCCGGAACCCAGACCTCCTCCAGCCGCTTCGCCAGCCCGCACACCGTGACGTCGACGATGCCCAACTCGGCCAGCACGGTGGCCGCCGCGTTCACCTGCGGGGCGCCGCCGTCCACCACCAGCAGCTGTGGCGGGTAGGCGAAACGACGGGGTCTGCCCGTTTCCGGATTGATCCCCGGCGGCCGGTCGCCGAGGTCCGGCAGCTTCGCGGTGCCGCGGTCCGCCGACTCGGCTGGTTCGGGTGATTCGATGATCGGTCCCGACGCCTGCGGCTGCGGCACAGTCGTTGCAGCGGAACGGGTTTCATCATCGGCGGCCGCACCGTCCGGCCCATAGCCGGCGCCGTGGGTGAACCGGCGACGCACCACCTCGGCGATCGACGCGACATCGTCGCCAGGTCGGTCCCTGATCACGAACCTGCGATAGTCGCTGCGCTTGGGCAGGCCATCTTCGAATACCACCAGCGAGGCGACCACGTTGGTGCCCTGGACGTGCGAGATGTCGATGCATTCGATGCGCAGCGGCGCGACGTCCATGTCCAGCGTGCTGCCCAACTCGCTGAGTGCTGCCGACCTGGCCGTCAGATCGCTGGCCCGCTTCAGCCGATGCTGGGCCAGCGCCTCGACGGCGTTGCGGTGCACCGTCTCGGCCAGCGCCCGTTTGTCGCCGCGCTGCGGCACCCGCAGATCCACCCGCGATCCGCGCAGCCCGGACAGCCAGTTGGCCACCTGCTCCGGTTCCTCCGGAAGTCCCGGCACCAGGATCTCCCGCGGCACCGCCGTCACCACATCGTCGTCGGCCCGATCGCCGTAGAACTGCAGCAGGAAGTTCTCCACCAGGGTGCTGATGCGCTCGGCTTTTGAGGCGACGGCTGCTACATCAGAATCCACGTCGACGATCCAGCCGCGCTGCCCGCGGACCCGTCCACCGCGGACGTGGAACACCTGGACGGACGCCAGCAGGTCGTCGGCCTGCACCCCGATGACATCGGCATCTGTTCCGTCGCCAAAGACCACGGCTTGCTTCTCGACGGCGCGCCGGACGGCACCGAGATCGTCCCGAAGCCTGGCTGCTTTCTCGAAATCAAGCGCCGCCGATGCTGCCTCCATCTCCAGCTGCAGCCGCCGGATCAGCGGGTCTGCCTTGCCGGCCATGAAGTCGCAGAAATCCTCGACGATCTCCCGATGCTCTTCGGCGCTGACTCGGCCGACGCAGGGCGCTGAGCATTTGCCGATATAGCCCAGCAGACACGGCCGCCCTATCTGCCCTGACCGGCGGAACACTCCCGTCGAGCAGGTGCGGGCCGGGAACACCCGCAGCAACAGGTCGAGCGTCTCCCGGATCGCCCAGGCGTGGGCGTACGGCCCGAAGTACTTGACGCCCTTGCGATGTGGGCCGCGCATCACCTGCAGCCGCGGGTACTCCTCCCCCACCGTGACGGCCAGCTCCGGGTAGCTTTTGTCGTCGCGATACCGGATGTTGAACCGCGGGTCGAACTCCTTGATCCAGTTGTATTCCAGCTGCAGGGCCTCGACCTCCGTCGAGACAACGGTCCACTGCACGCTGCCGGCGGTCGTCACCATCTGGAACGTCCGCGGGTGCAGCGAGGCCGGGTCGGCGAAGTAGGAATTCAGCCGGGATCGCAGGCTCTTGGCCTTGCCGACATAGATCACCCGGCCGGCCGGATCTCGGAACCGGTAGACCCCCGGCGAGTCCGGAATGGTGCCGGTGGCCGGGCGGTAACTGGACGGGTCGGGCACAGCGGCGAGGGTAGTCGCACTCGCCGACATGCCGGCAGGGCCACGCGCCGACGTTCGACGTTGACGGGTGGCACCGCACACACCGGATAGGCGAGCCGTTCGGCCCGGTTAGGGTGGTGACGGGCTCCGGCGCTCACGCAGCGCCACGTTGTGCGAGTCCGACACCGCTGGGCCCTCGCTGGAGGATTGATGGACGTGTGGCCCGGTAACGCCTATCCGTTGGGCGCGACCTTCGACGGCACGGGGACGAACTTCGCGTTGTTCAGCGAGGTGGCAGAGAAGGTCGAGCTCTGCCTGCTGGCCGACGACGGCACCGAGCGGCGGTTCGAGATGCCCGAGGTCGACGGCTTTGTCTGGCATTGCCATCTGCCGACGGTGCAGCCGGGCCAGCGCTATGGCTTCCGAGTGCACGGGCCGTACGACCCGAAGAACGGCAACCGGTGCAACCCCAACAAGCTGCTGCTCGATCCCTATGCGAAGGCCGTTTGCGGCGAGATCGACTGGGAACCGGCGCTGTACTCCTACCAGCTCGGCAAGCCGGAGCTGCCCAACGACGGGGACTCGGGTCCGCACATGTCCTGGGGGGTGGTGATCAACCCGTTCTTCGACTGGTCGGGTGACCACAGCCCGCGCACCCCGTACGCCGATTCGGTGATCTACGAAGCGCACGTCAAGGGCCTCACCGAGCAACATCCCGAGGTACCGAAGGACCAGCGCGGCACCTATGCAGGTCTGGCCAACCCAGCGGTAATCGATCACCTGGTCCGGCTCGGCATTACCGCCATCGAACTGATGCCGGTGCACCAGTTCGTTCAGGACAACATCCTGCTGGATCAGGGCAAACGAAACTATTGGGGCTACAACACCATCGGATTCTTCGCCCCGCACAACGACTATTCCGCCTACGGCGACCGCGGCCAGCAGGTGCAGGAATTTAAGGCGATGGTCAAGGCGCTGCACGCTGCCGGCATCGAAGTGATCCTGGACGTCGTCTATAACCACACCGCCGAGGGCAACCAGCTCGGTCCTACACTATCGTTCCGCGGAATCGACAATGCCGCCTACTACCGGCTGGTCGACGGAGATCTGCAGCACTACATGGATTACACCGGTACCGGTAATTCGCTCAACGTCGGGCATCCGCATTCGCTGCAGCTGATCATGGATTCGTTGCGGTACTGGGTCACCGAGATGCATGTCGATGGCTTCCGGTTCGACCTGGCGGCCACCCTGGCCAGGGAGTTCTACGACGTCGACCGGCTGTCGGCCTTCTTCGAACTCGTCCAGCAGGACCCGATCGTCAGCCAGGTCAAGCTGATCGCCGAGCCGTGGGACCTGGGTCCTGGTGGCTATCAGGTCGGCAACTTCCCGCCGCAGTGGACCGAATGGAACGGCAAGTACCGCGACACGGTGCGCGATTTCTGGCGCGGCGAACCCGCCACCCTCGGCGAGTTCGCTTCCCGGCTCACCGGATCGGCAGACCTGTACGAACATTCCGGCCGCCGTCCCGTCGCCTCCATCAACTTCGTCACCGCCCACGACGGCTTCACCCTCAGCGATCTGGTCTCCTACAACGACAAGCACAACCAGGCCAACGGCGAGGACAACAAGGACGGCGAATCGCACAACCGGTCCTGGAACTGCGGCGTCGAGGGTCCGACGGACGACCCGAAGATCAATGCGCTGCGGGTGCGGCAGCGACGGAATTTCCTGGCGACACTGCTGCTGTCGCAAGGGGTTCCGATGATCGCCCATGGCGACGAGATGGGCCGCACTCAGCAGGGCAACAACAACACCTACTGCCAGGACTCGCCGCTCAGCTGGGTGGACTGGGAGCATCAGGACGATGCGCTGGTGGAGTTCACCGCGTCGGTGGCCAGGCTGCGTAAGCACCATCCGACGTTCCGTCGGCGCCGGTTCTTCGACGGCAGACCGGCCCGCAGGGGTGACGAACCGCAGCCGGACATCGTCTGGTTCGCGCCGTCGGGTGTCGCCATGAGTGAACAGGACTGGGATTCGGGTTTCGGCCGCTCGATTGCCGTCTTCCTCAACGGAAACGCCATCAATGGCAGGGATCTGCGCGGCAGCAGGGTGGTCGACGACTCGTTCCTGTTGATGTTCAACGCCCATGACGCGCCGTTGCAGTTCACCCTGCCGTCCAGCAAGTTTGCCGCTGCCTGGCACATCGTGATCGACACCAACGGCCTGCCGGAATCGACATCTGCCATCGCCGCCGGCGGCAGCGTGACAGTCGCCGACAAGGGCATGGTGGTGCTGGAAGCTGTTGCCGGGCTGGACCAGGACAAGGGCAGGGTCGACGTCGCTGCCGCCACCGTCCCGTCCATACCGCCGACACCGGTCAGCACCAGTCATGCCGCGGAGGCGAAACCGGCCGTTGCCGACGACTCCCCGCAACAGTCCTGAGCCGGCACCGACGATGACGACACCGCACTCCACCTATCGGCTTCAGGTGAACGCCCGCCGCACCCTCGACGACGTCGCCGGGACCGTCGGGCACCTTGGCCGGCTCGGCGCGGACTGGCTCTACCTTTCGCCGCTGCTGCAGTCCACCGCTGGGTCGGTCCACGGGTACGACGTCGTCGATCACACCAGCACCGACCCGGCCCGCGGCGGTCGCGACGGACTGCAGAAGGCCGCCGACACGGCACACTCGGCCGGTCTCGGGGTATTGGTCGACATCGTCCCGAATCACGTCGGGGTGCAGGAACCGGCGCAGTCGGTGTGGTGGTGGGATGTGCTGCGGCGTGGCCGGGAATCGCCGCACGCCAACGCCTTCGACATCGACTGGGACTTCGGCGGCGGCCGGATCCGGATCCCGCTCCTGGGCGACGGCGACGGGGACGGCGAAGACGAGCTGGCGGCGCTGACCGTCCGGGATGGCGAGCTGTGGTACTACGACCATCACTTCCCGATCGCCGACGGCACCAGCGGAACGCCGGGCGACTCCATCGGAACGATGGCCGACAACTCGGCGCAGCAGGTGCACGACCGGCAGCATTACCAGCTGGTCCACTGGCGGCGTGCGGACGCCGAACTGAACTATCGCCGGTTCTTCGCCGTCAGCACGCTGGCGGGCATCAGGGTCGAGGACCCGCAGGTGTTCGCCGATTCCCACGCCGAGATCAAGACCTGGGTAGACCGTGGCTGGGTCGACGGCATCCGGGTCGACCACCCGGACGGGCTGGCCGACCCCGCCGGCTATCTGGACGCTCTTGCCGAGCTCACCACCGGCCGGTATGTGCTGGTGGAGAAGATCCTGGAGCGTGGCGAAGAGCTGCCGACGGGCTGGAAATGCGCCGGCACCACGGGTTATGAGGCGCTGGCCCTGCTGGATCGGCTATTCGTCGACCCGGCGGGCGAGCACGCTCTCGACGCGCTGGATACCGCCCTTCGCGGCACCGCAGCCGACTGGCCGGACATGGTGCACGACGCGAAACGCGCGGTGGCGGACGGCATCTTGCGCTCGGAGGTGCTGCGGCTGGCCAGGCAGGTACCCGAGATCGACCGCGCCGCCGACGCGATCGCCGAATTGTTGACCTGCTTCCCGGTCTACCGTAGCTACTTGCCGGCCGGCGACGAGCACCTGGCCGATGCCGTCGACGAGGCGGTGCGGCGGCGTCCTGACCTGGCCGAAGTGCTGGTCCACCTGGTCGGCCGGCTACGCCAGGTCGGGTCCGAGATCAGCGTCCGCTTCCAGCAGACCTCCGGCATGGTGATGGCTAAGGGTGTCGAGGACTGCGCCTTCTACCGCTGGAGCCGGCTCACCTCGCTGACCGAGGTCGGCGGTGACCCGGCCGAGTTCGCGGTGTCACCCGCCGACTTCCATGCCCGGCAGGCGCATCGGTTGGCGACCTGGCCAGCGGCGCTGACGAGCCAGTCCACCCACGACACCAAACGCGGCGAGGACGTCCGGGCACGAATCACCGTGCTGTCGGAGATCCCCCAGGAGTGGGCCGGCTGCCTGACCCGCTGGCTCAAGTACGCCCCGCTACCGGACGGCCCGCTGGCAAACCTGTTGCTGCAGACGGCCTTCGGCAGCTGGCCGATCGACAGGGGGCGGTTGCATGGGTATGCGGAGAAGGCGGCCCGCGAGGCCCAGGTGTCCAGCAGCTGGAACTCACCGGATGCGGATTTCGAACTAGCCATGCATGCCTTGGTCGACGCCCTCTACGATCACCCGAAGCTGAACAGCGAGTTGACGGCACTGGTCGATCGGCTGACGCCGGCCGGCTGGTCAAACTCATTGTCCGCCAAGCTGATCGCCATCACCTCACCCGGCGTTCCGGACATCTACCAAGGCACCGAAGTGTGGGAGAACTCGTTGGTGGACCCGGACAATCGCCGGGACGTCGATCTGGGCGCCATCGGCGCCCTGCTGCACCGGCTGGACAGCGGCTGGCAGCCGCCGATCGACGTCAGCGGAGCGGCGAAGTTGCTGGTGACTTCGCGGGCCCTCCGGTTGCGCAGGGACCGTGCTGAGCTGTTCACCGGCTACACCCCGCTGTCGGCCACCGGTTCCGCAGCCGAGCATCTGGTGGCATTCGATCGGGGCGGCGCCGTCACCGTCGGCAGCCGCCTTCCGGTTGGCCTGCAGGCAGTAGGAGGGTGGGCGGCCACCGCGCTGACGCTACCGTCGGCCGGCTGGACCGATGTGTTCACCGGTCGGGTAATCGACGGCGCCACCCCGGTGGTGGCCCAGCTGCTGGCTGACTATCCGGTAGCCCTGCTGGTCCGAGACGCCCTGCCCGGAAAGGGATCCGACCATGCGTGAGTTTTCTGTCTGGGCACCGCTGCCGCGGCGAGTCCGGCTGCGCACCGGACACGGCAGCTCCGTGCTGGATACCCCGATGACGCAGGATTCCAGCGGCTGGTGGCACGCGTCGCTGGACCTGGCCGACGATACCCAGGTCGACTACGGCTTCTTGCTGGACCGGGACCCGACGCCAAAACCCGACCCGAGATCCCGCCGGCAGCCAGGCGGCGTCCACGAGATTTCCCGCAGCTACCGCCCCGATTCCTTCGCCTGGACCGACGCCAGTTGGACCGGACGGCAGCTCGCCGGCGGCGTCATCTACGAGCTGCACATCGGCACCTTCACCGCGACGGGCACCTTCGATGCGGCGATCGAGCGGCTCGATCACCTGGTCGAGCTCGGCGTCGACTTCGTCGAGCTGCTACCGGTCAACGCCTTCAACGGCACTCACAACTGGGGCTACGACGGCGTGCTGTGGTTCGCCGTGCAGGAAACCTACGGTGGCCCTGCCGGCTACCAAAGGTTCGTGGATGCCTGCCATGCCAATGGGATCGGTGTGATCCAGGACGTGGTGCACAACCATCTGGGGCCGAGCGGCAACTATCTCCCGCTGTACGGGCCGTACCTGCACAGCGGTCGGGCCAACACCTGGGGGTCGTCACTGAACCTGGACGGCGAGGACTCGGACGAGGTGCGGGCCTACATCCTGGACAACATCCGGATGTGGCTGCGCGATTACCACGTTGACGGGCTGCGGCTGGATGCGGTGCACGCCCTTGTCGACCACCGCGCCGTGCACATCCTCGAGGAGATCGCCATCGAGGTCGATGCACTGTCGGCGCACCTCGGCAGGCCACTGTCGTTGATCGCCGAATCCGACCTGAACGACCCGAAGCTCATCACCAGCCGGCAGGCGGGCGGTTACGGCCTGGCGGCGCAGTGGAGCGACGACTACCACCACGTGCTGCACGTGGCGCTGACCGACGAAAAGGTCGGCTACTACGGCGATTTCGGCAGCATGGCGGCCATCGCGAAGGTGTTGACCGGCGGCTACTTCCACGACGGCAGCTGGTCCAGCTTCCGCGGCCGTTCGCATGGCCGGCCGGTCGATACCAGGACGGTGCCGGCCTGGGCATTCGTCGGGTACACCCAGAACCACGACCAGATCGGCAACAGGGCGGCCGGCGATCGGCTCACCGCAACCCTCGGCCCCGAGGACCTGGCCATCGCCGCGGTGATGGTGCTGGCCGGGCCGTTCACCCCGATGTTGTTCATGGGTGAGGAGTGGGCGTCGTCCACGCCCTGGCAGTTCTTCACCTCCCATCCGGAACCGGAGCTCGGGAAGATCACCGCGACCGGCCGGCTCGCCGAGTTCGAGCGGATGGGCTGGGATCCGGCGTCGGTGCCCAACCCACAGGACCCGGTCACCTTCGCCCACTCGCACCTCGACTGGGCCGAGAAGGGCCGCGCCGACCATGCCGAAGTTCTTGCGCTGTACCGAGATCTGATCGCGGCCCGCCGGACCTGGCCGCAGCTCACCGATCCTCGATTCGACCGTCTCGACGTCTCCTGCGACGAGGACAAGCGCTGGCTACTGATGGACCGCGGCGGCCTGCAAGTCGCGGTGAACTTCGGTGACGAGGCCGCCACCGTTCCGGTGCGGGAACATGGCGACGCGATGCTGACGACCAACAAGGATGCCACCATCGCCGCCGAGTCGGTGGTTCTTCCGGCGCATGCCGCCGTGCTACTCGCGCCCGCCGACTCGAGGTAGGCCCTCCGTGATCGATCCCTGCGGAGAGTGCGCGGATCAGTCGGTCTGCTGGCGTGCCGTGGAGCCGGCATCGGGTGGCGACCGCCGGTGCGTTCCTCGCCCAGGGCTTGGTATTCCTGGCATTGACCACCCGGCTGCCGCAGCTGCAGGCGAAGTTCGCGCTGTCGTCGTTGGCGGTGTCGGCATTGTTGCTGATCGTGGTGCTGATGGCCGGAGTGGGCTCCGTGCTGTCGGAGCTGGTGGCCAGCCGGCGCGGCAGTGCGCTGGGACTGCGCACCGGTCTGCTGCTGATGGTCGTCGGGTTGGCCACCATCGGATCCGCGCAGACCCTCGTGCAGTTGTGCCTCGGGCTTGCCGTCTACGGGCTCTGCCTCGGAATGGTCGATGCCGGCACCAACATGCAGGCGGTGGCGCTGGAACACCGGGTGGCCCAACCGATTCTGCCGACCTTCCACAGCGCCTGGACGCTGGGCGGGATCCTCGGAACGCTGATCACCCTTGCCACCCCTCGGCTGTCGTTCGGTGCAGGCGTGTTCGTGGTGCTGGCCATCCCGGTGCTAGCCAGCATGCTGCCCTTCCTCGGTACCGACAAGGACGCTGCGCAACCGGCGATTACCGCCCAACCAGCAACAGCATCGTTGCCGGCAAACGCTCGAGGCCGACTCCGTACCGTGGCGGCGGATCGTGCTGGTGGGCCTGGCGATCGTGCTGTTCTACATGGTCGATACGGCGTCGACCACCTGGGGCTCCATCTACTTCGACAGCACCCTGCACTCCCCCGCCCGACTGGTCGCACTGGCAACGCCGCCGTATCTGCTCGCATCCTTCGTCGGTCGGTTCGCCGGCGACGCGCTGACCCGCAGACTCGGGCCGGTGCTGTTGCTGCGCGTCGGCGCGGTGGTCGCCATGGTCGCGCTGGCGGTGGTGGTGTTCGCGCCGAGCTGGCCGGTCGGCCTGATCGGCTTCTTCGTCCTTGGCCTCGGTGTCGCGGTGATCGCCCGCTGAGCTTTTCCGCGGCGGCCGCCATTGCCCGTGAGGGCGTCAACGAACCCGCCATAGTGCGAGCGCGAGTGGACTCGGTGATCGCCAGGTTCAACCAGTTCAACTACGCGGGGGCACTGCTTGGCGCGGTGATGACCGGCATCTTCGGTGCCGGGACGCTGCGGATCGGCTTCGCGGTGCCGATGGTGCTGATCGTCGGAATACTCCCGCTGGCAACGGCATTCGGACAAGTCACCGGTGCTGAATCCTGATCCTGGCTGCACCATCTCCGCCAGTTCGCACAGCTGCCACACAGGAAGCCTGCCGATTCACAGTTGGCACCTAGCTGACGCTCACCTGCCAGCGACCCTGACCTCGTAGCGTCCGTCTCGTTGACGACTGACACACAGCTGTCGGCCAGGTTGACACAGCTGGGTTCCCAGCTGCAGGCGACGGCATGGAACGGTGACGCCAGGCATGACCACGACGCAGAACTCGAACCCCGCCGTCGGTGACGGCGCCAGCGGCGCGGCTGGGACGACCTCGTCCGACGGGTCACTGATGGGCGACCTGCAGGACAACAGTGCCGCTGCTATCGAGGAACCGCACCCGACCTGGGGTGCGGCGCCGGAGGTCGCTCATCGGTCGGGCCGGCGTCGCTGGTGGGTTGTTGCAGTGGTGGTGGTGTTGCTGCTGGGCGGCGGCGGAGTTGCCTGGTGGCTCACCCATCGATCGCCCAGCACTGCAGCTACTTCAGGGGTAATAACCAGGTCGATTGCCACCACCGCCCAGCTGGGCACCATCACCTCCTCGGTGACGGTGAGTGGGACCGTGACGCCCGCGGTGCAGCAGTCGGCGAACTTCGCGGTCTCCGGCACCGTCAACAAGGTCGACGTGAAGCTCGGCGAAGCGGTGAAGAAGGGGCAGCTGCTGGCCAGCGTCGACACCCTGGCTCTGAAGGCATCCGTTGCCTCGGCGAACGCCAGTTTGGCCAGTGCGCAGGCCACCCTTGCCGATGACAAGGCCGCCCAGACCTCCCTCACCGCAACCACTACAACGGCAACAACCACCGCCGCAACCACTACAACGGCAACAACCACCGCCGCAACAACCACCAACTCAGCGGCGGTGTCGGCGGCCGCCTCCCAGGTCGCCGCCGATACCGCTCAGGTGCAGGTGGCGCAGCAACAGGTCGCGCAAGCAACGGCCAACCTCGGCGCCGCTACCTTGGTAGCTCCGGCGGCTGGGCAGATTCAGCAGCTCAATGTGACTGTTGGACAACAGATCTCCGGATCCGGGACTGCTACTTCAGCGAGTTCCAGCAGCGGCACGGGCACTGGTTCCGGTTCCGGTTCAGGTTCAGGTTCAGCGAGTGGGAATAAGGGCTCCACCAGCGGCGGGTCGGCCAGCACCGGATCCAGCAGTTCCACCAGCCAGTTCTTGATCGTCAACACCGGGTCTTGGCAGGCAAACGCCACGGTGTCCGACAGCCAGGTCGGACTGCTCAAGGCCGGCATGCAAGCGAATCTCACGCTCAGTGAGACCACCGGCAGCGGCACCGGAACCGGGACCACCGGTCGGTTCGGGAGCTTCGGTGGAGCAGGCGGCTTCGGTGGAGCAGGGGGCTTCGGTGGGACAGGGGGCTTCGGCGCGGCCGGCGGCGCTGCGGCGGCTGGTGGAGCAGCGTCGGGCGGGACCGGCGCAGCGGCCGGCAACGGAACCGGCGCCGCAGCAGGAACAGCGAGCGGCACCACCGCAGGGGCAGCCCCGATGTTCGGAGTGATCTCGTCGGTCGGGCTGATCGCATCCACCTCAGGGACCAGCACCACCTTCCCGGTGGTGGTCGACGTCACCGGTAAGCCGACCGGTCTGCACGACGGCAGCAGCGTCAGCGTGGAACTCATCTACGCCCAACGCGGGAACGTACTACTCATCCCGTCACTTGCGGTCCAGCAAGTCAACGGCCAGTCGGTGGTCGACAAGGTGACTGGCTCGACCGTCACCCAGACTCCGGTCACCGTCGGCGCGACTTCGGGAACACAGGTGGAGATCACCAAGGGGCTGGCCGCGGGCGATACCGTCCAGATAGCCGTCACCACAACGAATCGGGCCGGTACCGCTGGAACGACCGGGGGCGCCGGGCGGGCTGGCTACGGCGGCGGATTCGGCGGCCGGAACGCCGGTAGCGGCGCGGGCGGTGCAGCGG
>JALYVF010000072.1 GCA_030853385.1 Actinomycetota bacterium | reverse complement strand
GGCCGTGCTCATGATCGTCTTCCTGGTCAACGAGCAGCGTCGCGCCCATCCGCTGATGCCATTGTCGATCTTTCGGGTCAAGGGCCTGGCTGCGGCCGATGCCACCCAGATGATCGCCTGGGCCGGGTTCTGGTCGATGTTCTTCTTCGTCACCCTGTACATGCAAAACGTTCTGGGCTTCACCCAGTTAGAGACCGGGCTGTCGTATGTGCCGGTGAGCGTCGGCATCGGGGTCGGCTCGACCATCGCGACGAAGATGTTCATGCGGACCGGTACGCGTCCGATCATCGTCGGCGGTGCGCTGCTCTCCGCCGGCGGCATCTTGTGGCTGTCCCGCATCCCGGTGCACGGCAGCTATCTCGGCAACCTGCTCGGCCCGCTGGTGATCATGGGCCTCGGGCTGGGGCTGCTGTACGCCGGTGTGCAAACGGCCGCGAACGCGGGAGTGCCAGAGGATCAGGCCGGGCTGGCCGCGGCCCTGATCACCGCCTCCTTCCAGCTCGGGTCCGCCATCGGCCTGGCCGTGTTCATCGGAATCGCGACCAGCCGCACCAGCCACCTGCTGGCCGCCCACACCCCGCCACCGGAGGCACTCACCGCCGGATTCCAACGGGCCCTGCTCGTCAGCGCCTTCTGCCTCGTGGCAGCCGGAGCCGTCGCACTGCGCGCCTCCAACACGCGCGGCGACCCCGCCGCCACACCGCAAACCTCACGAGACCCGGAAGCCTCGTACTACTCAGCGTGACTAAGGAATCGCGGGTGCGTGCGGCGCTAACGGGCGACGTCCCGACAGCGCCGCGCGCTCCGCTCCTCGCACATGCTCCGGACCCACCTATAGCCGCGGCGTCAGCTACCGCGACCCGCCGGGCCGCCGAGTCCCGGCCACCAGCGTCGCCCGGCACGTCGGGTACCAGACGACCAGCGCGTTCGTCGCTGCCTTCCGCCGCGAGACCGGCCTGACCCCCGGCGCCTACTTCCGACCCCCCTGTAACCACCTACTCGTCAGCCGATCGGCAGCGGATCGGTGACCGGTCAGCGATCGGCTTACGACACCGCTGTGGCTGGCCGGCGATTCGCTGGCCGGGGCCCGCTGGACCGCCATGGACAGAGGGGCAGCCTAAAATTTCGCCACATGGACTGGCTTGACATCGACAACGTCCGGATTGCCTACCGGGTGCGCGGGACCGGCCCACCGCTTCTGGCCCCCGAGTGCAACTACACCTGGAGCACAGTTGTCGAAGATCAGCTGGCGCATCAGTTCACCCTGATCGTGGCCTCGCCCAGGGACTACGGCCCCAGCGCCAGGACCGCCGGACCCGAGTACAACGTCCAGGACTGGGCGACCGATCTGCAAGCCGTCACCCGCCACCTGGGGTACGACCGTTTCTTGTTCTTCGGGTATTCCTTCACTGGCGCTTTCGGGCCGTGGCTCGCACGGCGCCTGGCTGCCACAGATGCGGTCGCAGCGGTTGCCGCAGGCGGATTTCCCCTGCTGGGTGACTATCGGGTGACGCTGGCCGATGTCGAGGAGCAAGCCCGAGCCCTGCAGCAAGATCCAGCCGTATTCGCCCAGGTGCAACAAAGATTTGACCCGCTCGCCGCCCGGGCGTTCTACCGAGACCTCGCCACCCTGTCGCCGGACACCTTGATCGATGAGCTGCCATGCCCGCTGTACTGCTTCTGGGGCGACCAAGACACCGACGCAGTCGAGATGGTCCTCTCGCACAAGGAGTACATGGCGGGCCTGAGCCGACGCGGCATTCCCTTTGACCTGCACCACGGCTACGACCACGAGGGTTTGAATGATTCTCTGGAAGTGGCGCTGCCAGCGGCGGCGAGATGGCTGCTGGACCGGGCGGCTGAGCAGGGCATGTAGGCGACGCACACTGTGGTGACGGGGCCGTTGCGTGGCGAAGGGCGCCCTGCGGTGCCGCAGGCAACGGAATTCGTAGCGCAGGCACTCGCGGTGGCGGCCGTGATCATGCTTCGCAAAATACGGCCAGGCCAACGATCGTGACCGGCCATCGGGTCTGCTGGCTCGTCGTGATTGGTTGTTGAGGCCACGACAACTGATGCTGGGCGGCATCTGGGTAGGCCCGGCCAGATTTTGCCGGGGGGTACGGCAATACTGGCCTGGCGTGGGCATGCCCGTCGGGGCAGGCTCACATGAGGTGTCCTGCGCCCAGGACACGCACCCTCCCGACTTGAAAGAGGTTGAGGCCCCGTGAGTGGGCGAGCCGCGTTGCGGCCGTCGTCACGCCCCACCTGAGCCATGTTGCTCTGCGGTGGGGTCGCCGGTGCTTTTTCCTCGCTTCTGCGCGCCATGCGTGCGGATTTCAAGCCAAGGGTGTTCACGCAAATGTCGATTCCATCTGACTTCATCACGTCCGCGTCCGTCGCCGGTTGCATGCTCGCCGAACCTGTCCATCGACCCGGCCAACTGCCGGTCGACCCGCCCGCCGGCTCATCCGACCCCATAGCGGATGTCGTGCTCCACGATGTCCGTCAGCACATCGTCGAGCCGCACGGCCGGAACGTGGAAGAAGCCACGGACGACGCTGCGGTGCAGGTACCGCCCAGCCCGCTGGGCAGCTCCGGCAATACCGACCACCATCTGCCCGGGCTTGTCGGGTCCGCCCCGATCGTCGCAACAACCGCCCTATGAGCGCCGCGTCGGAGCACCCGAAGGTCGCCGACACATCGGCGTCCTTGCCCAGCCTGGGCCGAAATGTGCCGTTCCTGAAGCTGTGGGCCGGCGAGACGGTCAGTGGTCTGGGGACCCAGGTGTCGGCCGTCGCCCTGCCGCTGACCGCGATCCTCTACCTCAAGGCACCGGCATTCGAGGTGGGGCTGTTGGCCGCCTTCGGCTCAGTGGCGTATCTGCTGGTCGGCCTCCCGAGTGGCCCGTACGTGGACCGGCACCTCAAGCGGCCGATCCTGTTGGTGTGCAACATCGGTCGGGGCTGCACCCTGCTGTCCATCCCGGTCGCGGCGGCCCTCGGAGCGCTGACGATGGCACAGCTCTACATCGCGACACTGGTGATCGGCATCCTGACCGTCCCGTTCACAGTGGCCTACCAGAGCTACCTGCCGTCCCTGGTCCCGAAAGATGCGCTGGTCGCGGGCAACGCGAGGATGGCCGCCAGCTCCGCCTGCGTCGACGTCGTCGGACCCAGCATCGCCGGCGTCCTGGTGAGCCTGCTGTCCGCCCCGGGCGCGGTGCTCATCGATACCGCAAGCTACGTGATCTCCTGCGTGGCGATCTTCACCATCCCCCGAAATGCTGAACCCGCGATCCAGGCCGGCGAGGAACGCAACTACCGCAGAGACATCAAGGCAGGGATGCGGCTGGTCATGCATGACCGCCGGCTGCGTCCAATCGCGTTGGCCAATGCGGTGTTCGGGCTCAGTGAGGGCCTGGACGCCGCGTCGATCCTGCTCTTCCTGAGCCGGACCCTTCATGCGCCGCCCAGCTACATCGGCGTGGTCTACGGGACGGCCGCCATCGGCAGCCTGCTGGGTGCACTGATGGCCACCCACATCGTGGACCGCCTGGGTACCCGGCGCACCTTGATCACCGGTATCGGGGGAGGTGGAGCGTTCCTGGTCATCACGGCATTCGCGCAGCCCGGCTGGTCAATGTCGCTGGTCGCCCTTGCCAGCCTGCCGGCGTGGTGCTGCCTGACCGTCTACGGAATCGTCCAATACGGGCACCTGCAGTCGGTCTGCCCCGTGCCGATGCGTGGCCGCATGAACGCCACGATGCAGGTGATCAAATATTCGCTGACCCCACTTGGAGCCGTCCTGGGTGCCGTGCTGGTAAACGTGGTCGGCTTCCGGCTGACCGTCCTGGTCGCCGCCCTCGGGGTCTTATCGGCATTCGTGTGGCTGCTCGGGCTCCCCGCCGACGAGCTCCCGCCAACCGGCGATTCTTCCAAGCTTGGATACGGCCACGAGAACTAGTGACACGCAAACCTTCACCGGGCCACGTGTGTGGCCGGACGGAGCATCGTCTCCAACTGGGTATGTCGTCGGTCTGAGTGGCTATCAGGTTGCGCACGTGCGGCAATTTGGCCTCGGATAGGCAGCTGATGTCGGCTATGTGCCACCTGATTCGAACCCGCCTCGACCCACTCACCGATAGCCGATCGGCTACCGGACGGCTGTTCGGCGCCGTTCGATCTTGAGGATGTACGCTGTGTAAACATGTCTTACACTGATGACGGAGGTGCCCCATGACGATCTCGATCCGGCTGACCGAGGACGAGGAAGAACGACTCGACAGCCTCGCCCGCCGCACCGGGCGCTCGAAGAGCTTCTACGTCAAGACAGCCCTTCATGAGTACCTGACTGACCTCGAAGACGCCTTCGCCGCCGATGAAGCGATCGATGCCTTCGAGGCCGGGGGGCGGCGTAGCCGTCCGCTCGCCGCGCTCGAGGCCGAGATCGACAGGTGACATCCCGGTGGAGCGTTGAGACCACCGACCAGTTCGACCGCGAGTTCAACAAGCTCGATCGCGCCGTGCAGCGGCGCGTACTCGCGTATTCGACCGCGAGTTCAACAAGCTCGATCGCGCCGTGCAGCGGCGCGTACTCGCGTACCTGCATGACGTCGAAAGTCTCGAAGACCCTCGGCAGCGCGGGAAGGGATTGACGGCCAACCACGCCGGCATCTGGCGCTACCGAGTGGGCGACTACCGCGTTCTGGCCCAGTTCATCGACAACACCCTGACAGTCCTGGCGCTGCGCGTTGGCCATCGACGTGACGTGTACTGAGCCGTCCGGCGGCAGATCATGTTCCGGTCGCCGATCGTTAAGCGGGACGTCAGCCAATCCCCTCGAGTGCGTCGGTTCCGTTGGCATTGCCAACGGCGTAGGTCACGAATGCGCGGGCAGCGTCTGCCTCGCCAACGCGAGGCGATTGGTCCTGGTCACAGCCCAGAACTCGTTCGTCGCGGACCTGCGCCAGAAGCGGCCGCCAGCGCGGCTGGAGTGTCCGCAACGCCCACTCCAGCGAGCCCCGCTTGCTCGCGACCTCTGCAGTGTGGACGGTGTAGAGGCTGCGACATGCTGTGACCACTGCGTAGCGCTGTCCCCAGGCGATGGCGTCGATGTCGACCCAGGCGGCGAGGTCCTTGAGGAGGGTGGGGAGCGACGCAGCTGCCTCGCTCCGCATCAGGTCCTCGGGCACCGGCGGCATGAATGAACCAGGTGCGGGGCCAGTCAGCGTGACGCCGTGCTCGCGCAGGATCCAGCGGGTGTAACCCCGATTGCAATGGTCATCCCAGTCCAGGGTGCGGTAGCCGTGGTCGTTGAACAGCCACTTTCTGCCGAGGTGGTTGACCGAAGCGAGTTCAGCGACCGGTGCATAGGAACCCTCGATGTCGTGGCACCAGTGCCCTTCGCGGGTGGGGACCTCGTCATGGAGCTCGCGTAGCTGGGCGATCTGCGGCTCGGTGAGCGAGCCGTGGGTTGCGACCAGCCAGTCGCAGTCGCTGTGCTGGTCGCCGCTGCCCAGTGCGAACGATCCTTGAAGGTAGGCGCCGGCGAGATTCTCACCGAGGATCCGCCGCCAGTGTCCGAGCAACTCAGTGAGGAGCTCGTCGAGATCGGCATACGGGGTGATGACGTCGTGCGCGGCCATGGAGCCGAGAGTAGGTCTGGACCGTTCCCGATTCGGTGGACACCCGGGCGGCGTGGTGGCCATTTCCGCTGCTGGGTAAGGGCTTTCAGCGCTCTGTACGGCTTATCCGGCCGCTGCGGCCCATCCTCGGTCGGGTGTGCTGGCCACCGCGAGTATGCCCAGGCGTGCGAGGTTGATGGCGGCGCCGAGCAGGGCGAAGTCGGCGGCGACCTTGGCTCGGCCGCGGACGCGGGCACGGCGCCCGCCGTGGTGTCGGCGCATCAGGTGCCTGATCTTGCGTTCCACCTTGGGCCGGGTAGCGCGGTAGTCCGCCACCCAGTCCAGGTCACGCTGCCGGGCGCGGGCGTCGGCGAGTTGCTGTTCGTGGGTCCCGACGCTGACGCTGCGCCCAGCGGCGGCCTTGGTGCACTGCTCACGCAGCGGGAAGCCGGTGCAGGCATCACCAAAGTTGGCGATGCCGGCGCCGGCACTGCCGCGGTGGAGCGGTGCGGTCTGCCCGGGCAGGTCACGGTGTCATGCTCCAGGTCGATGTCGAAGCGGTCCGAACACCTGCCCGCTCGGCTCTGGCGGGTCGAAGTACGGCGGCTCGGAAACGGCCTCGCCCCGCCACTCGTGCAGCCGGTTTACGTCGGTCCCGAGCACGTTGCCCGGGCCGTCGTCCGGGCCGGTGATGAACCCGTCGAGCGACATCGACATGTCCAGCACGGATGCAGACATTTCATCTCCTGTGGTCTCGATCCAGTTCGGTCCTTCGTGCACCAGACACCTGAGCGTCGAACAGCGAGCGGCCGGAATCGACAGCCAGTAAAACTTCGGCGACGGTTCCGGAGGCGGCGACGAGCCAGGCCGGCAGCGGTTGGTCTCGATCGGCGGTTCGGGTCCGCTGTGCGATGGCGACGCAATGAGGGATGGCGGTTGCTCCGGCCTGTCCGGTCGGGCCTAACAGGAAGGGCTACGGGACAGCTACAACTGTCACGAGCTGGGCGTGGACGTCGGTGCCGGGGTGCTGCTCGAGAGGGTTTGGCGATGGTTGCGGGAGCTACGAAGCAGGCGCGGATATGGTGCAGCGGTGAGCACCACGGACGATATCCGGCGTTGGGCGATGGCGCTGCCTGAGGTGCAGGAGCTCAGCCACTTCCGGTTCCATGTCCCTGTCTTCAAAGTCCGGGGGCGGACCGTCCTCGGTCTGGGCGCTGGCGAGCACACGGCCGTGTTCTGCATCAGCGAACAGGACGCGGACACCGCGGCAGCGGCCGACCCCGCCACCTGTGCGGCTGTCCGCCGCCGAGACTCGAGAAGGAGCTTCCTCGGCCTGCAGGTGCAGCTTGGTGGCGTTGCCGACGAGCGCATCAAATGTCTCGTCCAGGATGCATGGCGTCAGCAGGCGCCGAAACGACTGGTTGTCGAGCGCGATCGGGGCACGGCAGCGTCAGGGCACGAGCCTGGTGTCCGCTGACCCACCGGTTGCAGGATTTCTCCATGCCGGCTGAGGTTGCGACGTGGTAGGAATGTCGCGGTGACTAGCGAACCCGCCGCGGCGCGGCCGCGCAACGATCTGGTGGAGCGTTCGGTGCCCTTCCTGCCCGCGGGCAGCGACATCCGGCAGGTGTTCATCTGCCAGGCCGCGCCGAACTTTGCTTTCTTCCTCATCACGTATCTCACGGGGCTCACCATGTTCTGGATCAGGTACCGCTGCGTGGCGGTCACCCAGGACGCGATATACGTGCTGGAGAGCAGCAAGCTGTCGGGCGGTGCCAAGCCGCAGTCTCTGGTGGGCACGTTGCCCCGACACACTCAGCTCGGTCCGGTCTCCGGCAGATGGGGCCAGATCACCCTCCTCGGCGAGCGCCACTGGGTCCACAAGCGTTTCCACCACGACGTCACTGCCGCCGACAATGAGGGCGGATTCCCGCCCACAAGCATGTGATCTCCGGTCTCGCTATCCAGCCACGCAGGGTCACGCAAGAGGATCCTCAACTGACACCTGCACCGAGTCCGACCAACCCGCCCGATCGTGTTCCGCAGAGCGCCTTCCCGTTATGGGAGCTCGAACCCGGAGGTCCGCTAGGTTGGGCGGGTGTCTAGCAAGATCCTGGTCACCGGATCCAGCCGTGGAATCGGTTCCGCGATAGCCCATGCCCTCGCCGCGGCCGGCCACTGCGTCGCAGTGCACGCCGGGCGAGACGCGGAGGCCGCCGAAAAGGTCCGGCGTGAACTACCCGGCGGCGGGCACGTCGTGGTCGTCGGCGATCTGGCTGACAGCAAGGCATGTCGACGGGTTGTCACCGAGGCGGTCGATGGGCTGGGGGATCTCGATGTCCTAGTCAACAATGCCGGGGTATTCATCGAGCAGCGCATTCTCGGCACGGGATACGCCGAGTGGTCACGTAGCTGGCGAGAGACCATCGAGGTGAACCTGTACGGCCCGGCGAACCTGTGCTGGTTGATGGCCGATCATCTGATGTCTCGGCAGGCGGGCCCGCAGGGAGGAAGGCTGATCTCGGTCGGCTCGCGAGGCGCCTACCGCGGCGAACCGGTCGCGCTCGCGTACGGGGCGAGCAAAGCCGGCCTGCACGCGTTGACCCAGTCATTGGCGGTCGCGTTGGCCCCATATGGAATCGTGGCGGCGGCCGTGGCACCCGGCTTCACCGATACTGAGATGGCCACCCGCGTTCTCGAAGGCCCCGACGGGCCGGCTGTCCGCGCGCAAAGCCCGTTCGGTCGTGTCGCCTCACCCGGCGAGATCGCCGCGGCGGTTGTCTGGCTGGCGACGCAGGCACCGGAATGGGTCAGCGGCTCGGTCATCGATCTCAACGGAGCTTCCTACCTGCGTTAACCCTGGTTACGCGCGATCAGCGCAGCCGCGACCGAGCCCGCGTGGTGGCTACCAGGCGTAGGCCTCGGGTGCCGGCTTCGACCCGTTCGGGGCGGGCGCCGGGAAGATCTCGTCGTGTCTGGCCAGCGTCTGGTCGGATAGCTCGATCTCCAGTGCTCGCAGGCTCCCGACGAGGTGGTCGGCGGTGCGGGGGCCGACGATCGGCGCGGTCACGGCGGGCCGGCTGAGCAGCCAGGCGAGCCCCACGTGGGCAGGGTCCTCGCCGAGGTCGGCGCACAGCTGTTCATAAGCCTCGATGGCGTCGTGGTGCTCCGTCAGCTGCTCGCCCCGCTTACCGGAACGCGCGCCGGTGCCGTCCCGGGCCTTGCGCAGCGCACCGGAGAGGAGACCACCGGCCAGCGGCGACCAAGGGATGACGCCCAGGCCGTAGTACTCGGCGGCCGGCAGGACCTCCAGCTCCACCCAACGGGTGAGCAGGTTGTAGATCGATTGCTCACTCACCAGGCCGAGGAAGTGCCGGGTCTTGGCTGCCTCCTGTGCCTGGGCAAGGTGCCAGCCGGCGAAGTTCGAGGAGCCGACGTAAAGGATCTTGCCCTGCTGGCGCAGGATCTCCATCGCCTCCCAGATCTCCTCCCACGGTGTGCTCCGATCGACGTGGTGCATCTGGTACAGATCGATGTAGTCGGTCTGCAGCCGCTTCAGGCTGGCCTCGCACGCCCGCCGAATATTGAGTGCGGAGAGGTAGGTGTCGTTGGGCCAGTCGCTCATCGAGCCGTAGAGCTTGGTGGCGATCACCGTCTTCTCCCGGCGGCCACCGCCCAGGGCGAACCAGCGGCCGACGATCTGCTCGGTGATGCCCTCGCCCTTGTGCGCGCCGTAGACGTTGGCGGTGTCGAAGAAGTTGATGCCGTGTTCGTGGGCGAGGTCCATGATCGCCTGGCTGTCCTGTTCGGAGGTTTCCGGGCCGAAGTTCATCGTGCCCAGACACAGCCGGCTCACCGATAGCCCGGTGCGGCCGAGATGGGTGTAGTCCATCGCGTTCTCCTTGTCGTCGGTCATCCGCTTCCTTGGCCACCGTACGACCGTCTTCTCAAGGCCCGGCGGGGCGGGGCGGTGGATCGGGGTTCGGCGCCTCGGCTGGGTCCGCTGGTTGCGTGCTCACTGGTCCGTCCTCGGGGTCCGGCTCGCGGTACGCATGCCTGCCGTGGGCCGGCGCGGTAGGCGTATCGGGCAGCGCCGTGGCGATCCAGGCGGCGACGAACAGCGTCACCAGGGCCACCAGGTTGAAAAATATCAACAATCCGATGATGGGGCCGAACACCCTGGCGGCGGTGGACCGAAGCAGCAGCGGAAGGGCAAGTGTCAGCCCGAGTTTCAAGATCTCGAAGGCGAGCGCCGCGGCGATCGACCCGCGGATGACGGCGCTGCGCGGTGCTGCGCCGTGCCGGGGAGCCAGCACCGAATAGACCCAGAAGAAGACCCCGACGTCGCCCACGATCGCGAGCAGTATCGGGCCGACCGTAAAGACCGGGGACAGCCAGCCCACCTTGTCCAGACCGATCCAGCCCAGCACCAGGTCCTGCGCCCAGGACCCCGCCGTCGTCAAGGTCAGCGAGGCGAGGATCGCCAAGCCCAGAAACGTCAGGTAGCGCAAGCTCTTCCGGTAGTAGCCGAGCAGGCTCTCCGCGGCGATCTCCTGGTCGGTATCGAAGTCCGAGCGCCACAACGCTTGAATAGCGCTACGCAGGTTTCCCATCCAGCTGATGCCGGAGTAGAGCGCGACCGCGAGCCCGATGAGGCCAAGAGCCAGCGGCGCTTTGATGGCGGTGTTCAAGATTCCGTCGATGGTGTCCGCCAGCGCGCCGGGCACCTGTGCTGCGGTGTCCGCGCGGAGGGTGGCAAGCAGGTCGGGCTGTGACGAAAGCACGAAGCCCGCGATGGAGAACGCGACCATCAGGATCGGCACCATCGCCAGGAATGAGAAGTACGTCAGGGCCGCGGCGAACTGGTAGCCCAGCCGTTTGGTGAACCGATTGACGGCTTGGCCGAGATGCCGGACCCCCCGGCGTTCGGCCAGCCGCTTCCAGAGACGGACACGAGGGCCGACCGGCCGCCGAGCGACCGGCGTCGGCCGCCCGTTCGGTTCGGTTGTGTCAGTCACCGCACTCCGCTCCACCACGCACCCGCCTGCTGTGCCGCTTACTGGCCGCTGCTCTCGCATCTTCCCGCACCCGCCTGCTGTGCCGCTGTACCTGCCGCCGCTCTCGCATCCTCCCCGATCCCGCCTGGGGCCACGCGCTGATGCCAGGCGGCGCAGTTAGCAGTGCTGGCCGTGCTCGCGGACGCCACCACGTCGGTACTTCAGCGCAAGGTCGCCCGCGACGAACCGGTGGACCGAGGATTCTCCTTGCGACTGCTACTTGACCTGTCTGCGGGAACGGCACGACGCGGTCCTTCCCGCCCTCGCCCTGGGGTGATGCGATCCGGCAGGAGGGTGATCACCGTCTCGACAGTGGTGCTACCGGGTGACCGGGACGAGGGCGCCGTCGATCTTCCCTGGACGTAGTCGCTGCCCTGCCGACCGCGCGGCACACTGTGTTGCCGGGCACGCATGGACTTCCAACGGTCGCCCCGGCCTGGTCAATTCGCTGATCGTATCGTTCCCGCGCGATGTGTCACTGCTCCGGACTGCGGTGCGTTCACCGGCGGAGGACGCCAAATCCCGGCCGGCTGTGTTCGGCCAGCCAGCGCTTGTGTCGCCAGCCGATCCCCGACCGGAATGGGCTATTGAGCATGTTTCCGAGTGCATCCTCGTTGCCCGCATCGGCCGACCGACGCGGGCACCTCCGCTTCGGATCTTGGCTTCGTCTGGCCGCGGACTACCCACCGACGATGCACCCTGAGACCGAGCACACTGCCGTCGCTGCGGCTCGCAGCACCATCGAGCCCGGTCGACGGATGGAGGTTCACGCCTTTGCCACCCGCGAACCTGCGCCGGCAGCGGCAGTACTGATGAGCGACGATCGCACCTGTCGAGCGGTCATCGTTGCGGTTCGAGCCGTCCTTCATCCACCGAGACTCCTGTGGGTGTGACGGCGGATAGTGGGTTCTGACGATCGGGTGTCCCTTCACCGGCGAGGGCTCGCCGATGGCCAATCTGCTGCCATCGGATCGTGGGCGGTGCCCGCCGACGCTGAGCCCGACCATCCCGGTGAGCGGCGTGGTGTAGTCGGCCAGGTGGTCGATGGTCGCGGTGACGTCTGTCAGCGCCTGGGCGCGGGTGAGCCGGGCCAACAAGTCGAGCCCCGCGAGCGCGTCCTTGCTCGTTCTCGGGCAGTTCGATGCCGTCGTTCCAGGGGCGTAGGTGCGTTCCATTTGGGCGAACAGGCTGAGCAGCACGATGCCAGCTCGCACATCGCGTCCCCGGTTTTGGAGGTATCGATGGGGATCGCATCAGACAGGTTTCGCAGCCCGATGCCGGCCGCGCGTCGACCGTGAATGTGATTGAGGACGTCGCGGACGGTTCGGCCGAGCCGTCCAGGGTGTAGACGACGGGCACATCACCGGGCCGGAGGCGATCCAAGACGTCGATGAGGCCGGGTCGGTCTGTGGTGGCACCGGATTTCTTGTCGCTGTAGATCCGCTTCGTCTCGATGCCGGCCTTGGTCAGGGCATCGAGTTGGCGGTCGAGGTCCTGCTGGCTGGTCGAGACGGCGAGGTGATCCCGGACGACCGGAGCCGTTGACATCGGGCCATACTGTATTCATAATACAGTTGGTCAGTTCCCGGCACACTTCATGGAAGAGGTAGGTATGTACCGCGTCGACTCGAAGGTGAGAAGGCTGGTGGCTGTCGGGGCGGCTGCCGCACTCGCGCTCAGCATGGCCGCGTGTTCAGGATCAGGAACGGGTGGTTCGTCAGGTACCAAGACCGTAGTCTGGTCGAGTTGGGGGACCCCCGAGGAGATCGCCCGCTACAAAGCGTTTGACACGCAGTTCATGAAAGATCACCCCGATATCAAAATGGTTTTCCAACCTGTCGCTGACTACGACGACTACCACACCAAGCTTCTAGCTGAGTTGGCCTCCGGAACAGCCCCGGATGCGTTTTACATCGGAGACGACAAGATCGGTCAGTTCGTCAACTCGGACGCCTTAATGCCTCTCACTGACCTGATGAACTCGAGCGCCAGCAAGACTAAGCCCGCAGATTTTGCCCAAGGCCTGTTCGGTGCCACCAAGAAGGGTAAAGAGATCTACGCGGCCCCGAACGACTCGAACCCGGACGCTCTCTGGTATGACAAAGTCGCGCTCAAGAAGGCCGGCGTGACGGACGACCCGGCCACACTCGCCGCTGCCGGCAAGTGGACGACCGAGGCGTACCTGGACATGAACACCAAGCTGAAGAAGGCGGGCCTGACCGGCTCGATGTTTTGGAACTACTGGTCGACCCACTACAGCTGGATCTCAGCTCAGGGTGGTAAATCATTCGACTCGAACGGGAAGTTTGTCGCCAATTCCGACCCAAAGGCCGTGGCTGCGGTGGACGTGTTGGCCAAGAACTTCCAGAACGGCACGTTCGTCGTCGCTGACACACTCCCGCAAGGCGCCGGGGCCGACAGTGTCTTCGTCACCCACAAGGCCGGCTTTTTCATTCAGGGCAGGTACACGATCGGCACTGTGAAGGCGGCAGGTGATCCTGACAATTACGACGTGGTTCAGTGGCCAACGCCTGACGGTAAGGCTGCGCCAACGGGTGTCGCAGTGAGTTACCTCGCCATCAACGCCAAGACGAAGAACAAGGATGCGACCTTCGAGTTCTGGACCAGCTTCCTCAGTGCCGAAGGGCAAACGGTGCGACTGCAGGGCGGCGGTAACGCAGTTCCGTCCATCAAGGGTGCCGACAAGGTCGTGCTCGATGGCTATCCGGCGCACGCCAAGACGCTGCTCGAGATGCGCGACATCGGTTTCGAGGATTACGTTACCGAAGCATCCGTCGCCGGGCTGTCGAGCGACGTCAGCGCGAAGATGCTTGCGCTGTACCAGGGCAAGGAGTCGACAAAGTCAACGTTGGACGACATCGGGGCACTGATTTCCAAGAAGACCGGCAAGTAAGCATGAGTGCGGCAAGTGGTTCTTTGACCATGGAGGCGCTGGCCGCGCAGTATGGGCCAGCCGGGTTTCGCCAGGAGCCCGGCTGGCGACGTCGCGACCGCCGTTGGGGGTATGTTTTCGTCGGTCCGCAGCTGATCGGCATGGCACTGTTCGTAGTGTTGCCGTTCGCCGCATGTCTAGTGTTGGCCTTCGCTCAGTGGGATGGGTTGAACGCGCTCAGCTGGGTCGGATTCGACAATTTCACCACTGAGCTGCACGACCCACTGTTCGGTAGGTCGATCATCAACACTCTGCTCATCGCGCTTATCACAGTGCCGGTGGGCCTCGGTTTGGCCGTAACTATGGCGGTGGCTCTCGAGAAGTTGAAGACGCGAACCCTTTATCTCCTCCTATTCTTTGCTCCGGTCGTTACTTCGAGTGTCGCGGTCGCAATGATTTGGCAGCAGCTATTCCGTAAAGACGGGGTGATCAGCGGACTCATCGCTGACATCTTTCGCGTGCCGCCACCGGACTGGCTTGGTGATCCTCATCTCGCGCTCATTGCTGTTTGCGTTGTGTCGATCTGGTCGTCGGTCGGGCTGAACGTCATCATCTTCCTCGCTGGGCTACAAAATATTCCCCCTGCGGTGATCGAGGCGGCCCGCATCGATGGGGCCGGCGCGGTGAGCCTGTTCTTTCGTATCCGGCTTCCGCTACTGTCGCCGATCTTGTTCTTCTCGACGGTGATCGCTTTCATCAGCTCCCTGCAGACGTTTGACATCGTATTCATCCTCACCGCCAATGCGGGGCCAGACAACGCGACGAGAACGATCGTCTACCATATCTACGATCTCGGCTTCGCCAAATTCCAGTTCGGTTTGGCAAGTGCCGCGTCTATCATCTTGCTGGTGCTGACGCTGGTGATCACGGGAATCCAGTTCACGGCCCAAAAGAAGTTCGTACACTACGAGGCCGGTGCCGCATGACAACCGCCTCGACTACGAGCCCCGTCTTGCCAGCCACCGCTGGCGCCGATCCTGTCCGTACAGGCAAAGCTGGCAGCCGCATCCGCAATACCTTGCTGCACGTCGGGTTGCTCATTGGCGGCCTAGCGATGGTATTCCCTTTCCTCTGGATGCTCATTACTTCGTTTAAAACGCTGCCACAGTTGCTAAATGCGCCGCTAAGTGTCCTGCCTGCACCGTGGAGTGTACAAAATTACGTTGATGCCTGGAACGATGCGCCGTTCGCCCGCGCGTACTTCAACAGCATTTACATCGCCGTACTCGTGGTACTCGGCACCGTCATCACGGCAGCGATGGCCGGCTACGCCTTTGCGCGCATCAAGTTCCGCGCAAGTCGTGCGATATTCGTAGTGTTCCTCGCCACGCAGATGATTCCAATGCAGGTGACGCTAATCCCTTTCTACTTTCTGATGGCGAAGCTCGGTTGGGTCGACTCGCACCTCTCGCTCATCATCCCGGCCGCTCTCGCGAACCCGTTCGCGGTCTTCCTGATGCGCCAGTTCGTGTTGTCGCTACCGAAAGAACTTGAGGAGGCCGCGCTGGTCGACGGTGCGGGTCGTTGGCGCATCTTCTGGAGCATCGTCATGCCCAACCTCCGACCTGGGCTCGGCGCACTGGCAATCATCGCCGCATTGAGCACGTGGAACAACTTCTTGCTGCCGCTGGTCATGCTCAACAGCCAGGACCTGTTCACCGTGCCGCTGCTGCTGCAGAGTTTCCGCGGTCAGTTCGGCTCAATCAACTACGGATTGATCATGGCGGCTTCGGCAGTGGCGACCATTCCGATGCTAATCGCGTTCGTGATCGGACAGCGCAGCATCATCAACAGCATGGCAGCCTCTGGGCTCGGCGGCCAGTGAGCGCGCTTGCCGACCTCGCGGCCCGACACCTGGACCTGGTCAACGCCCCGTTCACCTTTCCCGGCTCGCGCGTGCTGGTGTTGCGCAGTGGGGCTGCGGTATCGGTGCGACTGGCCGAGTACGAGCGCCCCCTCGACGACTGCGTGCTCATCCACGAGTTGCGGGTTTTCGACCCGGACGGCCGGGTTGTCCAGGTCAGCGGGGTCTGGCCCGACCGCATCGAATTCGGGGCTGTCACGCTCACCTTCGACGGACCGTCGGCCTTGAGCGTGGGCGCGGCCCGGGATCGCTCATCCGAACGGTGGAGCATCGAGTTGCGGCTACCTGGCGCAGTTGGCGGCGCGATCGACCATGCCGCAGGTGCTGTGACCGGCACCTGGGCTCCTGGGCTGGTGTCGGCAGCTGCGGCCCGCTGGATCGCGACGGGCGCAGATGACGTGGTTGTTCATGACGTAGCCGATGGAGTGACCGTCGTGCGAGTCCGGCTTGCCGGTGACGGCTCGGCGGTGCGGCTGGCGGCGGATGCGAGTCCGACTCCACCGGATCATGCCGCAGCGCGGGCGGGCACCTGCGCAATTTGGAACGACTGGTTCGACCGCTGTCCCACGGTCCGCGACGACCTGCGCGAGATGACCGCCCTCTGTTGGTGGGTGCTCGGCGCCAATATCATTACTCTCGCCGGCCGGGGCGATGCGCGCGCGGTGGTGCCGTCGAAGATCGGCTACGTCGGACTCTGGCAGTGGGATGCGTACTTCATCGCCGTCGGGCTCCGGCACGGTGATCCCGAGCTCGCCCGTGAGCAGCTGGACCTCGCGCTGCGTTTTGCGTCCGAGTCCGGTCAGCTGCCCGACGTTGTGCACGATCAAGGGGTGCTCGCCTCGAGCGCCGACCTTCCGGCCGCCGACCGCGAAACATTACGCCGCGCCGGCTCGACCATCGCCGACCCGAACGCCCCCATCCCGCTGACCAAACCGCCGCTCACTGCCTGGGCGTTGCGCGCACTCGAAGGGCGCGTCGACGACCCCGCTTGGTTCGACTGGGCCTGGGCAGTGATCGAGCGCAGCCAGGAGTGGTGGTTCCGAGATGCAGACCTCGATGGCGACGGGATGCCAGAGTACGGGCATCCGTACTCGTCAGGCCTGGACGACAGCCCCATCTTTGACGGCGCGCTGCCAGTGGCGTCGCCCGACTTGGCGGCCTACCTGATTTTGCAGGACGACTTGCTGGCCGCACGCCGTCGCAACGTAGGTGATATCGCCGAGGCCGAGCGCCACACCTCGCGGGCCGAAGCGACGCTACGACTCCTTGGAAAAATGTGGGATGGGGAAGCCGGCTTTTTTCGCTCGTGCGGCGCTGGACAACCGGTTGCATCAGAGACCGCGGTGAGCCTGCTTCCCCTGCTGACTGGCCGTCTGCCCGCCCACATCGTCGCCCGGATGCTCGACGCGCTTGATGATCCAGACCGCTTCGCGACCCCGTTCGCCGTGCCCATGGTCGCCGCGCGGGACCCCGACTTCTCGGATGAACAGATGTGGCGTGGCCCAGTTTGGGTGAACATCAACGCCCTGATCGCCGACGGTCTCGCGGTCTCCGGCCACGCCGAACGCAGCCGGGCGCTCATCGAAGCGACCTTACGGCTGGTGATCGGGAGCGGCGGTCCGCACGAATACTTCAACCCGCTGACCGGTGCCCCTGCCCGTACGGCGACAACCTCGTTCGGCTGGTCGGCGGCCCTGTTCGTCGACCTAGCAGTAAGCGTCAGCGCATGACTACCGACGCCGACTTCACTCAAGGACTCAACGAGCGAACCGAGCCGAATTCGCCATGTCAGCACGGCGGTGACGCCCCCCGCGGGTGGTACTCAGCAGCGTTGCAACACGCTTACGCCGCACTGGGAACCAACATGACACACGTGAGGTGCACGAGAATCAGCAACAGACCTGCTCAGCCTGGCCGTTGCCAGGAGATACCGGCACTGGCGAGCAACCGGCGCGTACCGTTGGTCCAGTTGGCGTCGAGGGCTGCCTTGGCGGCGGCGATGTTGCCGCTGATGAGGTGTCGAGCGATATCGGCGTGCTCGATCGCGCTCCGCTCCACCATCGCGTGGTCTGAGACGAGCAGCGATTCATACCGGTGGATGGCGAGACGGACGCCCGCGATCTGGTCAAGCAGCCGCCGATTGGGGCAGCCGCTCAACATGAGGTTGTGCCATTCGTCGTCGCGACGGCTGACAAGGATGTGCTCGGCCATTTCGTCCTTGAATTTGGCGGCCAGCACCGCCAACTTCTCGCCGAGTTCTGCCAATTTGGCCACCGAGCTAAGGTCAAGCGCAAGGCTCTCCAAGGCGACGATAATCGGGCACAGCTCTTCGAATTCTCTTGCGCTAAGCGGCACGAAGCGGAATCCTTTGCCATTTTCGCTCACGATCTGGCCCTCGCTTTCGAGAGCGATCAATGCTTCGCGCAGGGGAGTTCGGCTGATCCCAAGTTCTGCTGCGAGCTGCACCTCGTTGATACCCTCGTCCGGACGCACTGCGCCAGCCCGCATGCGCGCGATGAGTTCCTCGCGCACTTGGGAACGCAGGTTCTTTCGTTCAATCACGAGAGCCTCCTGACGGCCTTTGGGTAAACAGACATTAACCTCATCAACGCCACTCACTGACAAGTTTGACGCGCGAGCCAAACCGATCAATGTATACAGAATACAGCTAGCCGTCTTGTAAGTACACCGACGAAGGAGACTGGTGACGATCACCCCGCTGCGGAGCATCCGCCTCGACGCCCTTGCCTATGGGGGCGATTACAACCCTGACCAGTGGCTGCGTGCGACTTGGGACGAGGATGTTCGACTCATGGTCGAGGCCGGCGTCAATATTGTTACCCTCGCTGTCTTCTCGTGGCCCCTGCTTGAGCCGAGTCCAGGAAAGTTCGATTTTTCCGGCCTCGACGACGTGATCAACCTGCTCTGGGAGCATGAAATCCGCATCGACCTAGCGACCGGGACTGCCACCCCTCCGGCGTGGCTAATACGTGAACATCCGGAGGTTCTGCCGCAGAACGCCGACGGCGTCACCCTCGAATTCGGCTCGCGCCAGACCTACTGCCCAAGCTCGCCGGTATTCCGTGCAGCCGCATTGCGCCTCACCCGCGCGGTCTCGGAGCGCTACGGCAAGCATCCGGCCCTTGCCCTGTGGCACATCTCGAACGAGTACGGCGATCACGTTTCGCGTTGCTGGTGCCCGGCGTCGGCCGGGCATTTCCGCCGCTGGCTGCGGACCCGCTACGTCACGATCGAGGAGCTCAACGCCGCCTGGGGCACGAGTTGCTGGGGCCAAAACTATCTCGATTTCGGTCAAATCGAGCCGCCGCGCACCGCGACCGGCCCGATCAACCCGGCCGAGCAGGTCGATTTTGAGCGGTTCTCGTCGGACGCCCTGCTCGAGCTTTTCAAGGCCGAGATCGACGTGCTGCGCGAAGTGACCCCCGACATCGCCGTCACCACGAATTTCATGAGCCTATTCCGCGAGCTGGACTACTGGGACTTCGCCGATGCGGAGGATCTGGTGACCGATGACGCGTACCCCGACCCGTCGGATCCGGATGCGCATATCCCGGCCGCCCTCAACTACGGCGTTATGCGCTCGCTCAAGGACGGACGTCCCTGGCTTCTGTTGGAGCAGGCGCCGAGCGCGGTCAGCTGGCGCGATGTGAACGTGCCAAAAGCCCCCGGGCAGATGCGTCTGGGCAGCATGCAGGCGCTGGCGCATGGCTCCGACGGGGTGATGTTTTTCCAGTGGCGGCAGGCGAAATTCGGCCCGGAGAAGTTTCACTCGGCCATGCTCGGCCGGCGGGGTGAGCGCAGCCGTACCTTCCGGGAGGCGAAGGCTCTCGGCGCCGAGATGCGAAAATTGCAGGCGATCAAAGATTCCCGGGTGCGCGCTGCCGTCGCCCTCGTCGCAGACTGGGATTCCTGGTGGGGTGTGGGTGCGCCCGACTCGCTGCCGTCGCTTCGCCTCGACTGGCTCGTCGAGGCCCGTGCCTGGCACGCGGCCGCGTATGCGCTCGGCCAGCCCGTCGACGTCGCCCGCGCCGAGGGGCCGTTCACCGACCACTCGGTGCTGCTGGTTCCCAACCTCTACGCTGTCACCCCCCAGCAGGCGGATGCGCTCGCCGCGTTCGCGAGCCAGGGCGGCCACCTGGCCATCGGCCCGTTCAGTGGTGTGGTCGACCACCGCGAGCAGATGTTCGACGGCGGCGCTCCGGGGCCGCTGCGTGAGCTCCTCGGCGTGGAGGTCGATGAATGGTGGCCGCTCGCTGATGGCCAAAGCCGTTCGATCGCCATCGGCGAGCACCGGTTCCCGACCCGTATCTGGGGCGAGTGGATCGACACCGACGCCGGTACCGAAGTCATCGCGACCTACGCGGACGGTGACCTTGCCGGCCGGGCGGCGATCACCCGGCGCTCGCACGGTACCGGCAGCGCCTGGTACGTGAGCGCGGGACTTGACACTGCCGGAATGCGGGCCCTGCTCACGCAGGTCTTGGACGCCGCCGAGTTAGCCACGACCGATGCGCCGAACACCGCCCTGGAAGTCCTCACCCGCACCAACGGCAGCACGGATTTCACTTTCGTGCTCAACCACGGCCGCGAGCCGCTCACCGTGAGCGGCATCGCCGACGGTGTCGATCTGCTGACCGGCCAAGATTTTGCCGGTGGCCTCACGCTCGACCCGTTCGGCGTCGCTGTCGTACAGCATCCGAGCGGGGCTGAGCCGGCCGACGTCACCCCCTTTCGTCCATCCATCCCATCCGTTAGACCGCGAGGCCGACATGACTGAGCCCTTCGTCCACCCCTACGTACCGAACACCGCGGCCCAGGCGCGGCAAACGATGCTCGACACCGTCGGCGCGGCCTCCGTCGAGGAGCTTTACGCAGACGTTCCCGCCGACCTGCGTCTTGCGCGCGCGTTGGACCTGCCGGCACCGCTCGTCGCCGAACAAGAACTGATCCGGCACGTCAGCGGGCTGCTGGACCGCAACCGACCCACAAGACCGGGCCGAGCGTTTCTCGGTGCGGGAACTTACAACCACTACGTACCGGCGGTGGTCGACGAGATCATCAACCGCAGCGAGTTCCTCACCGCCTACGCCGGTGAGCCCTACGAAGACCACGGCCGCTTCCAGGTACTCTTTGAGTACCAGTCACTGATGGGTGAACTACTCAACATGGATGTAGTGAATGTGCCCGTGTACGACGGCTATCAGGCCGCCGCCACCACGGTCGCCATGGCTGGCCGCATCACCCGGCGACGCACGGTGATCCTGGCGAGCGACGCGCACCCCGACAAGCTGTCCAAGGTGCGCGATTTCGTCGCACCGACCGTCGACCTCGTGCTCGTGCCGACCGCGGACGGTCTCGCAGATCTCCCGGCGGTCAGCGCCCTGGTTGACGACGCGACCGCCGCGATCTGGATTGAGACCCCCAGCTACGCGGGTGCACTGGAGACTGCGCTCGCCGAACTCGCCGACCTGGCCCACGCATTCGGTGCCCTACTCGTGGTCGGCACCGACCCGATCAGCCTCGGCGTGGTCACTCCGCCCGCCGACCTCGGCGCCGACATCGTGCACGGCGACATCCAGTCACTGGGCCTGCACTCGTGGTTCGGCGGCGCGCACGGCGGCTATATCGCCGTGCACGACGACGCCCGGTTCGTGATGGAGATGCCGTCGCGCCTATTCGGCCTCGCCGCTACCGACGTCCACGGCGAGTACGGCTTCGGCGACGTCGCCTACGACCGCACCTCGTTCGCGTTACGCGAAGAAGGAAAGGAGTGGGTCGGCACCGCCGCAGCCTTGTGGGGCATCGCCGCCGGTGTGTACCTGTCTTTGATGGGCCCCCAGGGGATGGTCGAGCTCGGCGATACCATTCTCGCCCGCACCGCCTACGCCGCCCGCCAACTCGGCGCGCTGCCCGGGGTGTCGCTCACCGACGGCGCCGTTCACTTCCGCGAGTTCGAGCTCGATCTCGCACTCTCGAGCGCAACGGCCAGCGACATTGCCGCCGCGTTGCGCGCCCGCGGTTTCGAGCCCGGCGTCGTCACCGCCGAGCACGGCTTGCTGGTCTGTGTCACCGAGCAGAACACTCAGGCCGACATTGACACCCTCGCCGCCGCCTTCGGCGCAGTTCTCAAGGAGAAGAGCGCGTGAGCCTGCCCATCGCCCCCAAGCCCACCATCCGGCGCTTTCACCAGGCGCGGTGGGACGAACCTATCGTCTTCGAGCTCAGTGCTGCTGGTGAGCGCGGAGTGCTCGTCTCCCGCGCCGAGCCGGGCGTGAGTGCGGCCGTCGGCGACGTTGTCGCCCTGCCCGCGTCGCTGCGCCGCGCCGCGCCGCCGGCGCTGCCGGAGATGGGCCAGATGCGCGTGCTCAAGCACTACCTACGCCTGAGCCAAGAGACTCTCGGCGCCGACTTGAACGTCGACGTGGGCCAAGGTACCTGCACCATGAAGTACGCGCCGAAGGTGAACGAGACAATCATCCGCACGCCGAACCTCACCGATCTGCATCCGCTGCAAACACCGGAGAGCGTGCAGGGCATCCTCGAGATCATCTGGAACACCGAGCGGATGCTCGCCGAGATCTCCGGTATGAGCCGCGTCTCGTTGCAGAGCAGCGGTGGCTCCGAGGCGATTTGGGCGAACATCTCGATGGTCCGCGCCTACCACGCCGCGCGTGGCGAGGCCGACCAGCGGACTGAGGTGATCACCACCATCTTCTCGCACCCGTCGAACGCGGCGTGCGCGAAGGCCGCCGGCTACACCGTGATCACGATCTACCCGGATGCCGACGGCTATCCCGACCTCGACGCCCTGCGGGCGGCGCTCGGTCCGCGCACAGCCGCGATCATGGTGACGAACCCTGAAGACACCGGCATCTACAACCCCCATATTCGCCAGTGGGTCGACCTCGCCCACTCGGTCGGCGCCCTCGCCTCCTACGACCAGGCGAACGCCAACGGCATCCTCGGCATCACCCGCGCCCGCGACGCCGGTTTCGATGTGTGCCAATTCAACCTGCACAAGACGTTCGGAACGCCCCACGGCTGTGGTGGACCGGGCTCCGGGGCCAACGCTGTATCCGAGACGCTCGCCCCATTCCTGCCCGGCCCCGTCGTTGAGCGCGACGGCGACCGCTTCTACCTGGATTCAAACCGCCCGCAGTCGATCGGCTGCGTCGCACCGTTCTTCGGTGTCATCCCGAACATCGTGCGCACCTACTCGTGGCTGATGGCGCTCGGTGCGGAGGGTCTGCGCGCGGTGGCCGAGACGGCTGTGCTCAACAACAACTATCTGATGAGCCGCATTTTGGCGATCCCAGGCGCAAGTGCCCCCTACGCCGCCGGCCGCCGCCGTATCGAGCAGGTGCGGTACTCCTGGCAGGACCTGTTCGAAGAAACCGGTATCAGTTCCGAGCAGATCGGTCTCCGCGCCGCCGATTTCGGCATGCATTACTGGACGAGCCACCACCCGTACATCGTTCCGCAGCCATTCACGCTGGAGCCGACTGAGTCTTATTCTGTGGCCGAGCTGGACGAGTACGCGGATGTGCTGGCGGAAGTTGTGCGAGAGGCCCGCGAAACTCCGGAGGTGGTGCGCACCGCGCCGCACAACCAGACCGTGCACCACATTCACCACGACGACCTCGATGACCCCACTCGCTGGGCTGTGACCTGGCGCGCCTACCAGCGCAAGTACTTCGGCTCAGCTGCGGTCGATGACGAGGTCGAGGTCGCGCCCGACCGCGTCAGGACAGATTTCCGTGCCTAGAACGGTGACGTCCTCAGATGTTCGTCGACCGGTGATCGGGTTGCTCGTGAACCCGATCGCTGGTATCGGCGGCCCTGCAGGTCTCGCCGGCAGCGACGGCGAGACTGCGCAGCGCGAGGCCCGTGCCCGCGGGGGCGTGCAGGGCGCCGCCCAGCGTGCCGTGGTCGCACTCGCGGTGCTGGCCAAGACATACCCCAAGTTTGAGGTGCCTAGTGGACACCGGCGACGCCGCACTCGATGCCCGACTAGCAGGTCACGTCCGCGTGATAACCGGGCCCGCAACATCCAGCATTTACCCTGCCACAGCTGTATCCATTTCGGCGTCAGTGACGACGCCGACGGAGGTAAATCACACCGAAGGAGCATCTTCATGCGACTAGAGAACAAGCGCGCCATCGTCACTGGGGGAGCGGGTGGCATCGGCCGCGCCACTTGCCTCGCGTTCGCCGCGGAAGGCGCGACCGTCGCCATCGTCGACGTGCAGCCCGGAGCGGCCGAGATCGTCGCCGAGGAAATCCGCGCCGCGGGCGGCACCGCGATCGCTCTCACCGCCGATGTCTCCAACGAGTCCGACATCGAGCGTGTCGTAGCTGACACGGTCGCCGCGTTCGGTGGCATCGACGTCGTCTTCAACAACGCCGGTATCATTCGCCGCACCACGTCGGTCGAGACCACAGCCGAGGAATGGGACCGTGTCTTCGGTGTCAACGTCAAAGGAATTTTCTTGATGTGCAAACACGTCGTACCGATCATGGCTGCCAACGGCGGCGGATCGATCGTCAACACCGGCTCCGGCTGGGGTCTCAAGGGCGGCGGCCAGGCGATCTCCTATTGTGCATCGAAGGGGGCTGTGGTCAATATGACGCGCGCGCTTGCGATCGACCATGGCCCGCAAGGCATCCGTGTCAATTCGGTGAACCCGGGCGATGTAAACACCGGAATGCTCCGCGACGAAGCCAGACAGCTCGGACAGGAAACAAGCTCGTTCCTCGCCGAATCCGCCGATCGGCCACTGCAGCGCATGGGGGAACCCGGGGAAATCGCTTCCGCTGTCGTCTGGCTGGCGAGTAACGACTCAAGCTATGTCACCGGTTCCGCCGTCGTCGTGGACGGCGGAGGTATCGCTTGACCGATGGTCGCAATCACCTGGACGTACGCGGGGGTCTGTGCGAGCTCTCTGCAACCGGCGGAATCCCCCACCGAAATGGGTTCCGTTTAGCTGGGAGTCAGATGGCGGGCCGCCCAGTAAGTGGCGTGGCCCTCGCACGGTATTCGGCGGGGATTGCGCATGCGTGGTGAGCGGCGGGTCGCCGCGGGATCACTGACCTCAGGACCGATGATCGGGTGGTGACGCAGCAGCCGAAGGAGATGCCTGAGCTGGATCGGCGGATGGCTGTGCTTAGCGGTTATTTGTAATGCCCTCCGGAGCGACCAAACAGTTGATAACTTCATCGTGTAGTGCGTGTCATTGAGCGCGGCTACCCCGGCCGAATTAAAAGAACGCTCTGTGAAGACAAGCTAATTGATTTTGGCCACGCCTACACTCAAGTATCGTACAACCAAGATCGCGGACAATCAATTCACGGCGCTGATTTCGTTGGAGCGCGACGCCGTGCCCGATGGCAACCGGAACGGAAGACCACGCGCGTTGACGCTGGAAGATCGGGGGCGGGTGATAGCCGCGCGGATGTTCGATCCCGCGGCGCGGTGGCGGGCCGTACTTGGCTACACCGCTCGAGGTGAGCGGCGAAGGGGCGAGGGTCCTTTTCCGGAAAGCGTTCTGCTGGCCCAATCCGGGGAACGGTTGCCGGCGACGCGTTGACATCCGAATTGGTCGGTGCCAAGGTCAGGCCACCCGCGCGAGCGTCACTCGAGGAGCAACGATGAGAAACCCGGAGACCCCCATCACCAGGCGCAGTGCCCTGCTGGCCGGCGCCGCCGTCGTCGCCGGGGTGGGACTGAGCGGACTGAGCAGCCCGGCGGAGGCGGCCACCCGGGGGTCCGGCGCGCCGCCGAGACTGGATAAGGGGCACAAGCCGGTCAAGCTGTCGCCCACCCAGCAGGCCGGCCAGCGGGTGATTTTCTCCTACCCGGGGCTAACTCCGCCGGCGAGCCTGCTGGCGCAGATCAGTGCCGGAGAGGTGGGTGGCGTCATCTTCTTCGGCGAGAACATCACCAGCCTCGCCCAGATCAGCACGGTGGTGCGGCAACTCAAGCAGGCGCAGGCACAGAGCCCGGTGACGGCGCCGCTGCTGCTGATGACGGACCAGGAAGGCGGCATTGTTCGTCGCCTTCCGGGCGAGCCGAGGCTTTCCGCGAAGCAGGTCGGCGCGTCGGCCAACCCGGTACTGGCCGCGTTCAACGCGGGAACCGGCGCCGGGAAGAACCTCGCGGGCGTCGGAATGAACGTTAACCTGGCGCCGGTGCTGGATGTGTTCCGCCAGCCGGGCAACTTCGACGACGAGTTCGGGCGCTCCTTCAGCTCGGACCCGGTGGTCGCCGCCCTGTGCGGCGCGGCGTTCATCGTCGGGCAGCAGCGGATCGGGGTAGCCGCCACGGCCAAACACTTCCCCGGCCTCGGCGCCGCCACCAGGAGCCAGAACACCGACCTCGTCACGGTCATCCTCGACCAGTCGCTGCCCGAAATTCGCGACGTCGACGAGCTGCCCTATCCAGCGGCCATCGCGTCCGGCGTCCGGCTCGTGATGACGTCGTGGGCGGTTTATCCGGCGCTCGATCCCCTTTTGCCCGCCGGGTTCTCGCCGCGGATCGTCCAAGGTGAGCTGCGCCACCGCCTGGGTTTCAGGGGCGTGACGATCACCGACGCACTCGAGGCCGGATCGCTGGCCAGCTTCGGTACGTCGGCACAGCGCGGGGTGCTGGCGGCCCGGGCCGGGATGGATGTGCTGCTGTGCTCGGGGCGTGACCTCACGCAGGGGCAGAGCACCGTCGCGGAATTGGCCGAGGCACTGCGGGACCACCGTCTCAACCCAGGTGAGTCCAAGCAGGCGCTGAGCCGGGTGCTCGCGCTGCGCAACTGTCTGGCCTGATCCGCGAGTGCTGCCACCGTCGGCGCGAAAGCCGCACACCGACCCGCCCCGACGGACGAGTCGCTTCTCCCGCCGAGCAGTACCGCTGCGGTGATCGGCGAGCAGCCCAGCATCGCGACGCCCTGTCGGTCCTGGCTGCTTCCGTGGTGGCGCCACCGGTAGGGCGGTGTCCCGATGACGAACCCGATCCACGTCGACGGCGTGCCGGAGCTTTGTCTGGTGTTCATGACCACCCGGTTCTCGTCCTTCGCCGATGTCCACCGCATCGCGCCCGAGGAACCGGTCTGCACGATGGGCGTGCTCGGCTCATACGAAGACCCGAGGCACTACGCCGAGAACGACTCGTTCGTCTGTGCTGGTCTGGTCAAGGAGTGGCACATCCGCAAGTGGGCCAACATCTCGGGCTGGCAATACCGGTAAAGAGCCCCGTCGCCAACGCGTCACCGCGAATCGTTGTTGCCGCGCTCCCGCGATCTTGATCGCCAGGACTCGCGAGGATGTGAAACCGTCACCGGTAGACGATCGCCTATGGGCCTCTAGATTGCGTCTAGTCCGGTGGCGGCGGCGCCGCCAATCCCGATCCAGATGTCCTGGAAGCGCGCATACTTCGTGCATGATCGTTGACTCGCTCCTCATTGCAGTTGGTTGCGCGCTCGTCGCCGTGGCGTCCATGGCGCATATGCGACGCTTCCATGGGATCAAATTCGGGCCGTTCGCCCCTCGGGAGCAGCGCATCAACGCTCAAAGACGGAATTGGCAGGTCAACACTCTTTTTGGTGCCGGCATTGTAATAGTCGTATTGGGGGGCGCCAACGCTCAGCGTCACTACATCGGCTATTGGGCGATGGCACTTGTCTTTCTGCCGATGCTGGTCACCGTTGCCCTGTTAACGATGGTGCACAATCGGCGAGTCGAGCTCGACGGCAGCACCGAGGCGCAGCCCGTCGAACCAACCCCCTGACGGTGCGGGGGGAAGCGCGGGACGCCGCCGATCCGCGGGACCACCCGTCAAATGGGGGGGCCGGGCAGATGCCGCCGCGCGGGTCCCGCAGGTGCAAACGGCCCGGCGGCCCAGGCCTGTTCGCCGTCGCGCTGCTCGGACGAACGCAACAACGGCGGGTGCCGTCGATGCAGAGGATTCGGGCAAGAGTGGACGCTACGGGCGCAGACGTGGGCAGCGGGCCAGCCATGGTTGGGAACGCCGACCAGAAGGGCGCAGCCTCGATGGCGTCGCTTGTAGAGACCCGACAATTCGTGGATTTCGATAGGAACGGACGAAGCTCTCATCCGCCCGCTGCGGGATCCTCAACCGAACCCGGGCACACGGGGCACCCGGTACGTGGTCCGTGGACCGGATGGTCGGAAAGTCAGACTTTGTGGTGGCTCGCTCGGACTTGTTCGACGAGGATGTCTGCCTGCCCAGCGTGCCGTGCAATATCGCCGATCATGCACAGATAGATGAAGCGCAGGCTCACCGTGCCGACCAGACGGTGTTCGGCGGTGTCGTCCAGACTGCGGTCCGCGGCGATTTCCCTCGACTTCTCACAGGCCGCAACGTACTCGGCGATGACGCCTGCAAGAGTCTCGGCAGCGGTGACGTAGAAACTGCTGTCGCCACCGGTGCTGTGTCCATCGCAGTCTTCGGCGGCCATGGCGGCGAGTGTGCGTTGGAACCAGATGCGTTCGGCCGCGGCGCAGTGCTTGACCAGGGAGATAGGGGTAGTGAGTGAGGGCACCAGTTGTTGGCGCGCCTGGGCGTCAGAGAGCCCGTCGACGGCGGCTACCAGCTCTGCACGATTTAGCTCGAGCGTGCTTTCCAGCAGCTCCCGTTCGTTGCCCGTGAACGGGCGGCCTGGGCCGAGTACGGCGGTCATGGATCTCTCCTTCGTGTTGGACGTGCTGGGTTCACTGCGTGTTCACTGAAGCGGTGGAGATGGTTCAAGCAGCGCAGCTCGCTACCGGTGTCGTGCTGACACCGAGGCTGCGGCTGACGCCCATCGGACCGGCGGATGTCAATGACCTCATCGTGCTGTACCGCGACCCGCTCGTCGCGTTCTGGACCGGCCCCTGGAACCCGGCGACCGTGCAGACTTGGGCCACGGACATGGCAACCCGCTGGAATGTGGAGGGTGTGGGCAAGTGGCTGGCCCGGTCCCGCTCAGATGCGTCGCTGGTCGGTCGGGGCGGCTTCACGCGCTTCGATCTTCACGGCGAGTCGGCGCTCGAACTCGGGTGGGTGGTCCGAGACGCCCTTACCGATCGCGGCTACGCGACCGAGATCGGCCGGGCTGCTTTTGATTGGGCCGCGATCCACGAGCCGCGAACGCCGATCGTCGCCTTCACCGAGGTGCACAACCAAGCGTCGCAGGCGGTGATGCGACGCCTCGGGATGCGGCCAGCAGGCATGATCCGTCGCACGGGACTCGTCGAGGGTCGCCCAGGCCTGCATCCGGACGCTCCATTCGCCCTGTATCGGCTGGAGCACGACGACCGCGTCGCGTGAGGGGTCAGCCAACGCATTGCGCCGACTGTGCAGTGAAAGACCGAAGCCCGGGCCGTATGCCGGTCAGGGATCCCGCGACGGCGCGCTGACCAGTCGGCCCACGACCAGTGTGGGATGTCCAAACCGTTCGGGACATCATCTGCGGATCGGTGATAGCGGGACATTGTGGGCGTGGTCGCCCACGCGAAGTAATCGTGCAGCACCTGTCGGAGCCGCTCGTCGTCGGCAAGGCCGACGTCTGCCAGCGACTGATCGAAGCAGGCGATCGCTCGACGGTCCATCTCGTCGTGCGGACCGTTCCCGCTGTGCATCCGCACGACCGAAGTCTCGTCGCCGTACTCGGCGGAGAACGTCATGGGGCCGCCGAGCGCCTCCGCCCAGTAGGCGGCGAGCCGCTCGGTGTGCTCGGAGTGAAAGCCGTGGCTGAACGCATGGTTCACCACTTCGTCGGCCATCACCCTGGCATGCCACGCGCCGGCCAGGCGTAGCAAGCCATCGGCATCGCCCGCAGCGCCGTACACCGTCTCCATGACGTCATGATCGCATGGCGCCCGGTAACCGATCCCCTTCCGGTGTCAGCCCAGCGCCCGCAGATATCTGCCCGTCATGACTCGTTGCACGCCAGTGGTGAGTGGCCCTCCCAGTCTTGCGAGTCTGCTGGCAGGATGGGAAAGCCCGAAATCGCAAGGTTGGTCACCCCATCTGGAGCGCGCTGGAGGAGGAACGGCTCCTCATTCGGGATGCCCCGGCAGCGACCCATAGCTGAAGCCTCGCGTGTCGGGTTCGTCAACGACGCTGGCGACGCGGCAGGTTCGGTCGTCTCCTGGCGGGGGCGAGGTAGGCCTTCTCGACCGACCACCGACGGCCCTGGTGACGGTGACCTGGTAACGACCCACGCCCTCCTGCGAAGCCCCGTTGAAGTCGTCGGTCGGAGTCAGACCGTCGGCGATGGCGGCGACCACCCCGGCGTCAGTGAGTGGGTGGGTGCAGCGCCGGTCTTCGCCACGCAACGGCCCGCTCTGGCAGCGGAAGGGAAATCGCATGCGCGCGTTGGCTTCTGCCCGCACGAAGGCGTGGACCACTGCAGCCTAGCCACGCCCGCTCGAACCGGTGGCGTGGCTGCAGCAGGCAGCAAACGCAGATCTGCACGGCGTCAGCTCGCCGACCATCCCCCAACGGCGCCCGGTCCCCGCACCTCACACCGTCCGATTCAGCGAATCTCCAGATGCGCGGGAGGCGACAGCCGGACAGACTTCAGACATGGCTTCGGACAAGCACTCTCGCCCCGTAGCTACCGACTACTTGATCCGCCGGCCGGTGGTGGCCGATGCCGACATCATGGGTGCATTGCACGTCGAGGTCTGGCGGCAGACCTATGCCGGGATGATGTCCACCGAGGCGTTGGCAGCAATGGACCCGGCCGACAGGGCGAGCATCTGGCGTCGCATCGCCGAGAACGCCAATGCCCGCGAGGCCGAGGGCAACAGGGTCCGGATCGCGCAGCACGTCTCCACCGGCGAGCTCGTCGGATTCGCCTTCGTCGGGCCTGCGCGCGACGACGATGCCCCCACACCGACGCAATTGTGGGCGATCAACGTGTTGGCGACGCATCAGGGCACCGGGGTGGCCGGCCGGCTGCTGGCGGAGACCCTCGGGGATCGTGACGGCTACCTGTGGGTGGTCGAAGGCAACGCCCGCGCTCGGTCGTTCTACCGTCGACACGGATTCGAGCCGGACGGCGGCCGGCTGCGGGACGAGGAGTTGGCCGTCGACGAGATTCGGATGGTTCGCCGACGGGCTTCTGCCGCCGAGCCCGACCAGGCTGGCTCGGCGCCCGACGCAGCTACGACTGTGAAGTGAAAGCTGTTGCGCGGCAACAGCTTTCGCGCATGCCGGGTGAAGTGCGTGACCATTCCCGCACGGTTCCGTCACCGTGACGTAACTAGCGGTAGTGGCTAAGCCTTCTGAAGTTACCTCACTGTGATTCGTCGGAGGCACCTTCGCCGATCCCGGTCTCCGCCGGCGGCTGAAAGCCACCGTGGACGACCTTCCGGGCGGCAATGTCCGGCGCCATAATGGCCACGATCCGCTCCAGGTCGTCCACGGTGGCGAACTCCAGGGTGAGCTTGCCCTTCCGACGACCGAGCTCGACCTTCGCCCTGGTGTCGAAGCGGTCGGACAGTGCCCTGGCCAGGTCGTCCAGCCCCGGCATGATCAACTTCCTCCGCGGCGCCGGCCGTTTCTTCGGTGCCGCCGAGCCGAGCATCGTCACCTGCTCTTCGGTGCCGCGCACCGACAGCCCCTCGGCCACAATCCGGGCGGCCAAATCTTCCTGTGCGTCCGGGTCGTCCAGCCCGAGCAGTGCCCTGGCGTGGCCGGCCGACAGCACCCCGGCGGCCACCCGGCGCTGCACGGGGACCGGCAGCTTCAGCAGCCGAATAGTGTTGGAGATGACCGGCCGGCTACGTCCCAGGCGTGCCGCCAACTCGTCGTGGGTCACCTCGAACTCGCCCAACAGCTGCTGATAGGCGGCCGCCTCTTCCAGTGGGTTGAGGTTCGCGCGGTGAATGTTCTCCAACAGCGCGTCGCGCAGCAGGTCGGCGTCTTCGGTCTTGCGAACCAGCGCCGGGATGGCAGCGAGCCCGGCGTGTTGGGCCGCCCGCCACCGCCGCTCGCCCATCACCAGCTCGTAGTGCTCGGCCTGTTCTCCGGTGTCCGCCGGCACGGCGCGCACCACGACCGGCTGCAGCATCCCGAATTCGCGCAGCGAGTGCTCCAGCTCGGCGAGTGAATCCTCATCGAAAACGGTGCGCGGATTGCGTGGATTGGGGCGAATGTCCGACGGCTTGATCTCCTGATAGCGCGGTCCATCGGACTGCGCCACCTGATCGGCGTCCGCCAGCGCCGCATCCACCGACAGTCGTGGTGGGCCACCCATCAACACGTCCGTGACGGTGTTCGTGGTGGGTCCGGTGGGGATCAGCGAGGCGATTCCGCGCCCCAGGCCGCCCTTGGATTTGGTCATGACAACTCCTCCTGGCCCTACTCTGCCGTCTCGCCGGCCGACGGCGGGATGCTCGCGATGCTGGCGGTCTCCCGCTCGGTGGTATTCGGTGCCGATCCTGCCGTGACGGTCGCGTCAGTCTTGCCGGCAGCGTCGGGCTTGCCAGGTTCGGCCGGCCGGGCACCGCGGTAGGCGATCTCCCGCGCCGCGTCCAGATAAGCCATCGCGCCGCGGGATCCGGCGTCGTACGTCATCACTGACTGGCCGAAGCCCGGCGCCTCGGACACCTTCACCGACCGGGGGATCACCGTCCGCAGCACCTTGACGCCGAAGTGCTTGCGCACCTCCGAGGCGACCTGATCGGCCAGTTTGGTGCGGCCGTCGTACATCGTCAGCAGGACCGTGCTCACCTCGAGCGTGGTGTTGAGGTGCTGCTGGATCAACCCAATGTTGTTGAGTAGTTGGCCCACGCCCTCCAACGCGTAATACTCGCACTGGATAGGGATCAACACTTCCTCGGTGGCCGTCATCGCGTTCACCGTGAGCAGCCCGAGCGATGGCGGACAGTCGATGAAGACGTAGTCGTACTCACCCTTGATCGCGTCGATCGCCGCGCGCAGCCGAGTCTCCCTGCGCTCCATCGTCACCAGCTCGATCTCGGCGCCGGCCAGGTCGATAGTGGCCGGCAAGATACCCAGCCGGGGCGCATCCGGGCAGGTTTGGATTGCCTCCGCCGCCTCGATCTCGCCGAGCAGCACCTCATAGATCGACGGGGTGCCGACCGACCGCTCGGCACCCAGCGCGGTGCTCGAGTTCCCCTGCGGGTCGAGGTCGACGACCAGCACATGCAGTCCAGCCAACGCCAACGCGACCCCGATGTTGACAGCGGTCGTGGTCTTCCCGACACCGCCCTTCTGATTGGCCACGGTAAAGACCCGGCGGTGTCGCGGTCGGGGCAACGTCAAATCACCTTGTTGCACGTCGACCGCCTGCTGGGCGGCTCGGGCAATGGGTGTGTCTTCGAGTAAGGGATCGAACTCTGCGACCTCCGATCCTGAGGCCAGCGGCCCCGCATCTGTCGATCGCTGTGACGAGAGGGGAGTGACGGCGGTGCGGGGGGTGGCGTCCGGGCTCACAGACTGCCGGTCCTCGGCGCCTGAATCTTCGTCAAAGTCGTCGTCGGTATCGGCCGCCGTATAGGCACTCAGGGAGGGAGCAACGGGCGGTGTCTCCGCCGGGCATGACGTCTCCACTGGGTTCGACGCCTCCACTGGGTTCGACGCCTCCACTGGGTTCGGCGCCTCAGCTGGGTCGGATGACGACTTGCGTGACTCATCGGCGACCTGGCTGGTTTCACGTGAAACATCGACAGTCTCATGGTGCTCAGTTTCACGTGAAATATTGGTGGCTCCAGCTGACTCTGTTTCACGTGAAACATCGTCGCTGACAGCGCCGTCCGACCCGATCAACGAGTCCGGTTCAGGCTGGGTCTCGTCGCCGGCTGCTGTCGGGATTGACGTCACCCAGTCCTCCAGTGGTGTCGAAGATAGCCCAGTGAGCCGGGCCATCGATGAGCCTACGACACCGGCCCGACGCGACGTTTCACGTGAAACATCGCGTCACCGTCCGGACTGTCGGGCGGTGCTCTTAGGGTGGACCGATGACCACACTC
>JALYVF010000045.1 GCA_030853385.1 Actinomycetota bacterium | reverse complement strand
TTGGCGAGCAGCTCGACCTTGAGGCCGGTGACCGTCCCGTCCTTCTCGGCGCAGAGCGTGAGCTTCTGCCACTGGTCGCGGCCGTGGTGACCGGACATCAGGGACTCTGACCGGGTCTCCGTGTACTTCACCGGCTTGCCCAGTCGGCGAGCCACGGCGATGGTGGCGAACTCCTCGGGCGTGGTCTGCAGCTTGCCGCCGAACCCGCCGCCCACGTCCGGGGCGATGACCCGGACCTTGGACTCGGGAATGCCCGTGGTGGCCGCGATGAGGAACCGCAGGATGTGCGGGACCTGGGTGGACGACCAGACGACCATCTGGTCGCCGGTCGGGTCCACGACGACCGAGCGCGGCTCCATGAAGGCGGGGATCAGCCGCTGCTGGCGGTACTCCCGCTCGATGACGATGCCGCCGCCTCGCGCCTTGGCAATGGCCTCGTCGACGTTGCCTCCCGAGCCCTGCTCCGCGGAGTCGAGCTTCCAGAACGCGCTCTTGTTGGTGCCGAGGTCGGGGTGCGCGATGACCTTGTCCTCGGCCGACTCCTTGAGGTCCAGAGCCGCCGGCAGCTCGTCGTAGTCGACGTCGACCAGCTCGGCGGCGTCCCTGGCGGCCTGCGGGCTGCGGGCCACCACCGCCGCCACGATCTCGCCGGCGAAGTTAACGGTGTCGACAGCGATCGACGGGTGGCTCGGCGCCTTCTGATCCGGCACGATCGACCAGGCGTTGGGCAGGCTGCCCTGACTGTCGGCGATATCCGCCCCGGTGATGACGGCGAACACACCGTCGGCCGCCTTCGCCGCTGCGGCGTCGATCTTGCTGATGGTGGCATGCGCAAAGGGCGAGCGAACCATCGCCAGGTGCAGCATGCCCGGCAGCACGATCGAGTCGGTGTAGCGGCTGCGACCGGTGATCAGCCGCTGGTCTTCCTTGCGGGCGCGAGGCTTGCCGACCTCGCGATCGTCGGCCGGACCTGCCGGAGTGGCCGGAGCTTCAGTGGTAGTCATTTCGCCGCGCCTGCATTCTGGCCGGCGACCTGCTGGATGGCCTTGACGATGTTCTGATATCCGGTGCAGCGACAGAGGTTTCCCTCGATGCCGAGCCGTATCTCGTCCTCGGTTGGGTTCGGATTCTCCCTGAGCAGATCGATCGACTGCATGATCATCCCCGGCGTGCAGTAGCCGCACTGCAGGGCGTGGGCCTGGTGGAAGGCCTGCTGCATCGGATGCAGTTCGCCATCGACGGCCAATCCCTCGACGGTGGTCACCTGGTGGCCGTCGGCCTGTACCGCCAGCACGGTGCAGGACTTGACGCTCACCCCGTCCAGATGCACCGTGCAGGCGCCGCAGTTGGTGGTGTCGCAGCCGACCAGCGTCCCGGTCTTGCCGATGGCTTGTCGGAGGTGTTGGACGAGCAGCGTTCGGGGCTCGACGTCATCGGTATACGTGGTGCCATCGACACTGATGCTGACAGCGATCTTCGAACCGGCCATCGGTAGCAACCCTTCGTAGCTGCTGGCTCCGACGTCAGTGTCGGATGTGGTCAACACAACAGCCATCTGCGGTCCGCCGCAAGGGCTCGGAGTGATCAACTGGCGCATCGCCGGACGGCAAACGACCCAAGATCTTTCGGCGGCAGCCAGGCAATTCGAGCGTGGCCCCGCAGGCGCGGTGAAAGGGCTGCTATCGACCCGCTCCTGCGTTGTTATCGGGGTAAGAGAAGCAGATCGGCCCCTCGATGACGGTGAGGATCGGAGATCCGGGTCATCCTCGTCGAGGAGCCGATGGGGGTGCTGGTCTCCCGAGCTGGGTGCGCCGAGCGCGTCAGACGGTGCTGGCCACCGGGGCCGGAACGAACTCGCCGTTGGCGCCGAGGGTGCCGGTGGCCGCCTGTTCCCAACCGCCGTTGCCGTCGGGAACCCCGATGGTGACGGTGCCGTCCGGATCGATCTGCGTCACCTGATCGGTTTGCCCGTCGCCATCGACGTCCGAGTAGCCGACGACCGTTCCGTTGTCCAGAGTGGTGACGACGGTGTCGGGGGTGCCGTCACCGTTGAAGTCGGCGGTCGGCGCACCGAGGGTGTAAGTCTGGCCGGTGGCGTCGGTGTAGCTGATGCCCGACTGGTCGGCTGCGGGCTCGGCGACGCCCTCGACCGGGTTGACCAGGTGATCTCCGCCGGAGGTCGAGCTGGTGCTCGAGCTGCTCGCATTGCCACTGGAATCGGCACCGGAGCCCGAGCCCTCGGCAAAGTCGCCATTCGAGTCCAGGTGCCCGGTCTCGGCTACTTCCCAGCCGCCATTGCCGTCGGCCACCAGGATGGTGACCTGGTTGTCCGTGCCGATCTGGGTGATCTGGTCGGCTTCGCCGTCCCCGTTGCGGTCGGTGTAGCCGCTGGTCGAACCGTCGTCGTTGCGGACCACCGCGGTGTCCTTGTGGCCATCGCCATCCATGTCGACAGTGGGTGGGCCGACGTCGACCGAATGGCCGTTGTCGTCGACGATGGTGATGCTGCCGGCGGCGTCCGACCCGGAATCGGCCGAGGTGCCGTCCGACGTATCCGCACCGGCCGCGCCGGCCGTCCCTGACGACCCATCGGTGCTGTTCGGATCGCCGGTGTCGGTACCGGACGAAGCAGGGCCGGACGAATCAGCGCCGGACGACGACGAAACAGGGCCGGACGAATCAGTGCCAAACGAATCGCTGCCGGACGAAGTAGCGCCGGTGTGATCGCTGGCGCCAGTGTCGGCGCCGGTCAGATCGCTGCCCGCCGGGTCGGCAGACGGATCGAGCCCGGCAACCTTTGGGTTGACCTCGTGCCCCTCGGCGTCGTAGGCGGTGACGTGGTCGGCGCTGCCGTCACCGTTGTCGTCGGTGACGACAAGGGTGTATTCGCCCTGCCCAAGGATCACCGAGTCGGCGACACCGTCGTGGTTGGAGTCGTAGGTGGCCGCTCCCAGATCGTCGCTACCTGCATGGATGTCCTCGCCGGGCGCGACCCCGTCTGAACCATCGCTGTACTCCATGGGGATGTCCCTTCGCCGCCCGCGCGGGCTGCTGGTCGTTGTCAGGTATGACGTGCAGAACTGGGCATTCGGTTCCCGGCCGGCCGCCGAATCATTACGGCTGATCGGCCGGTGCTGGGACTTTCGGAGCTGCTGGTTCTGTCGTCGCTGCCGGTGCTCTTGGGACTGCCGGAGCTGTTGGGACTGTCGGCGTTGTCGGGACAGCCAGACCAAGCAGCGCGGACAGGTTGGTCGGCACGATCAGCTGTAAAGCCCCGCCGGCGGCTGATCCGGCGGCTCGACGAGCAGCGGTTGCCTGCGCCGCCCGCGCATCTCGGACGGCCTTGGCGACCAGCTCGGGCAATTGCCGTCGAAACGCCGGATGGGCGGCCCTGGTGATCAACGGTGCGGGCGCCGCGGCCGGCGCCGCTGACTGGTCGCGGAGTGCGCCGAGCAGCCTAGTGAGCGACGCGGTCGAGATCGGCGAGGTCGCCGTCTGCGCTGCCGATGCTGCCGGGTTTGCGGATGCCGCCGGCGAAACCTGTCCCATCACCGGATCACCTTCCTGGTTCGTACTGTGAGAGCAATCCTGCCCCCGAAGGGTCCGTAGACCCAGTGTCGCCAGGCTGCGGATCCCAATGGTCCTGTTTGTCGATGGTGTACGTCTCGCCGCGGGAGCCGTCCAGCCCCACTCGCAAGATCTGACGACGTGGCCGTCGGCGTCAAGATCGGAGTACACCTCGGCGCCGCCGGCGGTGTAGGCGATCACCGAATCCGGCTTTCGCCGGTTGACGCCAGCGTCGGTTCGCCCAGTTCGATGCTGCCGCCACCGGTGTCGGCCACCTGCAGGCCGCCGGCATCGGTAGGAAGGTCGCCGCGGGTCAGCCCGTCGTGGCTGCCCAAGCCCGCGAGAGCCGACGGGTCGGCGGACGAATCGTGGATCGGGTCGTCGGCCGGGTCGAGGACCGCATGCAAGACCGAGTCGAGGTGCTGGGCGGCGGCGTCCTGCCCGAAAGCGTCGTGGTGGATATCGTCGTGCTCGATCATCGGTCCCCCTCTCCGCGGCGATGTCGGGACAACTGGGCAGTGCGGTCGGCGCGCACCCGACCCGGCATGCCTCGGACGCGCAGCGACGCGCACCGGTTCCGGTAGAACGGGCCGTCGGATAGGGGGTGGATTACCGTCGCGGGCGTGGCAGCCGAGGACGCAGCAGCGTTACCGGCCTTCGTGCTGCACGAGCATCGCAAGCCGCGGCCGCACTTCGACCTGCGGCTGGAGGAGAACGGCGTGCTGCGCTCGTGGGCGGTGCCGCGCGGGCTGCCAACCAGCAACGGGCAGAACCGGCTGGCGATCGCGGTGCCGGACCACGATCTGGACCATCTCGACTACACCGATGCGGACAAGTCGATCGCCGACACCGGCCACTGGCAGGAGCACGACCGCACCGACCGCCGCATCCTGTTCACCCTGCACGGCAGCACCGGCTCCCGCAGGTACGCGCTGATCAAGACCGACTCCGACTGGTTGCTGCACCTGACGAAGGAGCAACCAGACGTCTGAGCTCAGCCGCGGCCGAACGGCATCGGCGGCACGGCGGCTGGCAACACGGCGGGCGGCGCCGGTTGACCGTCGTCCGCGGCCGGGGACGCGGTAACGGCATCGTCGGTCGACGCCGCGGCTCTGCCTGCCGGCGCGGACGGCGGGACATCGGGGTGCGGCACATCCTGCTGCGGAACAGTGGGTTTCGGAACATCGGGGTGCGCGACAGTGGGTTTCGGAATATCGGGGTGCGGAACATCAGCGGACGAGATCGTTGACGCGGCAACGGGTCCGGTCGCCCTGTCCATCAACGCACCGAACGCTTCAGGGTGCGGGATCAGCGGGGCGCCGCGCCCCGACCGTCGCGGAACGCCGGTAATCAAGCCAGGAATACCGTTGTCCGGCACGGGTTGTGACGGTAGCTGGGCCGGCGGTGATGGGCGCACGAGCGGTACCAGCTGGCTCGACTGATGGCTCGATCGCTGGTTTGATGGCGGGTTCGGGGCGACCGGTTCCAGCGGGGGAAGCGGGGGCGGCTGGTGCCGGCCGAACGGCGGCGGGGTATCCACTACCTCGTCGTGTTCCGGCGGCGGCGGAATGGTCTGCTCATACTGCGGTTCGCCGGCCGGTGTCACCGATAGCGCATCGTTGATGACTGGAACCTGTTGCTGGACAACAGGTGTCGGCTGCGTCTTCGGTTCAGCGACGGACTGCCCTTCGGCGCCCAACGCGGCCAAGTCGGCGCCCTGGGTGGCGGCCGGCGCTGGTTGGCTGGCTGGCAGCGGTGGTGGTGCAGCTGGCAACGGTGGCGCGGCGGCTGGGGTGGACGCGGTTGGTGTGTTGAACGGCGCCGGCGGAAACCCGGGTGGCAATGCGATCGTCCGTCGACCCGTCATCGCGCCGGTGGCGGCCGACCCAGGAAGCCGCACCGAACCCACCGGCCTGGTCCTACGGATCCGGTCCAGCAACGCCTCGCCGGTGGCCAGCAGCGTGGCCCCCGATGCCCGGCGCTCGGCGATGGTGCGCAACCGCGCTGCCCGCTCGGTGGCATCCAGTTTCAGCGCGCCGTCCACCTGCCGGATCTCGCTCTCCACCGCCGCCACCTGCTTGGACAATGCGTCGTCAAGGGCCAGCGTCAGCTGCTGGTCGGCGTCGATGAACTGCTCGGCGACGTTCTGATCGATCTGCGCCTTGGCCTCGCCGAGCACCTCCATCAGCCAGCTCTTCAGGTGCTGGCGGTCCTGCACCCGGCGCCGCGACCGCACCATGAAGAAGGCCGCAGTGCCGCCCAGCACCAGCGACACCGGCAACAGCACCACACCGAACGCGGTGGCCGCCAGCGGTGCCGCCGCCATCCGCACCAGGCTGCCCAGCGACAGCCCGATGCCGCCGCCGGCCATCGACATCAGCGTCTCGTCAGCGCTCTTCGTCCTGTCCGGTCCGCGAGTGACCAACGGAGCGTACGGGCGGGTGGCCACCGCGGCGGCCAGTGCCGCCAGCTCTTCCGGGTTGAACAACTCGCGCAGCACCAGGTTGACGATCCTGCTCATCGACTCCAGCAGCCGCCCGTGCGCCCTGGCCGTCATCGCCTGCGCGTAGGCGTCGATGTGGAACGGCAGCTGCTTGAGCGCGTCCGCATCCGCTGCGTCGATGGCGCCGCGGAACAACTGCGCCGCCTCCCGCACCTCGCGGGCGGTGTCGTGCGTCAGATCGACCCTCGCCCGTTGAATCTCGGCGCGCAGCATCACCTGCCAGGATCGGCCGCCGCTCTTGCGCTGGCCGAGCAGCTCCTCGCGGCGCGCCCTCAACGCCTCCGACTGAGCTGCGCCGCTGGTGAGCGCGCGACGCTGGTTCTCCAGCCCGACGATGTCGCCGGTGAGCACCGTCACCGTCGTCCTGATCAGGTTGGCATCAGCCAACAATGACGCCCTGGCGGCGACGTCCTCGGCCAGCACCCTGCGCAGTTCGACGATGCCGGACTGGGTGCGGACCACATCGGCGATCTGGGGGTTCGGCTGGCCGTCCGCCGCCGTGGCCAGCGTCGAGGCCACCGGGTAGAACGGCGCATCAGTGAACCGCGGGAGGTACCTGGCCAGCAACTGCTGGTCGGCCTGCAGGATCTCACGCCAGCCGCGGAAGATGTCGGTCTTGGCGACCACGAAATGCACCGAGTCGACCCGGTTGCCGATCCGCTGCAGGAAATCCAGCTCACCCTTGGTGAACGGCGCCGACGCGTCGACGACGAACAGCAATGCGGTCGCTGCCGCTGCGGCCTCTGCGGCCAGATCGGCATGGCCGGCCATCAGCCCGCCGACACCTGGAGTGTCGACCAGCGTGACGGTCTGCAGCAGCGGCGCCGGAACAGCCACCTCGATCCAACGCGGCGGCGGCAGATCGTTGTCCGGCTCGGAGTTCATCGTCCCAGAACTCATCACTGCCCAGACCGGCAGCTCGCCGGTCGGGAAGGTGATGTCGGCCATCCCACCGCCGAAATGCGCCACCGCCGTCGGCGAGGTGCCGTGGGTGAACTGCAGATAGGTGCAGGTGGCAAGCCCGCTATCGACCGGCGACAGGGCCGGCATCCCGAGCAGCGCGTTCACCAGCGACGACTTGCCACGGTTGGTCTCGCCGACCACCACCACCCGTGGCACCATCGCCGCGCCCCTGCGCTTGGCCAGCACCGCCGCCGATTCCGCGTCGGACACCCGCACCCAGCCGACGGACTGCTCCCGCCACTGGCTGATCGCCTGCGGCAGCGCGACCGGCGCCATGATGCCGGCGGCGCGCGGGGTCGAATTCGTCATTCCGTCACGCTACTGGCCGGGTCACCACGAACTCCTCAGCCACGGCGAAGCGGCTGGCCAGTGGGGTCGGGCGAGCTGCCATCGCGGTCAAGTGCGACGGGAAGCTGGTGCTGGCGTGCCGCTTTGGCTAACGCAGCGTCGAAGGTTGCCAGGGTGGAGCCGGTGGTCAACGCGGTGTCGAGTGCGCAGCAGTCCGGCAGTTTCAGCCCGGAAGTCGCCCGCAGCCTGGCCAGTCGCAGCGGCTCGCCGTCTCGGCCATCGGCCACCCGGATGCCGATGGCTTCGAGGTCGGTGAGCAGCTCCTGGCCGCGCCCTACCCTGACTCCACCGACGAGCACCTCGGCCAGATTCAACGAGTGCATGACAAGATCCTCGTTCGCTGCTTCCAGCAGGTACTCGGTGGCGAGGTGATGGTGGGAGTCCGCCGGAAAAAGGTGGGCGATCAGCACGCTGGCATGAAGGGTGATCACTCGGGCCAGTCCCGGCGCAGACCGGTCAGGTAGTCGTCGCCGAAGACGTCGGCGTACTTGCCGCTGCTGGCCGCAATGGCTGCTTCGCGGGCACGAATTGCCTCACGCTGCAGGTCTTCAAGGGTGCCTTCCCCAGCGTGGATCAATCGGAGCAACAGCTGGGAACGCGGCACCTCGGGCCACCGACGTGCGGCAATGTCCAGCGCATGTGCCACCGCGGGTGTCTCAGTGATCTGGTGCCGCGGCCGGGTAGTAGGCATACGGAAGTGTATCACCTGCCGAATCAGTGGTACACCCTACGCGATCCACCGCAGGGACGAGCACCGGAGCTCACCCGACGGTGATGGACGCGGCTGGGATATGTGCATCATCGAAGGCGCTCCTTGCGCCGAGCGGCGCGGCCAGGGTGGTCATCGCAGTCGAGCTGAGGCCCACGCCAGCGCACGCTGAACTCGCCGAAACTGCCGCCGGATTGCGCTTGGTAATCACCAGCAGGTGCACCGCGGTGTCGGCCTGAACCGTCTCGACTCTGACCAGCGCCTGATCGGGGGGGCCGCCCAGCCCGCAACTTCCGTTCATCCAAGTGATCGTGAGCTCGTCCCCACGCACCCTCACCGCGTCGATGACCGCTGACTGCTCGCCAGGTGCTGGAACAACTGTCCCGCATCCGCCTAATTGGCTGGGCCGGTAGCGACCGCCGTCGCGAGTCAGTGTGACGATAGGGCCGATACCGACCTTGCCGATCCGTTGACCGAATCCATACTCCTTGCTGCTCTCCGCGAGCAGCAGCCAGCCGCTATGGGTGACGGGAAAGGTGTCGCCCCAAGGATTGTCGGCCAGGAAATCTCGCAGCGCCTGCGCGGTGGGCCCGGAACCCTTCTCTGCATCGCCTGGCATTGCCAGCGTCGCTGTCGGCACTGTGACGTCTGCGCACGTCACTGATCTGCCGGCGGCAAGAGGCGCGTCTTCTGTGACCGCCCCCTGATACCGGGAATCGCTGGGATTACCTGTCCCGCCGGGAGCAACCATTGCCGGTGACACTCCTGCCGCACCAGGCGCTGCGGGTGGCATCGCGCAGCCGCTCGGCCCTGCAATCGCCAACAGCATGTACGCAGCAAGGGGGCCAATTATTGTTCGAGGCGCAGGACTGAACTTCACGACGCTAAGGACGTGGTCAAGAGCGTTGTTGGTTGCATCGTATTGCTCTCCTCACGAGTCGGCTTCACGTCCGATTCAGGCTCCGGCGACAACCCGTCGGTAAACGACCACCACCGGTTCGCGGATCACTGTGCCACGATCGGCGAAGCCCGCCACCTCCGTCTCGGCGACGGTGTCGACCAACGCGTCGTCGTCCGTCGGCTCGACGCCGCCCACCTCATGTGCATTCGGATCGAACGGTTCGCCATCCGGTCGCAGCACCGTCACCCCGACGACGGCCAGACCCTCGGTCAGCCGCTCCCAGACGCCGGGGCTGCGAGCCCTGTCCCAGGCGTACATCAGCAGCTCGATCAGCTGCCGGCGCTCTGGATCGCGCTCGGCCGGCGCGTCTGTCGCGGCCGGCGCGTCAGGGGCGAGCTGCGGCACGTCGGCGGAATCGATCAACCCGTCCGACGCGGCCGGCCCAGCTGTCTGCTCTGGAGCGGCACCGGCTGGATCGGGACCGGCGGCCACGTTCGCGGCCTCGTCATCCCGCTCGAGCCACCTCATGGCGCACCGTCTCTCGTCATCCCCGGCGTCATCTGGATGCCAACCCCGGCGGGCCGGACGGCAGCTGACCCTTGAGCTGCTGCCAGAGCAGGAAGTACGCCCGGTGCACCACGTGCGCCACCCTGCTCTGGCCGGGGGTGGCGCCGAACGACGCGAACGATCGCCACCAGCCGGCCCGCTCCAGTGCCGCCGCCTGCAGTTCGGCGCCGCGCCGTCCGACCAGCCCCAACTGCTCGTCCGGCCGGGTCGATCCGCCGAGTCGGAGGATCTCCGCCGTCAGCTCCGCATCCATCGCAACCGCACCACTGGAGACCAGGGTGAGCGCCTCCAACAGCCGCAACTGGTGCGCCTCCGGCCGCTGCAACAGCATCTCGATGCCGTCGTGCACCCGCTGCCGCTCGTGCGGATCTGCGGTGGATGCGGCCAGCGCGCCGATCGAGGCCAACGCCGCCGACGCCTTGATGCCGTCGGAGCGCAGTCGGAACACTTCGCCGAGCCGGCGCCGGAACTCCTCCAGTCCCGACCTGGCCAACAGCCGCCGGCGCAGCTCACCGGCGGACACCGTCGGCTCGGCCCGGACGATCTCGACGGCCTGCCGGATGCCGTACAGGTCGAGCAGTTGCAACAGCCGCACCCTGGTCGGCGAATCAACCGGCGCCTCCAGCGAGGTGAACAGGTCGCCGGCCATCATCATCGCGCCGAACAGCGCCTCGTCGACACCGGCCAGCGCCCGCAGCGCCTCGGCGTCCGACGAGGTGAAGGCGCCGGTCTCCGCGGTCTCGGCGAGCAGTCCGTTCATCGGCAACACATCGGCGACCCGCGGTCGCAGTACGGCGGCCTGCGATCGGGCCAGCCGTTCGGCCGCCTTCCAGATGGCGTCCGAAGACTCCGTAGCGCGGGTGCCGCCGGCTGTCTGTTCCACATCGTCCGGCTGCACGGTGTCGGCCTTGTTCAGCACCGCCAACGCGTTCACCGGTCCGGCATCCCTGGAGGCGGTGGCGGCGGTGAAGGCGGCCAGCACCTTGGTGTCGTCGGAGCGCACCGACTGGGTGAACACGTAGACGATGGCCTCGGCGCCGGCCACCGCGAACTCGGAGACCTGGTCGAGGGCGCCAGGGTCGGCAGCCGCGGAGGCGGTTTCGGCCGCTGGGTCTGCTGAGTCGGCGGGGGCTGCCGAGTCGGCGGACGCTGCACCCTTCGCTCCCAGCAGCGCCTCGGTCCGCGCCACCGACGCCGCATCCATCGAGCCGAGTCCTGGGGTGTCGATCACCGTGACGTCGGACAGCAGCGCACTGGTGAGGTACGCCTCGAGATGCGAGACGGCATCCAGTCCGTCGACGCCACCCAGCCCGGCCAGATCGGAGGGAATGCCGCCGTCCGGCGCGAACGCAATGGTGGTCCTGCTGCCGTTCTTCATCACCACTTCGATGCGATCGACGGTGCCGTACTGGAATCTGGTCACCAGCCGGGTGCATTCGCCGACGTCGGTGGGGGCAACCCGGCGCCCGATCAGCGCATTCACCAGCGTCGATTTGCCGGCCTTGATCCGTCCGGCGACGGCCAGCTGCAGCGGGGTGTCCAGCCGGCGCAGCACCTCGCGCAGCCCGCCGGCCGTCCGCTCGGACACCTGCGGCAGCAGGGCAGTACAGAGCCCGGCAACCGCCCGCGACAGTGGCCCTTGCATCTGCCTTACCGCGGCTTGTAGTTGATCTGGAAGTACTTGTACAGCTCGTCCGCGGTGTCGAAGCCCAACGACACCATCACCCCGACGTACGGCTGGTTACCGATGGTCCAGGCCATCACCGCGTTGCCCTTGCCGTCCTGGCCGGTGCCGAAGGCCGACTCGTGATCGGCGACCACCACCTGGACGGTGCCGGCGCCCGTCGAACTCTGGCCGCTGGGATCGGTGCCGGAGTAGCTGTCCTGCTTGCGTTCGCTCTTGATCTTGGCCAGCACCTTGCCGGCGGCGGCCGCATCGGGGGCGGTCAGCACGTACAGCAGGGTGCGGCCGACCAGTGCGTTGGGATCCGAGCCGTCGGACGACGACGGCACCTCGCAGCGCAGTACCCGCTTCTCCTTGAATCCGGGTGATGTCGCGTTGAAGGCTTCGGTGTTGTCGCCGCAGTTCGTCAGCGTGCTGGCGGCCGGACCGAGCAGCGCCAGCTCGGCGGGGGTGAGTGCGTTGCCAGGTCCCACTCCCGGCACCGTGCCGGCGGCGGGCGCCGTCGAGTTGGCGCTCGGACTCGACTTGGCTGTCGGCGATTCGCTACCGGTCGACCCGGACGTTCCGGTTCCGCTCGACTGACCGCCGGAAACCGTGGAAGGGGCGGTACTGCCCTGGTCCGCTTTGCCGGAGAACGGTTTGGCCACCAGCAAGATGACGGTGGCGGCGACCAGCACGGCGACCACCCCGATCGCCACCCACAGGCTGGTCCTGGACCTCGGCGAGCCGGCCGGCAGCACGCTGCTGGGCAG
>JALYVF010000028.1 GCA_030853385.1 Actinomycetota bacterium | reverse complement strand
TGTGCCGTGTTATCCGTCGCCGGAGCAGCTTCCGGCGCCCATCGACCTCGTTGTCGTTGCCGTGCCTGCCGATCGGGTCCTTGAGGTGACACGGGCGTGCGGGGTCAGCGGTGTCCGCGGCCTGCTGATTCTGACGGCCGGTTTCGGTGAGATCGACGAATCCGGCTCGTCCTTGCAGCAGACCATCGTCGCGGACGCGCGCCGTGCCGGTATGAGGATTGTCGGCCCCAACTGTCTGGGGGTGGTGAACACCGACTCGGCCATTCTGCTCAATGCGACGTTTGCCCGAATCCCTTTGTTGGCAGGCGGTCTCGGACTGGTTTCGCAATCCGGCGCACTCGGTATCGCTGTCCTGAACGCAGCAGCGAGATCGGGCCTCGGCGTCTCCGAGTTCGTCTCGGTCGGCAACAAGGCGGACGTCAGCAGCAACGATCTGCTGCTCGCTTGGGAGAACGACGGGCGGACTCGCGTCATCGCGCTCTATTTGGAGTCCTTTGGCAATCCCGCCAAGTTCGCCAGGATTGCCAACAGGGTATCTCGCAGTAAGCCGATCATCGCGATCAAGGCGGGCCGCTCCCCCGCCGGTCAACACGCCGGCCTTTCCCACACCGCAGCCGCCGCGGCCTCCGACGACGTCGTCGACGCGCTCTTTCGGCAGGCAGGGGTGCTGCGAGTGACCGGCATCGAGGCGATGATCGACGCCGCCAGGGTGCTGTGTGATCAGCCGCTGCCCGCAACAGCGCGAATCGCGATCGTCGGCAATTCAGGAGGTCCCGGCATCCTGGCTGCCGACGCCGCGGAAGGGGCCGGTTTGAGCGTTGTGCAGCTGACCGCCGCCACCAATGCGAGGCTGCGCCGTGCTGTACCAACGGCAGCATCCGTCGACAACCCCGTCGATCTGTCGGCCGCGGTCGGACCGGAGTCGATGCTGGCCGCGCTCAACGTGTTGTTGCTCGCCCCCGAAGTCGATGCCATCGTTGTGGTCTTCACGCAGACCGGAGTGAACGACCCTGATACCATGATGTCGGCCATTGCCAGCGCCGCCGGACAGTCGGCCAAGCCAGTAATAGCAACGGAAGTCGGCGCCACTGCCCGGTCCCTGCCGATTGCCGCGTCCAATCACCGGCTACCCGTCTTCGCGTTCCCGGAGAACGCGGTTTCCTCCCTTGGGGTGGCGGCGCGCTACGCAGCTATTCGCACCGAACAGCGCGAGCTGCCGGTGCGCCCCGATCTCATCTCGCTGGCGAGTGCTCGACAGATCGTGAATGCTGCGCTGGCCGCCGGCGTTGGCTGGTTGGCGGCCGATGACACGGCCAGGTTGCTGGGCTGCTATCAAATTCCGATGTGCGATCAGCAGGTCGTTGCTGACGAGGAGTCCGCTGCCGCGGCGGCCATCCGGCTCGGCTATCCGCTGGCCGCGAAGCTGGCCGAGCCTGGCCTGCACAAGTCCGAACTCGGCGGCGTGCGGCTCAACATCATTGACGAGCAGGCACTGCGCCCCGCGGTGGCAGATCTGCTCCATCGGCGGCCCGGATCTTCAGTGCTGCTGCAGCCAATGATGGCCGCCGGCACCGAGGTGATCGTCGGTGCGATGCAACACCAGCAGTTCGGACCGCTGGCAATGCTTGGGGCCGGTGGTGTTCTTGCTGACCTGCTCCCTGGGAAGGCTTTTCGACTGGCACCTGTTTCCTCCCAAACGCCGATGCCATGATCGACGACGCCCGGTTGGGCCGACTGATCGACGGCTACCGCGGTGCCGAGGTCGTCTCTCGCTCAGCATTGGCCGATCTGGTCGTCCGCACTGCCGTCATGGTCGAGGATCTGCCGGAGGTAGCCGAGCTCGACTTCAATCCGGTGGTGTGCCGAAGCGACGGCTTGACCGTGGTGGACGCCAGGATCCGACTCGCTGCCCCGCCGGTGATGCCGGATCGCGCGGTCCGCCAATTGCGCTGAGCGGGACGTTAAACGGAGACTTTCTCCTGCTGCCCAAGGTCTTTCGCCTCTACGAGCGGCGCCCGGAGCTTCCTAGGCTTGAGCCAAGACGACCAGTCCTTGTAACGACCGCCCAAGGAGTACTGACATGATTCCCTCTCCAGCCCTACCCATCGTTGTCGGAATCGACGGATCCCCGGAGAGCGCGGTCGCGTTGCGGTGGGCCGTCCGGGAAGGCGTGCGAACGGCTGCGACCGTTGAAGTCGTCCACTGCTGGCTGCCGGACTCGATCGTCGACCTCATGCTCGGTTCACGTC
>JALYVF010000015.1 GCA_030853385.1 Actinomycetota bacterium | reverse complement strand
GCGCTGCATAGCCGAGCACTCCGAGCCACAGGCCGCCGAACGCGGCCGCCGCCAGCGACGTCGCCTTGGCGGCGGCCACCGCCCTGGCCGCGGCGAGTGGATCGATCCGGCGGGTCCCCCGGCCGTGGATCCGGTTACGCAGTCCCCAACCGAAGACCGCCTCACCGACTCCGATCACGGCGGCCGGCAGCCCGGCAGGGCGTGGCATCGGTGGCAGTCGCTGGTAGTTCCACCGCACCAGCAGGTAGCCGAGCACCGCAGCCACAACGGCGACGACCGCCAGGTCGCGCCAGCGGGTGAGCCCGATGCCGTCGGTCTTGCGATCGGTCACCGCAACTTCCCCAGCCGGCTGATGCCGGACAGGTCGAGCTGCTGCAGCAGCTTGGCGATCGGACCGTAGCCGGCCAGCTCGGCGGCCGGGTCGAGCTCCGACCATGGCAGCAACACGAACGCCCGCTGGTGGGCACGCGGATGCGGAAGCGTCAGCACGTCGTCGTTGAGCCGCAGATCGCCGACGGCCACCACGTCGGCATCCAACGTCCGCGGGCCCCAGCGCACGGTTCGGGTGCGGGCCGCGGACTGTTCCAGCTGCTGGCAGCTGCGCAGCCACTCGTGCGGGTCGTTCACGTCTTCGTCGCCGACCAGCACGACGGCGTTGAGAAAGTCGCCCTGCTCGACGCCGCCCCACGGCGGAGTTCGGTAGACCGACGACACCGCGCGCACGCTCTCGCCCAACTGGTCGACGGCTGCGACCAGATAGCCGCGGCTGTTGCCGATGTTGGAGCCGATCGAGAGCACCGCGTCCGTCACCAGGGCGCCCCGCGGACCTCACCGGAGCCGGCTCGTCGACCGCCGCTCACCGACCGGCGCGCCGTCACCGCCACATCGGTGAAGTCGAACGGGATCGGCGCCTGCGGCTTGTGCACGGTGACTTCGACCGCGTGCACGGCATGGGCGGCGAACCGCCTCATGGCGGCGTCAGCGATCTCGGCGGCCACCGTCTCGATTAGATCGCGTGGCTGGCCGGCGACGATGCCAGCTGCCAGCTCGGCCAGCTCGCCGTAGTGGACGGTGCGGTTGAGGTCGTCGGTTGCCGCTGCTTCGGCAAGGTCGAGCCACAGCGTGACGTCGACAACGAAGGTCTGCCCGTCGCGTTTCTCATCTGCGAAAACCCCATGGTGGCCAACGACTTTCAGCCCAGTGAGGTTAATCCGGTCAGCCATCGACGACCCTCATCGTTCCCATTCGGTAGCCGGCGTCCGGCTCGCCCAACGGCCGCGCGGCGATCCGGTACGACAGCTCCTGTTCGGTGGTTGCCTGCACAGCACCGAGCACGGCAAGCGCATCCCTGGTCGGACGGGGCTCGTGCACCCGCACCCCCCACACTCCAGCCTGCGCCGCCAGCAGCGAGGTCGCCGCCGTCGCCACATCGCGCTGGCTGGGCGGCCGCGGGCTGCCGTCGTCGGCGGCCAGCAACGCACCCAGAAAGCTCTTGCGGGAGGTACCCAGCAGTACTGGCAGCCCGAGATCGACCAGGGCCGGCTGCGTCGCCACCAGCTGCCAGTTGTGGACGCCGTTCTTGGCGAAGCCGAGCCCGGCATCAAGGATCAGCGATCGTTCATCGACGCCGGCCGCCACCGCAGCATCGACCCTGGCGAGCAGTTCGTCCCGCACCTCGCCGGCCACGTCGGAATAGTGCACCTCGCGCTGCATCACGTCGCTGTGTCCGCGCCAATGCATCAGCACCCACGGTGCTCCGGCGTCGGCCACCACGCCGGCCATCTCCGGGTCGGCGAGGCCGCCCGACACGTCGTTGACGATCGCGGGCCCCGCCTGCAGCACCGCTGCCGCGACAGCGGATCTGGTGGTGTCCACCGAGCACACGATTCCGGCAGCGGCCAGTTCGGTGATCACCGGCAGCACCCGTTGCAGCTCGGTATCCAGGTCGATCCGGTGGGCGCCGGGACGGGTCGACTCGCCACCGACATCGACGATGTCCGCGCCGTCGGCGACCAGCTGTCGACCGCGGGCGACCGCCGTCTCGGTGGTGTCCCACAGGCCGCCGTCAGAGAAGGAATCGGGGGTGACGTTCAAGATGCCCATCACCCACGGGCGCGCGCCGAAAACCGGAAACGTGCGCGCGATCATCGGCCGGTGATCAGGCTCATCGCCTCGGAACGAGTGCTGGCCTGCGACTGGAAGATGCCACGCACGGCAGAGGTGGTGGTGACGGCGCCCGGCTTGCGCACCCCGCGCATCGCCATGCACAGGTGCTCGGCCTCGATCACCACGATCACCCCGGCCGGCCGCAACTTGCGGACGAGGGCATCGGCAATCTGCGTCGTCAGCCGTTCCTGGACTTGCGGCCGCTTGGCGTAGCCGTCGACCAGCCTGGCCAGCTTCGACAGTCCGGTCACCCTGCCGTCCCTGCCGGGAATGTAGCCGACGTGAGCCTTGCCGAAGAACGGCACCAGATGATGTTCGCAGGTCGAATACATCTCGATGTCGCGCATCAGCACCATCTCGGCGTGGCCCTCGTCGAACAGCGTCTGCAGCACCTCGTCCGGGTCGGAATACAGTCCGGAGAACTGCTCGGCGAATGCCCTCGCCACTCGCGACGGGGTGTCGAGCAGACCGTCCCGCGTGAGATCCTCGCCGATGGCTGCCAGCAGTTCCCGGACGGCTGCCTCGGCCCGCGGCCCGTCGAACACCCGGGCGACGGCCGCCAACTCGCGATCGATGTCGCCGATCGGGGCGACCCGGTCGGTCACCCGATCACCGACGCTCGTCGGGGGCCGCCCACGGATCGAAGGGCGGGTCGGACGGCGGCGTGTCCCGTGGGTCCTGGCCACCGTCGGCGCGGTGAGCACCGCCACCGGCGGGACCGTGCTGCCCACCAAGCTGGTGGGGGCTGCCGTTGGCTGGTGGATAGCTGGGCCTGGCAGCCGGCGGCGGCGGTGCGCCGTACACACCGTTCCCGCCGTACACGCCGTTTCCGCCATATACGCCGTTCCCGGCCGGGTCTTGGCCGTTGCCAGCTGGATATTGGCCGTTGCCAGCCGGGTACTGGCCGTTGCCAGCCGGGTACTGGCCGGTCCCGCCGTACTGACCGTTGGCCGGCGCGCCGTTGCCGACACCGTTCCCGACACCATTCCCGTTCCCGGCACCGCCCGCGGTCCGCTGCGGTGGCCCCAGCGGGCCGGGCAGCACTCCACCCGTCCAGTTCTGCGGCAGCTGGCGGTAGCCGGCGGCCGGGCCGCTCTGCTGCGGCCCCGGCAGCTGAGACCGCTCGAGCGCGCCGACCGGAACCGGCGACTTCTGCAGATTCGGGTGGTCGTTGTCCTTCTCTTCGTCGGGCCACGGCTCGCCGCGTTCCATCGCCAGCTCGCGCGGCGTCTTGATCGGGGGCCGGTCGCTCGGCAGTCGGTCGCCCCACTCGTCGAACGCGGTGATCCTCGGCCGTTTCTGGACGCCCTCGAAGATCTCCTGCAGATCCGAGCGCTGCAGGGTCTCCTTCTCCAGCAGCTTGCCGGCCAACTCGTCGAGCACGTCCCGGTAGGTGTTGAGCACCTCGTAGGCCTCGGTGTGGGCCGTCTCGATCAGCGCCCGGACGGCGTGATCGATCTCCGAGCCCACCTCGGTGGAGTAGTCGGGCTGGTGCCCGTAGGTTCGGCCGAGGAACGGCTCGTCGTCGTTGCTGCCGTACTTGACGGCACCCAGTTTGGCGCTCATCCCGTACTCGGTGACCATCGCCCTGGCGATCTTGGTGGCCTGTGCGATGTCCGATGACGCTCCGGTGGTCGGCTCGGCGAACACCAGCTCTTCGGCGGCCCTTCCGCCCATCGCCATCACCAGCCGGTTGATCATCTCCGAGCGGGTCATTATCTGCTTGTCGTCCTCGGGGACGACGAGGGCGTGCCCGCCGGTGCGGCCGCGGGGCAGGATCGTCACCTTGTAGACCGGCTCGAGACCTGGCATCGCCCATGCGGCGAGCGCGTGCCCGCCCTCGTGGTAGGCGGTGATCTTGCGTTCGGTCTCCGAGATCACCCTGCCCTTGCGAGCGGGTCCACCGACCACCCTGTCCACCGACTCCTCGAGTGCGGCGTTGTTGATCAGCGTGCCGTGAGTGCGGGCCGTCAGCAGCGCAGCCTCGTTGATCACGTTGGCCAGATCGGCGCCGGACATGCCAACGGTCCGCTTGGCCAGCGAGAGGAAATCGACATCGGCGGCGAACGGCTTGCCCTTGGAGTGGACGGCCAGCACCGCTTCGCGGCCCTTGAGGTCGGGCGCACTGACCGGGATCTGCCGGTCGAAACGTCCTGGCCGTAGCAAGGCCGGGTCCAGGATGTCCGGCCGGTTGGTCGCGGCGATCAGGATGATGCCGCCCTTGGTCTCGAAGCCGTCCATCTCGACCAGTAGCTGGTTGAGCGTCTGTTCGCGCTCGTCGTGGCCGCCGCCCATGCCGGCGCCACGGTGCCGGCCGACGGCGTCGATCTCGTCGACGAAGATGATGGCCGGCGAGTTCGCCTTGGCCTGCTCGAACAGGTCGCGCACCCGTGACGCACCGACGCCGACGAACATCTCGACGAAGTCGGAGCCGGAAATCGTGTAGAACGGCACTCCTGCCTCACCGGCGACGGCGCGGGCCAGCAGGGTCTTGCCTGTTCCTGGCGGGCCGTACAGCAGCACGCCCTTGGGAATCTTGGCACCGAGGGCCTGGTAGCGCGCCGGGTTGGCGAGGAAGTCGCGGATCTCGTCCAGTTCCTCGACGGCCTCGTCGGCGCCGGCCACGTCGGTGAACTTGGTGGACGGCATGTCCTTGTTCAGCAGCTTCGCCTTGGACTTGCCGAACGACATCACCTTGTTGCCGCCGCCCTGCGCGTTGTTCATCATCCACAGGAAGAACAGCAGCACCAGACCGATCGGGATGATGTAGAACAGCATCGAGACCAGGGCAGATTCGCTGGTCACGGTGGTGTCGTACTTGGCGACCTTGCCGTTCTGGACGGCGGTGAAGATCTGGTCGGTGGCATTCGCCGGGTACTGGGTGACGACCTTCGTCTGGCCGTCCTCCGGTGTCTTGAGCGTCAACCGGAGCCGTTGCTCCTTGTCGTCGATCAGGGCCTCAGAGACATTGCCGCTCTTCAATTGAGCGAGCGCCTGCGAGGTCGTCACCGGCGAATACCCGCGGGTTTCGTCGCTGAAGAAGCTGTACGTCAGGTACAGCAGAATCGCCACCAGGATCCACAACAGTGGCGAACGGAGCAGCTTCTTACGATCCATCGGAGTTCGGCCGAAGATGGCCTCGACCCTCCCTGACGTCGGAAATCAGCGGGTAACCACTGCTGGGCACGGGCATGACCTGAAGGTTCAGACTACCGTGCTGGTCGCCGACCCATGGTCCGATCAATCCCGCCCGTTACCTGCTGCAACGCAAGAGGTCGCGCAGTTAGTTCCCCGGCACCGATACGAGCCCAGTTTCGAGCCGTCGTTCGGGCAGTTGGCGATGGGTCAGCGGTACATCCGCTCGGCCAGCAGCCCGACGAACGGCAGGTCGCGGTAGCGCTCCGCATAGTCGAGGCCATAGCCGACGACGAACTCGGTGGGAATGTCGAAGCCCACGTACCGCACGTCAAGGTCCACCTTCACCGCTTCCGGCTTGCGCAGCAGGGTGACGACGTCAACGGAGGCCGGTCCGCGCGACTCCAGGTTCTTGAGCAGCCAGGACAGCGTGAGCCCCGAGTCGATGATGTCCTCGACGATCAGCACCCGGCGGCCGGTGATGTCGGAGTTCAGGTCCTTGAGGATGCGCACCACGCCCGACGAGCGGGTCGCCGACCCGTACGAGGAGATCGCCATGAACTCCATCTCGGCCGGGATCGGCAGCGCCCTGGCGAAGTCCGTCATGAAAACGACGGCGCCCTTCAGCACACAGATCAGCAGCGGCGGACGGTCGGAATCGTGATCGGCGGCGACCGCGGCCGCCAGCTCGACGATCTTGGCCTGCAGGGTCGCCGCGTCGATCAGCACGGCCTTCAACTCACCGCCGTAGCCGTGGGCACTGCCTGGGTCGGCCGCCGGATCCTGACCGTCACCGGCGGCGATCTGCCTGGCGTCGGCGGAGGTCAACACCGTTGTCAGCTCGGATTCAGGCATCGAACCGGACACTGTTCTCCCGGTGGAATGTGATCAGGGTGGGCGGCGGACAGGAGCCAACCTTCCCATTGCGACCCGCCTTCGGTAGCGCCGGGGCCCGATCCGGCCACGGTCAGGCGAAAATCGGGTAAGCGCCTGATGCCAGCGACCGATGTTTGCCATGCTGAGCCAGCCGTCTGATGTATGCCGCCAGAGCGCCACCAGCTGCGAGGAGATTCGACAATGTCCGCCCCCCACCATCCGGCACAGCCGCCCGGCCCTGGCCAGCCCACCGGCGGGTTGCCCGATGGACAGCAACCAGCACAGCAGCCAGGCCAGCCACCGGCGCAGCAGCACTACCAGCAGGGTTACCTGCAACCGCCCTACGGTCGGCAGGGTTACCAGCAGCCGACCGGGCAGCCGCCGTACGGGCAGCAGGGTTATCAGCAGCCCGACGGACAGCCGCCGTACACGCAGCAGCCCTACGGACAGCCGCCGTACACCCAGCAGCCGTACGGACAGCCGCCGTACGGACAGCAGCCGTACGGACAACAGGGCTACGGCCAGGGTTACGGACCGCAGCCGCCGAATCAGCCGAACCGAAAGCTGATCGGCATCATCATCGCCGCCGTCGTGGTGGTCGCGGTGGCGCTGACGATGACGTTGATCCTGGTCAACAAGGGCCGCAACGACAACGCCGACGGCGGTGGCACTGATCAGGCCCAGATCACCGACGTGCTGCAACGCTATGTCAAGGCCTCCAACGACGGCGACTCCGCCACCGTGAAGGGACTCACCTGCGCGGCTCGCCAGGACGAGGTGTCCAGCAACAGCTCCAAGGCCACCATCAACAAGATCGAGAACATCACCGTCAGCGCCACCACCGGCACCGCCGATGTGACGCTCAGTGCGGGCAGCCAGACCGAAACCGACACCGTCAAGATGACCAAAGAAGGCAGTGGGTGGAAGATCTGCGGAACCGCAGCGGTGCAGGACCAGACAAGCCAATCGTCGCCGACGACCGGCGGCTGACGTCAGCTGCTGGCGGACACCCGTAGCCGATCGCCATTCGTGGTGACGTCACCTCCACCCGGCAGCCGGACAGCGGTACCAGGACCGGCGACCAGCAGAGCGTCCAGCCGGTAGAGGTGATCGGCCGTCAGCCCCGAGATGCCCTGCGCGGCAAGCCATCCGCGAACTGCGCGACGACGCACGGCCGCCGGCTCTGCAGTCAACTTCGCACAGTCGATGGCCCCGTCCGCACCGACCGTCGCGGCCACCGCGCGCTCGCCGGCCAGCTCGAGCGCATCGAGGTCGTCGGCGAGCAGGTCGGCGGTGCGGGCCAGCGCCGGCGTCACCCCTCCCCCGAGCACCCGGTCCAGCAGCGGCAGCACCCCAGCTCGCAGCCGAACCCTGGTGAACGCCGGATCGACATTGTGTGGGTCCAGCCACGGCACCAGACCCATTGCCGCGCAGGCCTTCTCGGTGTCCGACCGGCGCACGCCGAGTAACGGCCGGCCCCACGGCGGGCGCCACGGCCGCATCCCGGCGATCGACCGCGGGCCGGAACCGCGGGCCAGGCCGAGCAGCACAGTCTCGGCCTGATCGTCCATGGTGTGCCCCAGCAGTACCGGGCAATCGCCCTGCTGCGAGGCAAGTTCGGTCAACACCCGGTACCTGGCAGTCCTGGCCGCCGCCTCAGGTCCGCCCGAGTGGCCCACCGTCACCGGCGCGATCTCGACCCGCCGAAACCCCATGCCCCGCAGTTGACCTGCGCATCGCAGCGCCTGGTCGGCGGAACCGCTTTGCAGTCCGTGGTCGATCGTCACCGCAACCGGATCACGGTCCGGGATCTCGCCGATCACCGCGGCTGCCAGCGCCAGCGAATCCGCACCACCGGACACTGCCACCAACAGCGGACCCTGCGGCGCGTGCGCCGCCAGCCAGTTCGCCACCGCATGCAGAACCGGATCGCGGGCGTCGAGCAGCGTCATCGCAGAACCCGGGCCATCCAACCGTCAGGATCGGCGATCTCGGCGCGGGTCGGCAAGGTTTCCGGCGACGACCACACGGTGTTGAACGAATCCATCCCGGCCCGGGAAACCACTTGGGAGACAAAGGCTTCGCCCTTGATGTACTGGCTCATCTTCATGTCCATCCCGAGCAGGCTGCGGACCAGCCGGTCGATCGGCCCGCCGCCCTTGCTGCGCCTGCTGGTGAACGCCTTGCGAATGGCGGCGACGGTAGGCACCACCTGCGGGCCGACCGCGTCCATCACGTGATCAGCATGCCCCTCCAGCAGACTCATCAATGCCATCAGCCGGTCGAAAACCAGCCGCTGCTCAGGCGTCTGCATGGTTTCGATCCAGCTCTGACCCGGCTGCTTGCGATTCTTCACCGCCTGCACCATCCGGTTCAACAGCTCGCTGGAGTCGATATCGGCGACGTCACCGAACTCGCCGACCTGGCCGACGAAGTACTCCCGCAGCCATGGCACAGCGGTGAACTGCAGCCGGTGGGTGCTCTCGTGCAGACAGACCCACATCCGGAAATCTGCCCGGTCGACCTTGAGTTCCCGTTCCACCTTCATGATGTTCGGCGCCACCAGCAGCAGCCGGCCGGGTGCGTTCCCGTGCGCCGCCGCGTTGGTGTCGGCAAACTGCGACGACGTGGTGAGCGGATCGAACTGGCCAAGCACCTTGCCGGACAGCAGTCCGAGCAGCATGCCGATCTGCGCGGCGGCGGCCGCTCTGGCCGGCGCCGCCACCTTGCTGGCCAGCTTCGCGGTCAACGGGGCGGTGAGCAGCGACATGCCCTCGGCGGTGGCCGCGATCCAGTGCGGTCGGTCTACGACGTCAGCAACTGCCACCGGCAAACCATGACCGAGACCCGTTGCGTCCCGGACGATCAGCTCTGCCCTGCGTGAGTAGGCCCGCAGGTCGTCAACGGCGCCGGCGGCCTGGACAGCGCTCACTGCAGGACCAGAGGGGGCGAACCGTTGGCCGTTGCGAACCGCGGCGACCCAATCGACCGCCGCGTCGCCGGCCGTCAGCCCTGGCATCCGCACTGTCGCAGCACCGTCGCGAATGCATCCTGGGTGTGCCTGGTCTTACCGGAGATCGACGCATTGTTGAACAGCGAGAACACCAACATTCGGCCGTCGAGGTCGGGGGTGTAGCCGCTCAGCACGTAGGTCGAGCCCAGCGAGCCGGTCTTGGCCCGCACCCAGCCAGCACCGGCCTTCGAGCGGGCGTCGTTGAACCTGTCCTCACCGGTCGGATCCGAGTTCAAGGTTCCTGACACCCCGGCGACCGGCAACCCGGTGAGCAGATACCGCAGCGCGGGTTTCTTGCCCGACACCGCCTGCGATAGGATCTGCGCCTCGATGTCCGGTGTCACCGTGTCGTTCACCGACATTCCCGAACCGTCTTTCAGGTTCACATTGATGGTGTCTAACTTCATGTCCTGCAGGGCGAGCATGGTGGCGGCCGAGGCGCCGTCGAACGACCGTGGCGCCCCTTGAGCGCCGGCCACCTCCCTGGCCAGCGACTCGGCCAAGATGTTGTCGGAGTTCAGCAACGCCTGTCCGAGCAGGATCGACAACGGCTGCGACTTGACCTCGGCCAGTATCTTCGCGTTGGCCGGCGCCGTGCCGGTGATGATCGGCAGGTTGGCATTGCCGAGGGCGCGGGCCAGCGCCTTGCCTGCCGTCATCGCCGGGGTCCCGGTGCGCGGTGAATTCTCTGTCGACGGATCGGTCCTGTCCCCGTCCACCATCAGCGCCTGCATCTGGGTGATGTAGCCGTGCCTGTCCTGCGGGGTGCCCTGGATGTCGGAGCTCTGCCACCCGGTCGCCAGCTCGGGGCCGGTCCAGTACGAGGTGTCCAGCACGATCCGCTTCACCGGCACGCCGGAGGCCTTGACCTGCGCTGCCAGGTCGGCAACGGTCGGCGCGCCTTCGTTCACGGTGGCGGTGCCGATCTGCCTCGCCGACAGCGTCACATCGCCACCGCCGACAAAGTAGACGTCGCCGGCCTGGTCGCCCTTCACCACCTTCGTCACCAGCCGCTTGTTCGGGTCCTTCAGCGAGGTGAGAAGCGCGGCGCCGGTCAGCAGCTTCGCCGATGACGCGGGAACCTGGGCACTGCCGGGGTCCTTCTTCCACAGCACGGCGGAAGTGGCCGGATCCACCACTTCCCCGGCATAGGTGGCCATCGTCGGATCGGCAAGGATCGGCGCGAGCGCCTTGGCGACGCCGGCCGCGGTGGGAGCCTTGGACGAATTGGCCAGCGGTGCCAGCACCAGCTTCGGGGCGGCGATGGGCGGATCCGGCACCGTCGGGCGAGCAGAGGTCGAGGTGGTGGTGGCGCTCCCCGAGCCAGCCTGGTCCTTGCTGCCGGAATTCCGCAGGATCAGGAAGGTGCCGGTACCGATCGCCGCGACGACCAGCAGGCAGACAACGATGATGACGGCGGTCCGGCCAGCCCTTGACTGGCCCGCCCGTCGCTTTCCGGTCACGAATCCTCGCTTCTGCTCGTCCGGCCGTTCGTCGTCGTCCGATGCATCGTGCGCACCGCTCGACCTTTTGTACTGCACCCGGATGTGACGCCCGCCTCGCTCGCTGCTGGTTCCGGGTAGCACCTCACCAAGGACAGACTAGAGTCTGGCCTGCGGCACCGGCGTCCCGCTCGAGTGTGCCGCATCAACAAGAATCAGCTCACAGCCAGCCAGCGACATCGCAGAACCCGTCACGATCCCGGGAGCGGAAGGAACATCCAGGTGCAGTTCGACGTCCTCATCGAGATCCCCAAGGGATCCCGTAACAAGTACGAGGTCGATCACGAATCCGGTCGCATCCGGTTGGACCGGACGCTGTTCACCGCCACCCAGTACCCGGCCGACTACGGCTACATCGAGAACACCCTTGGCCAGGACGGCGACCCCCTCGATGCGCTGGTACTGCTCGCCGAACCGACCTTCCCCGGTTGCCTGGTGAACGCCAGGGCCATCGGGATGTTCCGGATGACGGACGAGAAGGGCCCGGACGACAAGGTGCTCTGCGTCGCGTCGGCCGATCCGCGGCGTGACAACCTGCAGGACATTGGCGATCTGCCGATCTTCGAAAAGCTCGAAATCCAGCACTTCTTCGAGGTCTACAAGGACCTCGAGCCAGGCAAGAGCGTCGAGGGCGCGAACTGGGTGGGTCGCGGCGACGCCGAGACCGAGATCCGCATCTCGTTCAATCGGGAGACCAGGCGGCTGGCTGCGGTGGCCGACGGCGCCAGCCACGAAGAGTCCGTCGACAGGGCCATGGGCCGCGGCTGACCGACTTGTGTGCGGCCCGGGCGCTCACCAGCCGGAACTCTTACCGCCGGTTACCTCGCGCAGCTTGGGTCGCACATCAAGCAGGTAGACCAGCGCCCCCACCATGCCGGCCAGCCACAGCAGGCTCGGCGGCGGGAAGATCGACGGGTACAAACCCAGCACCATCACCACGCCGCTGGCTCCGGTGATCGACAGCCAAGTGGTCTTGGTCTGCTTGTCGGCCGCCGCGAAGGCGTCCGCGCGGCGAATGATCGCGTCGAAAAACGCGAACACCCCGACCACGGCGCCGACAGCGCCCATGGCCAGGGTGATCACGTCGATGATCGGGCCGACAAACGTCACGCACGCCAGACTACGGCGCGCCCGCAGCGGCCCGGCTCAGCTGCCGCTGTTGTTCAGCTGGAGGCAGACGGGAATGTGCCGCGACGCGGACGCGGCGGACGCGGACCGGAGACTGCGGTGGGACGGGCGGCCTTGGCGGCCGCTGACTTGGTGACGCCCTTGCTGTCCGCAGCCGGCTTATCCATGCTGGTTTTCTCGCTGCTGGTCTTCGGCGTCGGCTTCCGGCGGGCCGGGCGCGGCATCGAGGTCGCTGCGGCCGGCTTATCGGCGACCTTCGGGGCCCTCTTGCTCGCGCGCTTGGCAGCCGACTTCGGTGCGCTGGCCGCTGCCTTCGCCGAACCGGCATCCACCACCGACCCTGGAACCGGTCCGGTGTTGCGGATGTCGTCCCAGGCCTTCTCGCCACGGCCAGCCAGTGTCGACAGCACCGAACCGATCAGCTGCCGGTAGGCATCGGCCGACTGCTTGAGCTGGTCCGGCTGCATCTGCTCGGAGAACTCCTTGGCCTTGCCAGGCAGCTCGTCGGTGAACTTCTGCACCCGACCGGGCAGCCTGGTGGCGAACTGCTCCAGCTGATCGGCCAGCTCCTTCGCCCTGCCGGGAAGGTCGGCGACCAGCGCCTGCGCCCTGTCCGGCAGGTTCGTCGCGAGCTGCTGCACCCTACTAGGCAGGTCGTTAGCAGCACTGCGCAACTCGTCGACGACCTCGTCGCGGCCGGGGAGGTACGCGGACTTGATGCCTGCCCTGTCGGCCAGCGAGTTCAGCAGGTCGGACAGCTGGCGGCCGGCCAGGTCGGCGGCACCGATAGCGGCCAGTACCGGCTTGGGCAGTTCGGGCAGTCGGTCGGCGATCTTTTCAAGCGCTGCCTGGGCACGCGCCATCGGGTCATTGCTCTGTGCCATGTCAATCTCCTTTGCGGACAACGGTTTTCGTTGTTGGTGGGTCTTCTGGTGTGCTAGCGGTGGTGACGTCGGAGGCCGCCGGTTCGGCATGTTCGGCATGTTCGGCGACGAAAGCCGAGTAGATCTCGATCAGTGCTGCCTTCTGTCCTCGGCTGAGTGCCCGGTCGTCACCGATCGCCGTCACCACGGCCCGCCCGGCAGGCGTCGGATGTTCGGGCAGTACCCCGGCCCTGGCCAGCATCGACTCCACCGAGATGGACAGTCCGGTGGCGATCTGGGCCAGGATCTCGGCGCTTGGCCGGCGCAAACCGCGTTCCACCTGAGACAGGTAAGGATTGCTGATGCCCGCCTTGGCAGCGAGCCCACGCAAGGACAGCTGCGCCGACTGCCGCTGGTCCCTGATGAACTCGCCGAGGTCGCGGACGGGGCCGAGCATCGGTACCAGGTCCATCTCCCGCCCTCTCGCTCGCGCCGACGTGCTGTCTACTTGACAGTAACCGGGCTTGCTTGCTGCTGCAAGCAGCTGCTAGCAGCGGCGATGCAGTTCACCGCCGACGGGCTGCTGCCCATTGCGCCCCTTCAGTCAAGGGCTACCCGTCGATACGGCTGCTGATGGCCTACCAGCACAGCAATCGGCTGGTCTGTTTCAC
>JALYVF010000021.1 GCA_030853385.1 Actinomycetota bacterium | reverse complement strand
CCGCCCACCAGTCGATCGAACCGTCGACCGCCACCAGCGCCGCACCGCGACCATCGCCCAGGACCGCGTAGTGGCCGATCGGAGCGAACCCGTCCGGGTCCCGCTCCTCAGCCAGCGCGATCTGTTCGGTCATCAGGGACCGACCGGCAACCGGGCGGTTCGGCTGCCCAGCCGCCATGTCATGCCCGACCACCGAGTCATGCCCGCCCGCCGTGTCATGACCGCCTGCGCAGCAGTGCAGTGGCGGCGGCGGCGAGAGCGCCGCCGGCCGCAGCAAGTGACGCGACCCGGTTCATCGCGACGAACGACACCGGGTCCCGCGTCGCGGCCTTGGCCGAGAACGCGCCCCGCGCGCCGCGGTCGTGCTCGTCGTCCTGTGGCTCGTACACGTTCGAGCCCCACCGCGGAGCATCCTGATCGGTCTGCTGGGAGTTCACGCCTGTCTTGGCCAGATACCAGTCCACTACAGCGGGTGCGACTCGGTTGCCGAGGATCGTGTACACCGTCGAGATGCCGACCCACATGTTGCGCCGAGGATGTTCGGCGGAGAACCGGATCGCCCGCGCACAGACCTCGGGCTGCACAATGGGCGGCACCGGCATCGGGTGCTGGGGCATCTTCGTCAGGTTCCAGTTGAACTGGGTGGTATTGACGCCGGGCAGGGTGACCAGCCCGATGGTGACTTTGCTGCCGGTTGCCTTCAGCTCGGTGATCAGCGACTCGGTGAAGCCCTTGATCGCGTGCTTGGCACCGCAGTATGCCGACTGCAGCGGGATTGAGCGATAGGCCATTGCCGAGGACACGTTCACGATCGCACCCCGATCCCGAGAACGCATCACCCGCAACGCAGCCCTGGTGCCGTTGACCTGCCCGAAGTAGGTGACGTCGTTCATCCGCCGGTATTCCTCGGGGCTGGTGTTCCAGAAGAAGGCCAGCGAGCCGGCGAACGCGACGTTCACCCACACATCGATCGTCCCGAGTTCGGCCTCGATACGGTCGGCGGCCCGCTCGACAGCATCACCGTCGGCGACATCCACAACGATCGGCAGGCAACGCCCGCCGGCGTTCTCGACATCGCCGGCCGCGCCGTCCAAGCCGACCTTGCCGCGGGCCAGGACCGCAACGTCGTAGCCGGCCCGGGCGAACTCGCGCACCGTCGCCCGACCTACTCCGGCGCTGCCGCCGGTGACCACCGCAATCCTTCGTGCCCGCATCCATCCAACCTTCCCGGTCTGCCGGCGCCGACCCCACGAAGGGGATCGCGTCGGGATCTGGTAGACATCTGCCGCGCGAAGAATGTTGTCTCCTGACAAACGTTACGGTGTCAGCGGCGAATGCGCAAAGGCGCTGGACGGCGGCGCTGCACGCCGTTCTCCTTCACTGCCGGCACCGTGGGGCACGATACTCAACCCGCCGCGGGTCCGCGGAACCCGACCGGTCTGGACGTCTTCGGCGCGCGGGAGTGCCGCCACCGAGTCAGCCCGTCCGGGGCCCGCCCAGTCCAGGCAGATCACGGCCGCATCGTCGTGGAGTTCGGCGAGATCAAGATGCTCGAACAGCTCGTCGACAACTCGGCGGACCACTCCCCCGACCGTCAGCTGCGTGCTCGCTCGCAGCAACTGCGGCAGCCGGCCGCTGCCGAAGTGCTCTCGCGCCGGTGACCTGGCGGCGTGGACCCCGTCCGAGACCATCAGCAATCGATCCCCGGTGACCAGCGCGAAGTGTTCGGCCGCATACTCGGTTCCGTCGAACATGCCCAACGGCAGTTGATCCGACAGCGGCGGTTGCAAGACCTCGTCCCCTCGCTGGATGTACAACTGCGGCGATCCGGCCAGCACCGCACGTGCCCGGCCGCTGCTGAGATCGATGCCCACCACTAGCGCGCTCACGTACTGCTTGCCCTGATGGTGGGCATACACCGCCTGATCGGCCATGCTCACCTGCTCGGCAATGTCCAGTTCCGCTCGCCTGGCGTTGCGCAGCGCGGTGACAGCCAGGGTGGTCAGCAGTGAGGCGCAGCGGTCGTGGCGGGCGGCGTCGGTGACGCTCAGGATCAGCTGATCGCCGTCCTGGGACCAGTCGAAGTTGTCCGCGTGCACGTGATAGGCCGGTTCCAGGTGACCGGCGAGTTGGTACTCCGGGGCCCGGCAGCCTCGACCCGGCAGCAGTTGCCACTGCAGCTCGGCAGCAAGGGTGAGTCGTTGCGAGCGGGCGGCGCGCTGAACTGCGTCGGTCTGGCGCGCCGCCGCCTGCAGTGCGTAGCCGATCACTGTGGCGAGCTCACCCAGGCTCTCCAGGTCCAGCGGTGCGGACTCGGCAGGCAGGGCAAGTTCCAACACTCCGAGCCGGTCGCCACGGATGCTCACCGGCAGGCACAGCAGCGTCTCGCCCACGTCTCCGGTACGGGTCACGGGGCACTGGGTGACGAACGCCTCGCCGGCCGGTGTGTCGCGCAGTACGACTCGATCGTCCGGGTCCCCGACCGGGCGTAACGCGGTCAACTGGTAATTCGCCAGCAGCAGGCGCACCTGGCTTGCCTGTAGGTGGTCGGCAAGCAGTGGACGCAGCACTGTGACGGCGGCGTCCGGACGGGCCTGGTCCAGCGCTTTCAACACGGCCAGGTGGAGGTCGGCGTCACTCATCGCGAGCTCTGGACAAGCCGACCAGGATCGAAACCCTGACTCTGCCGCGGAGTCGCGCCATGCCGATGAGGGCGCGACACGTTCTGTGGGACACTGTCATTTACTACTGCCCCGTTCGTTGCCGGTCGCTGTCGTGCCCGCACGCGAGGCCCAGACGGAGCGGCACGGAGCGGGTATGACTAGACGGCAACCGAAGTCTAACCAGGCGATTGCCGATCCGGTACTGGAGCAGGCGCAAGCACTGGTCATGCTCTGGGACCGGGCCGAGGACTGGGCGGTGCCCCGGGTGCCGCCGTCCCAACTTCGCGTGCTCACCGTCCTGGGGCGCAGCGGCCCGATGAACCTCACTGCGTTGGCTGGGTACCTCGGTGCGATCCCGTCTTCGGCGAGCCGGTTGTGCGACCGGTTGGAGGCAGCGGGGCTACTGACCCGCGATATCAGCGTCGACAGTCGACGTGAGGTGACGCTGAGCGTCAGCAAGCAAGGTTGGCGCCGTCTCGAGGCCTTCGCCGCGACCCGCCGATCAGACTTCGCGCAGGTACTGGAGTTGATGACCCTTGAGGCGCGGCAGAGCCTCATCGACGGGCTCCGAGAGTTCAGCGACGCCGCCGCTTTTGTGCACGAAGCGACGGCCGGCGAGGGCTGACAGCACCCCTCAGGACTGGGCGACCATGACGGCGTGCTGATCCTGTCGAGTCGTCAGCGTTCGGCATGCCCATAGCCACCCCCGCATCGAACGCGTATTATTGTCATATGGCAACAATGACAACAGCTTCGATGACGGTGGCGCCGCGGGGCGGGCACCGGTGAGCCGGCTCGACGCGACGATCGAGGACGTCGCGGTGAGCACCTACACGTTTCCGACCGACCAGCCCGAGGCGGACGGCACCCTGGCCTGGTCGGCCACGACGATGGTCGTCGTCGAAGTACGCGGCGGCGGGCAGGTCGGGCTCGGTTACACCTATGCCGCGGCCGCGTGCCGGCCGCTGATCGAGCAGGTGCTGTCCGATGCGATCCGGCACCGGCCGGTGCTCGACGTCAACGGGGCGTGGGAGGCGATGGTCCGGGCGATCCGCAACCTGGGGCGGCCCGGCTTGGTGTCCTGCGCGATCAGCGCCGTCGACACCGCGCTGTGGGATCTGAAGGGCAAGCTGCTGGACGCGCCGGTGTGCCGCCTGCTCGGCGCTGTTCACGACGCGGTCCCGATCTACGGCAGCGGCGGGTTCACCACCTACGACGAGGCCAGCGCCCGCACCCAGCTGCTGCGGTGGGTGCAGGAGTGGCGCCTGCCGAGGGTGAAGATCAAGATCGGCGAGTCCTGGGGTCACAATGTCGACCGTGACCTGGCCCGCATCGCATTCGCCCGCGACGTCATCGGACCCGAGGTCGAACTGTTCGTCGACGCCAACGGCGGCTATACCCGGAAGCAGGCCGTTCGCGTCGCGCGGGCGATGGCCGAACATGACGTCAGCTGGTTCGAGGAGCCGGTCTCCTCCGACGATCTCACCGGGCTGAAGGAGGTCCGCGACCAGGTGCTGCCGGACGTCACCGCCGGCGAGTACGGATTCGACCTGGTCTACTTCGCGCGGATGGTCGCCGCGCAGGCCGTTGACTGCCTGCAGGTCGACGTCACCCGCTGTGGCGGCATCACCGAGTGGATCCGGGTCGCCGCGGTCGCGGCCGCCGCTGGACTGCAGGTGTCCGGGCACTGCGCGCCGAACCTGCACGCGCATGTCGCCGCGTCCGTGCCCAACCTGCGGCACCTGGAGTACTTCCACGACCACGTCCGCATCGAGGACCTGATCTTCGATGGGGCGCTGGATCCGACCGGCGGGGCGCTGCGCCCCGATCAGTCCCGGCCCGGCCTCGGGCTGGAACTCAAACGCGCCGACGCCCACCAGTACCGGGTGCGGTGACGGTGCCCCCCGAGGTCGCGGCGGCGAGCATCGGCGCGAATCTTCGCCAGGCCCGCGAGGAACTGCTGCGCGGACGCGGCCCCGGCGCCGGCGATGCGGAGATCGCCGCGCATACCCGCAACCGGGTCGAGATCGCCGGCGTGACCGCGACCGGGCGACTGGAGATGGCAGCGCGACAGACTGCCCGCGCCCGCCAGGACACCGACGCGATCACCACCGTGATCGAGCTCAGCCGGGCCGAACTGGCCGACACCGTCACCCAGCTCACCGGCCGGCTTCGCCCTCGACAGGTGGCCTTCGTCGCGGCGGACTCGCTGCGCACCCGATTCATCGCCCGGCCGGCACCGTTCCTGCTCGGCGGTGCGGCGTTGGTGCTACTGCTGCTATGGCGGCGAGCGTCCAGCTAGCGCGACGCGGCGATGCCCCAGGCGGCACTGGCCAGCTCGCCGGGCCCGAGCCTGATGAGCCCGTCGCCGGTGCGGAACGCGTTGGGTGCGCAGGTCATCGGTTCGACGCCGAGGCCGGTGCGAAAGTGCGGAGACGGCTGGGTGTGGGAGGTGTAGAGCTCGATGAACGGGTAGTTCTCGTCGGCCCAGATCGCCGCGTGCGCTCCATCCGGGCCGGTGAGGTGCACCCAGGCCAACCCTTCGGAGTCCCGGAGCAGACCGGTGAAGGTGAAGTCGATGTTCTGCTCGCCGATGACCCGCCCGGCCCGGAAGTCGAACGCCGATCCCGCCACCTCGACGTTTTCGGTCGGCATTCCACGATCGTCAGTCGGCAGGTACCGCTCGGCGTCCAGTTGCAGGGAGCAGGGATCGATACGTTCGGTGCCGACGGTGAGGTAGGGGTGCTGACCGGCCCCGTACGGGCAGGACTGATCGCCGATGTTCGTGGCGGTGGTCCGCACAGTGAGGCCGTCGCCGTCGAGTCGGTAGTCGACGGTGACGTCCAGGGTGAACGGGTAGCCCATCATCGGGTGCAGCACGATGCCCATGGTGGCCCGGTCCGTGCTGTGGTGTCGGCAGGTCCAGTTGCGCCAGCGCAGGAAGCCGTGGATGGCGTTGTGCTTGTCCGGCTCGGTGAGCGGGACCTGGTAGTTGCATCCGCCGAAGGTGTAGGCCCCGTCACGGATGCGGTTGGGCCACGGGATCAACGGCAACCCACGCGCGCCGGTGCAACGGGCCAGGGCGTCGTAACCGTCCATCATGGCGCGCCCGTCGACGCTGTACTGCCGCAGCCCGCCACCGACCTCGACGACGGTGGCGCGCTGCGGACCATGGCTGATCTGGAACTGCCGGCCCGAGGGGGGTGGCGCTTCGATCCCGGGGTGCGGATCATGATCGGCGGACATGGTTACTCCTTCGATGAGCGATGGTCGTTGGCGTTACCTGGACCGCGTCCACCTGGGCCAGTGCGGTCGCTACGTCGTGGATCGCGGCCGTGTCGTGAGTCGGTCGAGTCATCGATTGGCTTTCTTCAGTGCCTGCGCCAACAGTTCGGCGACGTGCTGTGGTGCGCGGCCGCTGCCTTGACGTATCTGCTCGCGGCAGGAGAATCCGTCAGCGACCAGAGCGGTGCCGCTCGCGGCGCGGGTCACCGCAGGGAGCAGCGCCCGGTCGGCGCAGCGCATCGACACCTGGTAGTTGCGTGCCTCGAACCCGAAGGCTCCGGCCATGCCGCAACACCCGTCCTCGGGAGTCTCCACCTGCGCACCGCAACGGCGCAGCAGGTCGGTCTCGGCGGCGAAGTCCAGAACCGACTTGTCATGGCAGTGCCCCTGCACCAGAACCGATCCGTCGATGGGCGGAGCGAAGTCCGGCGCTGCCTTGGCCAGCCACTCGGGGAGTGTGTAGGTCTGGGCGGCCAGCCGCCCCGCGCGCCGATCGTGCGGGAGCAGCGCGGGCAACTCGTCGCGGAACACCGACACACAAGACGGTTCCAGCCCGATCACCGGCACCCCTGCGTCGATGTCGCTGCCCAGCACCCGCAGGGTGCGGCGCAGCAGCCGGCGAGCCTGACCCAGCATTCCCCAGTCGTAGAGCGGACGCCCGCAGCAGACCCAGCGTGCCGGCAGGTCGACGGTGAAGCCGGCCGCCTCGAGGACACGGGCACCGGCGTGCAGCGCGGGTGGATGGAAGTGGTCGTTCCAGGTGTCCGGCCATAGGAGCACCCGCTGGCCGGCGGGTTTGCCGCCTGCTTGCCGGCCGGAACGGAAGGTGCGCGGCGCGAAGACCGGAACCTCGCGGTCCGGATGGACACCGGCGGCGCGTTTGAGCACCCGTGCGGTGACAGCGGCCTGGGTGAGCGCGTTGACGACGCCGGGAGCGAGCGCGGCGGCGCGGGCTGAGTACATGAGCAGGCCCATCGAGTAGGCCGCGGGCGGACGCAGCCGCCGGGCGTAGTAGTGCGCGAAGAACTCGGCCTTGTAGGTGGCCATGTCCACGTTGACCGGGCACTCGCTCTTGCAGCCCTTGCAAGCCAGGCAGAGATCCAGTGCGTCTTTGACCGCCTCGTCGCGCCAGCCCTGATCACGGTGGGCGCCGTTGAGCATCTCGAACAACAGCCTGGCACGGCCCCGGGTGGAGTGCTGCTCCTCCCCGGTCGCCTGGTACGACGGACACATCAGCGCGCCCTCGTGCTGGCGGCAGTTGCCAACGCCGACGCATCGGTCGGCCGCTCGGGAGAAGTCCCCGCCGTCGTCGGGAAAGGTGAAGAAGGTGGTCAACTGGAGGGGCCGGTAGTCCGAGCCGTACCGCAGGTTGTCGTCCACGGCGTAGGGGTCGACGACCTTGCCTGGGTTCATCCGTCCGTCCGGATCCCAGATCCGTTTGAACTGCCCGAACGCGGCTACCAGTTCGGTGCCGTACATGATCGGTAACAGCGCCGCCCGCGCCTGCCCGTCGCCGTGTTCCCCGGACAGCGACCCGCCGTACTTCACGCACAGCTGCGCGGCGTCGGTGAGGAAACTGCGGAAGGCGCTGACGCCGTCGGCGGTGACCAGGTCGAAGCTGATCCGGGTGTGTACGCAGCCCTGACCGAAGTGCCCGTACAGCGCGGCGTGGTAGCCGTAGCGCTCGGTCAGCGTGCGGAACTCGCGCAGGTAGTCACCGAGCCGGACCGGGTCCACCGCGGCGTCCTCCCAGCCGGGATGGGTGTCGGCTTGGCCGGGGACGCGGGCCGCCGCGCCGAGCCCGGACTCGCGCACCGCCCACACCGCCGGCGCCTGGTCGGCGTCGAGCAGTCGCGCCGTGTCGTTGCCCAGCGCGTCACGGCACGTCTGCGCCGCAGCTTCGGCCTCCGCGTCGGTGTCGGCGCCGAACTCGGCCAGCAGCCATCCGCCGCCGGCGGGCAGCAGCGCGACCCCGTCGGGATGCAACCCCCGCGCCTGTACATCGCCGACGAGCACGTCGTCGAAACCCTCCAGCCCGATCGGGTGGTGTGCCATCACCTGCGGGACCGCGTCCGCGGCGGCCGCGCCGTCGGGATAGCCCAGCAGCAGCGTGCGCCGTGCCGGCGGGCTCGGCACCAGCCGCAGCCGCGCGGCGAGCACCAGCACGCAGGTGGACTCGCTGCCGACCAGGGCACGCGCGACGTCGAAGTTGCGTTCGGGTAGCAGGTCGTCGAGGTTGTAGCCCGACACCCGCCGGGGGATGTCGGGGTATCGGCCCCGGATCAACTCGGCGTAACGGTCGCGCAGGTCGCGCAGCGCCCGGTGGATCTCGGCCGGCCGGCCGCCGTTGTCCAGGATCGCGGCGTACTGCACGTCGCTGGTCGGCCCGACCCACATCCGTACGCCGTCGTAGGTGAGCACCTCCAGTTCGAGCACGTTGTCCGAGGTGCGTCCGGCCAGGATCGAGTGCACACCGCAGGAGTTGTTGCCGATCATCCCGCCCAGCGTGCAATGACTGTGCGTCGCCGGATCCGGGCCGAACGTCAGCCCGTGTTCCTCTGCCGCCGCACGCAGATCGTCCAGCACCACCCCGGGCTCCACCACCGCCCAACGCTGCTCGGCGTCGACGGCCAGCACGCGATTGACGTACCTGGAGAAATCCAGCACCACGCCGTCGTTGCAGCACTGCCCGGCCAGGCTCGTGCCGCCGCCACGGGCAAAAATAGGGGCCGCGAATCGACGGCAGATCTCGACAGCCGCCACCACATCGTCGATGTCTCGCGGGATCACCACTCCGAGCGGACGCTGCCGGTAGTTCGAGGCATCGGTGGCGTACAGCGCTCGACTGCCGGAATCGAAACGCACCTCACCACGTAGCTGCGTTGTCAGCATGGCTGCCAGTCCGCCGCGATTGACCGGATGCGGCGGACTCGTCCTCATGGTTCCCCTCTCTGCTGAGGTCATCAGTCGGTCACCGTGCCTGTGTTGGTAGTCCGCGCCGCGCGCCGGTCATATGCCGGCGGCGTTCGCGTAGTACTGCTGGTCCTCGCGCCAGCCGCCCTGGCCCTGGCCGATGTCGCTCGTATCAGCCACGAACTCGATGGCCTCGATCCACTTGACCATCTTGAAGCCGAGCTGGGTCTCGATCCGGATCCGGATCGGGGCACCGTGCTCGACCGGCAGCGGGGCGCCATTCATGTCCAAGGCGAGCAGTGTCTGCGGGTCCTGGGCCAGGTGCAGCGGGATCGTGCCGTAGAAGTAGCCATAGCGCCCCTCGCCTTCGGTCAGGCCCTTGTCGTCGAAGGCGTAGAACACGATGTGCTTGGCCTCTGCTGCCGGCCGGACCAGATCAAGGACGCGGGCCAGCGGCACGCCGCCCCATTCGGCGATGGCGCTCCAGCCCTGGATGCATTGGTGTTTGGTGATCTGCTTGCTGGTGCCCAGTGCCCGCAATTCCGGCAGCGACAGCGACACCGGCTGCGCGACCAGTCCGCCGATGGGCAGCCGGTAGTCCGCGAAGCCATTCTCGGCCAGCTGTTCGTAGTCGGCCCCGGTGGGTGGGTAGCCATTGACCCGGTGGTACGGCGAGATGTGGTGTCGTCCGTAGTGTTCGCGGGATCGGAACGCGCGGGAGATGACCCGTTCGAAAGGGTTGACCAGCATCCCGAGCAGCCGCTGCGTGGTCCGCGGATTGCGCAGCGAGAATACCGTAATGACGATATGGAAGACCAGGATCAGGAACAATCCGATGAAGCCGAGCAGCAGAGCCAGGGTCTTGTTCTGGTGCCCGGCAAGCACGATCGAGGTGAACTCCCGTGGCAGCCCGTGCACGATCACCATGAAGACGTGCACGACGATGAATGTCGCGAACGCGCACATTCCGAGGAAGTGCAGGCTGCGCGCGCCCTGCTTGCCGCCGAATAGCTTGCCGTACCACGGGAAGCGGGCCAGGACCGAGGGTGACATCGCCGCTCCGGTGAGGATCTGTACGGGTGAAAGCACGAAGATCACCAGGAAATACGCGAGCTTCTGGGCCGGCTCGAACGGCTGGCCTGCGATCTTGTCCGGGATGTGGAACTGCAGGTAGG
>JALYVF010000289.1 GCA_030853385.1 Actinomycetota bacterium | reverse complement strand
CCGGCCGATCCCGCGAAACACCAGAGCCGGCCTGGGCCGAAGGGGCCGATCGGGTGGGATACCTACCGGCATCTTGACCAGGTCGACGCGATCACCACCGGCGTACAGACCCAGCAGTTCTCCAGCTTTGATCGCACCGGTGGCAACGACGACGGGTTTGCCGGCACCTACAGCTGCCTGCGCACCGAGACCGACGGTTGCGTGATCGCCGAACACTCCGGTGCCGGCGAGATCGACTCCATCTGGTTCACCAGGGACAACGGCGACGTGACCGCCACCGGCAACATCAAGATCGTGCTCGACGGAAAGACGGTGCTGGACGCGAAGCTTCAGGACATCGTCGACGGCAAACTCGGAGCGCCGTTCGTCTACCCGTTCGTGGCCAATGCCGACCAGAGCTCAGGTGGCGTCTTCATCAAGGTGCCGATGACTTATCGGACATCGATGAAGGTGACCACCGACAAGAATCCGATCTTCTATCACGTCACCTATCGCAGCTTCGCCGACGCGAACGGCGTCAGCACCTTCGATCCGCACTACGTCCCGCAGGACGTGATGGCGGCCTCGAAGACCTGGGGTACCAAGGACCCCAAGCCACTGCCGGCCCACACCACCACGGCCGGGAAGAGCTTCAGCCTGAAGCCAGGCCAGTCGACGAAGTTGGCCGATGTCAAGGGGTCCGGTGAGCTCACCGCGGTCAAGCTGCAGATCCCGCAGATCGTCGGTCCGCCGGTGCTGCCGCTGATCTCCGACGACGGCAGGGCCTTCAAAGGTTCGAGCCAATTCACCGTGAAGATCGATCCGAACAACACCGGCGTCAAGCTCAAGCGGCGGTGGGACGCGAACTCCAACCACGAAGACGCCACCATCTATGTCGACGGCGTCAAGGTCGGCGAGTGGACGCCGACCGAAGACACCGCTGGGCATTGGTCGTACCAGACCGTCACGTTGCCGGCCAGCGCCACCGCCGGCAAGTCGAGCATCACCGTCAAGAACGTCTTCGTCTCGGCGAGCATCGACTTCAACGAGTTCCACTACTGGGTGGACTCCATCGTCGGCGGCAACGACGTGAGCACCGACGAGCTGAACGTCGGAACAAGTGCGGACGCGCTGGCCAGCGAACAGGGGCACCAGTACACGATCGTCGGCCAGACCTGGACCGGCACCGCCAACCAGACCGACGCGCCGACGAACCCGAACGACCCGAAGGTGTTGGCGTCCAACGAGTTGCTCCGCGACGTGACGCTGCGCATCACCTTCGACGGCAAGAAGACCGTTGAATCGCCGCTGGGCGAGTTCTTCGGCTCCGGCCTCACCGAGTCGGCCGTGAACGCGTTGTACTACCACGTCGATACCTCGCCGGACGGCTGGTACACCAGCTGGTGGCCGATGCCGTTCGCCAGCAAGGCAACGGTGGAACTGGTCAACAACACCCACCAGAGCATCCGCACCGGTCGGTCGTCCATCACCTCGACCGCCGACAAGTCGATCGGCAAGGAACTCACCAGGCCCGATGCCAGGATCGGCTACTTCAACGCAACTCACCATCGCGGCGACACCGTCAACGGCCAGGACTGGACCTTCCTGAGTACTTCCGGCAAGGGCAAGTTCGTCGGCGTCAGCGAAACCATGCGGGGCGAGATCAGCACCGGCAACCTGCGGGCCTACCTGGAGGGCGACGAGCGGGTCTCGGCCAACGGGATCCGTTCACCACAAATGCACGGCACCGGCACCGAGGACTTCTACGAGGCTGGCTGGTACTTCAACCGCAACCAGTTCACCGGGCCGACCAACGGTGCACCGGCGATGCTGACCGGAACCTATGGCTGTCAGTACCAATGCGACGCTCCGTACCGACTGATGATCGGTGACTCGGTGTCGTTCGACTCGGGTCTGACCTTCGGCATGGAGCACGGTCCCGTCAACGACGCCCAGGCCGAGTACTCGTCCACTGCCTACTGGTACGGCTCGTCCGCGCCGGCGGCGAGAGTCACCGACACCGTCGACGTCGGCAATGCGGCGAGCGAGAAGGCGCACCACTACACGGATCCGACCGGCTCCGTAGCCCCCGTCACCCTCACCGAGACCTTCGAGGGTGACCACGACGACCTGCCCGTCACCGAGGATGTGCGCAGCGAAACCGGCACGGTGAGCTTCGCTGTCGCCGTCGACTCCCGCAACGAAGGCGTCGTGCTGCACCGGATGTCGAACCAGTCCAACGCTTACCAGTCGGCCGCTGTCACGGTGAACGGGCGGCCAGCGGGAACCTGGCTGCAGCCGCTGGGCAACAAGACCCATCAGTGGCTCGACGACACCTTCCAGCTCGATCCGAAGCTCACTCAAGGACAGCGCAAACTGGCGGTGACGCTGACGCCGACGAGTGGGTCGCCGGCTTGGAGTGCCGCGTCGTACCAGGCGCTGTCGCTGGGCAACGCCGCCCGTGATCGTCGCGCACCGAGTGCCATCCGCGGGCTGGTGGCCATCGGCACCGACAGCAACACCAGCCGACTGTCCTGGAAGACGGCCACCGACGATGTCGCGGTCGACCATTACGAGGTCTACGCCTCGACGAACCGGCACTTCGTTGCGAACTCCAAGACGCTGGTGGGCGCGCCGGCGTTGTCGTCCTTCGAACACACTGGGCTCGGGCTGAACCAGACCTGGTACTACCAGGTGCGCGCTGTCGACAGCTCCGGCAACCAGGGACCGCTGTCCAAGCAGGTGTCGGCCACCACCGGCGATACCCTGCGCATCGAGGGTGAGAGCCTGCTGCCGGCGGTCAGTGCGACCGCACCCGTTACCGCCCAAGGGAATTGCTGCGGGGTGACGTGGTCGGGTAACCAGCAGCTGTGGCTGCAGGGCGTCAAGGCCGGCGACACGGCGACCTTCAACTTCAGCGTCCCGGCCAGCGGTAGCTACGACGCGTCGGCCGTGATGACGAAGGCAGCAGACTACGGCATCGTGCAGGTGTTGATCGACGGCAAGAAGGTTTCCGCCCCAATCGACAACTACCAGCCGACCGGCGTCGCCATCGCCACCCGGCAACTGGGAGCGGTGACCCTGGCCGCCGGAAAGCACACCCTGACGCTGACAATGACCGGTCACAACAGCGCTGCCACCAACTATTTTGCGGGTCTGGACGTGCTGGTGCTGGCGCTGCATGGTGTGTCGGGCGCCACCGTCACCTCGTTCTCGCACCCTGAGAAGGTGGTGACTGCCGGTGCGCGGCAACGGATCTACGACCCGTCCGTGGGCGAGAGCCAGCCCTGGTACGTCAACGACCACACCTTCGTCCGAGGCCCGGACGGCCAGTGGAACCTGTTCGGCATCACCCATGCCGAACCGGCGAATCCGTTGGACGAGAAGTTCTTCGCCCATGCGACCGCAAAGACCTTGACGCAGGCGCAGTACACCAAACAGCCCCCGGTGATCCACGCCGATCCGGCGCAGGGCGACACTCACGTGTGGGCGCCCTATGTGATGAAGTACGCCGGCAAGTACTGGATGTTCTATTCGGCCGGGGGCGCCGACAATCACGAAACCTACGAGATTCGGTTGGCCACGTCGACGGATCTGAAGACCTGGACCACCAGGCAGACGCCGCTGTTCGTCGACGGATTCGATGCCCGCGATCCGATGGTGCTGCGGGTCGGCGACAAGTGGGTGATGTACTACACCGCGACCAGCGAGCCGTCCGGTGGTAACCACCAGGTCGCCTACCGCACCAGTACCGACCTGATCCATTGGGGCGCCAAGCATGTCGCGTTCAACCATCCGCAGACCGGAACGTCCGGTGGTCCGACCGAATCGCCGTTCGTCGTTCACCAGGACGGCTGGTACTACCTGTTCGTGTGTTGCCAATCGAGCTACACCGATACCAGGGTCTACAAGAGCCGCGACCCGTTGCACTTCGACATCAGCCAACTGGTCGGCCGGATCGACGCGCACGCGGCAGAAGTGATCAGAGACACCGACGGCAAGTGGTACATCAGCGGAGCCGGCTGGGGGATGGGCGGGGTGTACCTGCGCCCGCTGATCTGGAACGGCACCCGGGTGACGGCCGGAAAAGTCGTGCAGACCAGCAACTATCGGGTCACCGTGCAGTCGTCACCGACGGCGGCCATCACCTCGATGGAGGTGGCCGACGGGGCAGGCGGCTGGCGTTCGGTGCTGAACTCCGACTATCGGGAAACGGCTCCGTACCTCGGCATCGGCACCTTTGGTAATACCGATATCGCCGGTGCCGCCAGAACAGTGGCGGTGAACGGCGATCGGATCACCATGGCCGGCATTTCGTTCGGTGATGAGCCGGTGACAGCGGACTGGACACTCGACTTCTCCCGGGCGTCGTTCGCCACGGCGGTGCAGCTGAAGGTGACCGGTGCGACCACCGCACCTGCCTGGGAGGTGTCGATGACGTTCGATGGCACCGGCAGCCGGATCGGCGACAATCTCAATCCCGACCGGCCGGTCGGCGACGTCCCGGGATTCGCAGCGTGGTCGCAGAGCACCGGCAACGACGCCAGTGTTGCCGCCGCCTACACCGCGGGATCCGCGTTCGGACAGGACAACCACTACATGGCAGGAACCGGAGCGGTTGTCTGGCAACCACTCTGGCAACCGGGCGGTAAGCCGTTGCCGCCCGGCGACTACTCACTTGGCCGCTGGCGGGTGGGTGCCAGCCCAATCGGTGGTGACGACACACTGGGAGCCACGCTTCAGGGCTGAGATGAACGTCGCAGCCCTTGCCGGCGAGGCCCGCGGCGGCCCCACGACGCACGGCCGGAGCCGGCTGAGGTCGGTACGACCGCAACTGCCTGGCCTACCCTCGAGCTATGCGGCCAACCCTTGCTGACGAGCTGAACCGGCGGCCCGTGGTTCTCGACGGTGGGCTGGCCACGCTGCTGGAGGCGCATGGGCACGACCTGAGTTCGTCGCTGTGGTCGGCCCAGTTACTGGCGGACGATCCGGCCGCGGTGCAGGCGGCACACGCCGAGTTCTATGCCGCCGGCGCCGAAGTGGCGATCACCGCGTCGTACCAGGCGTCGTTCGCCGGCCTCGCCTACATCGGAATCGACAGCGTCGGAGCGGCCCGGCTGATCCGCCGCAGCTGCGAGATCGCCGACGCGGCACGGCATTCCCAGCAGGGCGGCCGCCCGCGATGGGTGGCCGCCTCGGTCGGACCGTACGGAGCTGCACAGGCCGACGGTTCCGAGTATCGCGGCGATTACGGCCTCACCGTCGATGAGCTGCGGGGCTGGCACCGGCCACGCCTCCAGGTGCTGATGCAGGCAGTGGCCGACGGACTGGCCGACGTACTTGCCATCGAAACCATTCCGTCCGCTGCCGAGGCGGAGGCGCTGCTGGCCGAGCTACAGGGCACTGGCATTCCTGCCTGGTTGTCGTTCACCGGTGTCGACGGCCGGACCAGGAACGGCGAGCGGGCCGAGGATGCGTTCGCCTTGGCGCGGGGTATCGACGAAGTCTTCGCCGTCGGAGTCAACTGCTGCCCGGCGGAGGCCGTCGCCGAGTTCGCCGCCGCGGCCAGCAATGCTTCGGCGCTACCGGCGGTGGTGTACCCGAACAGCGGCGAACTGTGGGACGCCGACGCCAGGCGATGGACGGGCGATACGACGATCGATCCCTCCCTGGTGCCGGCCTGGCTGGACGCCGGTGCCACACTGGTCGGTGGCTGCTGCCGGGTGCTGCCGTCGGCGATCTCGGCGATCGCCGCGGCCGTGTAGTCGGCGGCCGGGCCATCCGCGGCGTCAGTCCGGGTAGAACGAGTCGAGAATCTGCGCGTATTGCTTTTCGACCGCGCGGCGTCGCACCTTCATCGACGGTGTCAGCTCGCCGGAATCGATCGACAGGTCGGCCGGCAGAATAGCGAACTTCTTGATCGTCTCCCAGCGTTCCAGCTTGGAGTTGACCTCGTCGACGTAGCCGGCGATCAGCGTGCGCACCTGTTCGGAGTGGGCGATCTCGGCCGCCGACTGACCGCCGAGGCCGTTCTTGGCTCCCCACTCGCCGATCGCTTCGGAGTCGAGGGTGATCAGCGCCGAGATGAACTTGCGGCCGTCACCGTGCAGCACGATCTGGCTGGAGTACGGGCAGATGGCCTTGAAGATTCCCTCGACCTTTTGCGGCGCAACGTATTTGCCACCGGAGGTCTTGATGAGGTCCTTCTTCCGGTCGGTGACCTTCAGGTAGCCGTCTGCTACCTCACCGATGTCGCCGGTGGCCAGCCAACCGTCGGCCGAGAGCACTTCGCCCGTGGCATCGTCGTTGTTGTGATAGCCGCGCATGATGCCACCGCCGCGCAGCATGATCTCGCCGTCGGAGGCGATCATCACCTCGGTGCCGGGCGCCGGCGGACCACAAGTGCCGATCCTGTTGTCCTGCGGCAGGTTCACGAAGCTGAACGCGCTCGACTCGGTGAGCCCATAACCCTCCAGGATCGTCATCCCGGCCGCATCGAACCACTGGGCGACCTCGGGGGACAACGGAGCAGACCCGGACACGAAGAACTTGATGTTTCCGCCGAGCACCTGCTGGATCTTCTTGAACACCAGCCTGTTCGCTACCGCATACTTTGCCGCCAGCGCCCTGCCCGGCTGCTGACCCAGCTGCCGGCGGCGGGACATCGCAATGCCGACGTCGAAGGCCCAGTCGAAGATCTTCGCCTTGACGCCGCCGTCGCCCTTGGCAGTCAGCATCACCCGGTTCCGCACCTTCTCGAAGACGCGCGGCGCGCCGCCCATCCAGGTCGGCTTGATGACGCCGAGGTTCTCCACGATGCGGTCGAGGTTGCCGTCCACCGCGGTGACGAACCCGATGCGGATCTGCGCGACCAGCAACACCTTGCCGAGCACATGCGACAACGGCAGCCACAGGTACTGGATGTCGTCGGCGTTCAGGATGCCGAGCGCGTCGATGGCGACCGCTTCATAGGTCCAGTTGTCGTTGACCAGCCGCACTCCCTTGGGCCGGCCAGTGGTGCCAGAGGTGTAGATCAGGGTGGCCAGGTGTTCCGGCCGCACTGCGTCCGTGCGCGAGCTGACGGCCGCTGGATCGGTAGCGAGTAACTCGGCGCCGTTGGCGGCCAACTCGTCCAGGGTGAGCACCGGCGCACCGGGCGATGCGGTATAGGCCCCGCTGTGCTGATCGGCCGCCGCGCCGTCGCCGTCGATCACCACGATCGCCAGCAACGCCGGCAGGGCGGCCTGCTGAATCTTCGCCACCTGTACCGCGTCCTCGGCGAACACCACCTTGGACTCCGAGTCGGCCAGGATGTACTCCACGTCTTCCGCATTCGTGCTCGGATACACGGTGGTGGTCGCGGCGCCGGCGGACATGATCGCCTGATCAGCGAAGACCCATTCCATGCGAGTTTCGGCCGCGATCGCCACTCGCTCTTCCGGCTGCACGCCCAGCGCGATCAGTCCGGCGGCCAGGTCGTAGACCTTGTCCGCTGTCTGCTTCCAGGTCAACGTCTGCCAGCCAGCTGCCGTCGGGAACCGGAACGCGTCGCGGTGGGGGGTGGCGTTGACCCGGTCGTCGAACATCCGCGCATAGGACGCCGGACGGTCGGATACCGACGCGGGAACGGGGTTGTCGGACATCAATGGCCTCCTGCGTGGCATGCGTCACCAGTGACCGAACTCTACTGATGAACACCACGTCGCCGACGAACCCCCGGTACGTTATGCGGCTATGAGCACCGAGGGCGGCACGAAGGCGATCGTCGCGGCGCTGACGGCGAACTTCGGCATCGCCGTCACCAAGTTCATCGCATTCCTGGTATCCGGATCGTCCTCGATGCTGGCCGAGTCGGTGCACTCGTTGGCCGACTCCGGCAACCAGGTGCTGCTGCTGGTCGGCAGCAAGCGCGCCGAGCGGGCGGCCACCTCTTCGCATCCCTTCGGGTACGGCCGCGAGCGCTACGTCTACGCCTTCATGGTCTCCATCGTGCTGTTCAGCATCGGCGGCGTCTTCTCCCTCTACGAGGGGGTGCACAAGCTGCAGCACCCGGAGCCGATCGACGCCGCCTGGCTGCCCATCGCCGTGTTGCTGATCGCCATCGGCCTCGAGTCGTTCTCGCTGCGGACGGCGCTGAAGGAATCCGCGGAGCAGCGGCAAGGCATCTCGGTGCTGACGTTCGTCCGCCGGGCTAAGGCGCCAGAGCTACCGGTGGTGTTGCTCGAGGACATTGCCGCCCTGATCGGCCTGGTGCTGGCGCTGGTCGGGGTAGTGATTGCCGTCGTCACCGGCAACGGAATCTGGGATGGTGCCGGCACGGTCGCGATCGGCGTGCTGTTGGTGATCGTCGCACTCGTGCTCGGGGTGGAGACGAAATCGCTGCTGCTCGGCGAGGGCGCGTCGGTGGTCGACGTGGACGCCATCACGGCTGCGGCGACGAACGGTCCCGAGATCGACGGCGTCATCCACTTGCGGTCGCTCTATCTTGGTCCCGACGAGCTGCTGGTGGCGATGAAGGTGGCCGTCAGCCCCAGTGCCACCGCCGGCCAGATCGCCGCAGCCATCGACGCGGTCGAGGTCCGGATCCGGGCTGCCGTGCCGGCGGCCAGGGTGATCTACATCGAGCCGGATCTGCGGAAGCCGGCAGCGGCACCGACATCGTGACGCCGCACTCTGCCGACGCGCCTCCGCAGGCAGAGCAGCTGCCGGGGATGGTGCTGTATCGCGACGTGGTGGTCGATCAGCCGCTCGCACCAGCAGCGCCGTGCAGGCGGCCATCAGCTGGAACGGTCCTGTCAATATCGCAGACTGAACTCGACGAGGGCATTCCGTCGGCCAGAGCGAAGAACTGGCCGCCGGCTACCGCGCCGCCGGCGCCGAAGTAGTCCTTGTCCCTGTTCCGGGAGCGGGGCACTTCTTCGCCGACGGCGATCGCGAAACACTAGTGACGCAGGGGATTCAGTTCCTGCGCCACCAGCTGCGGTAGGCCGGGCAATCAGTTCCCCGCCTGAGTCACCGTCTCCCTGATCGGATCGGCGGCAGCCTGCTTCGCCTCATCCGGGTTACCGCCTGGGTTGGCGCCGCCGTGGCCGGCTCGCACCAGCTGCTCGATCTGGGCGCCGGTGTCGGCGTCAATGTTCTTCCAGTACTGGATGGCCCGCTCCAGCACGTCGCCGGTCACCCCGCCCAGCAGATGCCCGGCTACCGTCTGCACGAATTCCGCCCGCAGCGCGTCGTCCCAGACCTCCCGCACCAGGGTGCCCGGCTGCGAGAAGTCGTCGTCGTCGGCCCGCAGCTGGTAGGCGCTGCGCACCATCTCGCCGTCGCTCTCCCAGCCGTCCTCGACCACGCCGGTGACGTCGGAGTAGGGGCGGCCGAAGGAGTTCGGGGCGTACGTCGGTGCGTCGCCCGAGTGGTCATAGGCCATCGCGCCGTCGAAGGTGTAGCTGTTGACCTGCGTTCTCGGCCTGTTCACCGGAAGCTGTTGGTAGTTCGGGCCGATGCGGTGGCGATGGGTGTCCGAGTAGGCGAAAGCCCTGCCCAGCAACATCTTGTCGGGGGAGAAGCCGATGCCCGGCACCAGCGCGCTCGGTTCGAAGGCGGCCTGCTCGATCTCGGCGAAGAAGTTCTCCACGTTGCGGTTCAACATCATGGTGCCGACCTTGATCAGCGGATAGTCGGCGTGCGGCCAGATTTTCGTCAGGTCGAACGGGTTGATACGGTACGTCTTGGCGTCGTCGAACGGCATCAGCTGAACCGACAGTGTCCAGCTCGGGAAGTTGCCGGCACCGATCGCCTCGTAGAGATCGCGGCGATGGAAGTCGGAGTCCTGGCCGGCGATCTTCTCGGCCTCATCGCCGGACAGACCGGCAACGCCCTGGTCGGAGTGGAAGTGGTACTTGACCCAGGTCTTGACGCCGTCGGCGTTGATCCACAGGTAGGTGTGGCTGCCGTAGCCGTTCATCTCCCGCCACGACTTCGGAATGCCGCGGTCGCCCATCAGATAGGTGACCTGGTGTGCGGACTCGGGGTTCAACGTCCAGAAATCCCACTGCATGTTGTTGTCCCGCAAACCATTTCCGCCGCGCCGCTTCTGGCTGCGAATGAAGTGCGGGAACTTCATGGTGTCCCGGACGAAGAAGACAGGCGTGTTGTTGCCGACCAGGTCGTAGTTGCCCTCTGTGGTGTAGAACTTCAGTGCGAAGCCACGCGGATCGCGCCAGGTGTCCGGGCTGCCCTGCTCGCCGGCGACGGTGGAGAATCGGGCCAGCATGTCGGTCTTCACGCCGGGCTGAAACAGCGCGGCCTTGGTGTAAGCCGACACGTCCCCGGTGGTGACGAACTCGCCGAATGCCCCGCCACCCTTGGCGTGCACGTTCCGCTCCGGAATGCGCTCGCGGTTGAAATGCGCCATCTGCTCAAGGAAGTGCACGTCGTGCAGCAGGATCGCGCCGTTCGCACCGATGGTCAGCGAGTTGCGATCGCTCGGTGCCGGTGCGCCGGTCGATGTGGTGGAGCCGGAGGAATTGGTGCCGCTGGTGCCAGCGGTGTCCTTCTGAGAAGCAGAGCCGTTCTGGGAATCCGTCATTCCATCTCCTTCTGGGGTCTACCGGATGTGGTGCCGGCAGGTATGGGGTTGGCTATCAATGCGGCAGGGGTGGGCGGGCGCCGACCGGCCGCGGTGAGTCGGCCGTACCCCGCTGGCAGCTGGGACACAGTCCCCAATAGGTGATCTCGGCCTCGTCGATCGCAAAGCCGTTGGTATCAGCCGATTCCAGGCATGGTGCGCTGCCGACGGCGCACGCGACGTCGCCGACGGTGCCGCAGGACCGGCAGATCACGTGATGGTGGTTGTCCCCGACCCTGCTCTCGAACAGCGCGGGCGACCCGGCCGGTTCGATGCGGCGCAGCAGCCCAGCTCCGGTGAGCGCCCGCAGTACGTCGTACACGGCCTGGGTGGACACCGAGCCGATCCGGGTGCGAACCCCGGCGGCAATGGTCTCCACATCGGCGTGTGGATGCTCGTCGACGGCGGACAGCGCGGCCAGCCGTGCTGCGGTGATCCGCAGTCCGGCATCCTTGAGCGTCGCCGCTGGCGAAGGGTGCCCGCTCGGTTCGGGATTCATCGCTCCCAGCCTTGCAGTCTTCCTGGAATTGGTCAAGAAAACGATCAATTCTGAAAGAGCCCCCGACGGTCGCCGCAGCAGGATTGGCGCGGACGTATCGTTGATCTCATGTTGATCGCCTTCTCTGTTGCTCCATCCGGGACCGGGGAGTCCGTCGCGGGGGCCGTCGCCGATGCCGTCCGGATCGTCCGCGAGTCGGGCCTGCCGAACCGGACCGATGCCATGTTCACCACCATCGAGGGCGAATGGGACGAGTGCATGGAGGTGGTGAAGCGAGCCTGCGAGGCGGTCGGCGCCCACGCCGGTCGGGTGTCGCTGGTGCTCAAGGCCGACATCCGTCCCGGACACACCGACGAGCTGGACGGAAAGGTGGCGCGGCTGGAGGCGGCGTTGGGCCGGCTGGAGCCACCACCCTCGTGACCGCTTCGGACATCGAGGTGGCGGTCGACGCCGCGCTGGCAGCCACCCCGAGGTCGGATTACCTGCCGGCCGACCAACGATCGCTGGCAGGCGCCAATCGTCCACTGCCGATCGGTGGAGGCCAGACCAACTCGCAGCCGCAGACCGTCCGCAACATGCTGATCGCTCTGCAGGTGCTGCCTGGCCAGCGGGTGCTCGATGTCGGTGCCGGCTCCGGCTGGTCGACGGTGCTGCTGGCCCGGCTGGTCGGAGAGTGCGGGTCGGTGATCGGAGTGGAGCGGGTCGCAGAGCTGGTCGCCTGGGGCGCAACCAATGTCGCCTCGGCGGGTCTGCCTTGGGCGGGACTATTGGCAGCCGATCCGGGGGTGCTCGGCTGGCCGGCCGGTGCGCCCTACGACCGCATCATGGTGTCCGCCGAGGCACGGGCGGTGCCGGCCGAGCTGGTGCGCCAGCTGGCCTCCGACGGGATGATGGTGATCCCGGTGGCCGGCCACCTGTTGCGGGTGCGGCCGTCGCGGCCGGCGCAGGATCTGGGTCGCTACGCCTTCGTTCCGCTAGTCTGCGGGGGGTGAGATTCCGTTGGCGGACATCAAGATCGGCACATCGGGCTGGACTTATCCGCACTGGCGCGGCCCGTTCTACCCGTCCGGATTGCGGCAGCGGGATGAGCTCGGCTATCTGTCCGAGCAACTGCCCACTGTAGAGATCAACGGTAGCTTCTATTCATTGCAGCGCCCATCGAGCTACCAACGATGGCACGACGAGACGCCCGACGATTTCGTGTTCGCCGTCAAGGGCGGTCGATATCTGACCCACCTGCGAAAATTGACCGAGGTCGACACTCCGCTGGCCAATTTCCTGGCCTCCGGCCTGCTGTCGCTCGGTGCGAAGCTCGGCCCCATCCTGTGGCAGCTGCCGGCGTCACTGCCGTTCCATCACGATCGCATCGAAGCGTTCTTCCGGCTCCTCCCGCGGACCAGCGGTGATGCTGCCGAGCTGGCCGCCGGCTGCGACCCGACGAAGTTCGAACGGTGGAGTCAACAGCCAGTTCTGGCCGTTGACGACAGGACGAGACCGTTGCGTCACGCCATCGAGGTCCGTCATCCCAGCTATCAATGCGACGAGTTCGCTGCGCTCTGCGGACGGTACGGCGTGGCGATCGTGCTGGCCGACACGGCCGGCCGCTGGCCCTGGATCGACTGTCCCGTCACGGATTTCGGCTACTTCAGGTTGCACGGCAGTCGCGAACTCTACGCAAGCCGTTACAGCGACGAGGAACTGGACAGCTGGGTCCAGCGGATCACCGGCTGGTCGCAGGTGGCCGGCATGCGGAATCTTTGGATCTACTTCGACAACGATGCGCAGGCGCACGCGGCCAACGATGCAATGCGGCTGGTCAAACGCGTCGGCCCGGTCTGCCAAAGGGATGACCGGGCCGACGATGGGCAAGCGCGCTGATCAGCTGGGAACGATCAGCCCCGCTGTCTTGTCGCGGGCGGCGGTGAACCGCGCGGTGGCATCCGCCCAGTTGACGACGTTCCACCAGGCCTTCACATAATCGGCCTTCACGTTCTGGTACTGCAGGTAGAAGGCGTGCTCCCACATGTCGAGCAGCACGATCGGCACCTGGGCGGCCGGCAGGTTCCCCTGCTGGTCGAACAGCTGCATCATGTTCAGCCGTTGGCCGAGGGTGTCCCAGACCAGCATCGACCAGCCGGAACCCTGGATGGCGTTGGCGTTGGCCGAGAACTGCTTGGCGAAACCGTCGAATGAGCCGAAGAACTCGTCGATAGCGGCACCCAGCTCACCGGCCGGCTTGTCGCCACCGTCCGGGGACAGGTTCGGCCAGAAGATCGAGTGGTTGATGTGGCCGCCGAGATGGAACGCCAGGTTCTTCTCCAGCAAGTTGATGGTGTCGAACGACTCGGACTCCCTGGCTTCCGCCATCTTGTCGAGCGCTCCGTTGGCGCCGGTGACGTAGCCGGCATGGTGCTTGTCGTGGTGCAGCTCCATGATCTTGCCGGAGATGTGCGGCTCGAGTGCGCCGAAGTCGTAGGGCAGATCGGGAAGGTTGTACACAGCCATGAGTCTTGAGGTCTCCTTCGGTGACGGAACCTGTTTTCCACGGAACCTGTTTCCACCCTGACCCTACTCCCGGCCGATCGGCCGGGCATGGCGATGATGGCCACTCTCAACTTTCCTTGACATCAAGTGGACTTGAGGGTGTCGGACGGCTCGGCGGCCGGTGCAGAAGCCGACCTGACCGGTCACCCCCAGGACGGGATCCAGGTCTCTGCCTGTAGTCGGGCTGCCGTCATCGGGTCGCCGTTGAGCATGGGCCAGAGCCAGATGAAGTTGGCCACCACCAGCCCGACGTACAGGGCGACCACGCCGATCGCCAGCATGCGTCTTTCCACCCCGAATCGTCTGCTGCCCAACACATCTCCGAGTACCAGCACGATGCCGAGGGTGAGAAACGGCGCCAGCGGGGTGACGTAGAAGAAGTACATCTGCCGGTTGAGGTTGGCAAACCACGGCAGGTAGCCGGCGCCGTAGCCGACCAGCACCGCCATGTACCGCCAGTCCATTCGGCCGATGGACCGCCAGAGCGCCCAGGCACAGATGAACAGCGCGATCCACCACATGGCAGGTGTGCCGATGATGAAGATCCGGCGCACACAGTTCTCCACCCCGTTGCCACAGCCGGGGGCCGGCGCGTCCGGCGGTGCGTAGTACAGCACCGGCCTGGTGCCGATCGGCCAGGTCCAGGGTTTGGACTCCCACGGATGCCGGTCGGCCGGATTGGCGGGGGTGAGCAGATTGGAGTGGAAGTCCAGCATCTTCCAGGTCCACTGCCAGAACGTGTTGTGCCAGAGTTTGGCCAGCTTCTGTAGGCCGGAGGAATCCCACGTCAGGGCATCGGCGGTGTAGATGTGCCTGGCCCAGGCCGACTCGCTGGCGAACCAGGCCCACCAGGACGCCACGTAGATGCCGAGCCCGACCACCACGTACGACCACAGCGAGGGCAGCAGATCCCGGCGGACGACAGCGAGCACCGGCCGGCGCACCCCTGCCTCGCGTCTGGCCAGGATGTCCCAGACAACGGACAGCACCCCGAAGAACGCGATCCAGTAGACGCCGGACCATTTGATCGCGGTGGTCAGCCCTAGGAACAACCCGGTGGCGAATCGGTACCAGCGGAAGCCCAGCTTGCTGCCCACGGCGCTCATCGCGCCCGGCGCACCGCCGATCCCCGCCGCCGCCTCGGCCAGTCGTTTGCGGACCTGGTCGCGGTCGGCGATCAGGGTGCTGAAGGCCGCCAGCACGAACAGCTCCTGGAAGATGTCCAGCAGCCCGACCCTGGCCATCACCTGGCTGACGCCGTCGCAGATCAACAGCACCCCGGCGATGCCGCCCAGCAGAGTCGAACCCGTCAGCCGGCGGCCCACCCGCACCACTAGCAGGATGCAGAGGGTGCCGGCCACCGCTGAGGCGAACCGCCAGCCAAAACTGTTGTAGCCGAACAACCATTCGCCGATGGCGATCAGTTGCTTGCCGAACGGCGGGTGCACCACCAGTCCGTAGCCAGGGTTCTCTTCGATGCCGCCCAGCCGCAGCATTTCTTGGGCGTTCAGCACGTAGTACTTCTCGTCGAAGATCGGGGTGCCGCCGTCGGTGGCCAGCCCCAGATCCCAGAATCGGATCACCCCACCGATCACCGTCA
>JALYVF010000287.1 GCA_030853385.1 Actinomycetota bacterium | reverse complement strand
GATCGGCACCTCCCGTTCGGCGGGCATGCTCGGCATGCCGAGGCCGATCCCTGCTGCCGCACCTGAACTGCTACTCATCTGATTTCCTCGGTTCCCAGCTGACACTGCTCAGAACAGCTTGACCGGGTTGACTACGTCGGCGACCAGCGTCAGCGCCGACAACCCTATGAACAACAATGCCACCACGTAGGCCACCGGCATCAGCTTGGCCACGTCAAACGGGCCGGGCGACGGCCGACCGGCCAGCTTGGCCCATCCTCGACGGATCCATTCGATCGCCGCGCCGAGGATGTGCCCGCCGTCCAGCGGCAGCAACGGCAGCAGGTTCAGCAAGAAAAGGCTCATGTTGAACCCGGCGAGCAGAGTCAGGAACAGCGAGATCTTGTCCTTGGCCCGGGTGTTCAACTCCAGGATGTCGCCGGCGATCCGGCCGGCGCCCACCACGCCGACCGGAGAGTTGGCGTCCCGCGGTTTGCCGTTGAAGATCGATTCCCACAGCGCCGGGATCCTGGCCGGGATCCGTACCACCGCACCGGCTGCGGCCCCGACGAACTGCCCGGTCCGGTCAACCGCGGAACCGAACCCCTGGGTGACGTAGGGCCGTTGTGCGCCGATGCCGAGGAATCCGGTTTCCGTGACGCCGATCTGATTGTCCTGGCCGTCGAGTACCGGACGTTCGGTGCGGACGATAGGGACCTGCTTGTCGATCGTCTGCCCGTTGCGGACAACACTGATCGGCACGGTGGTCCCGGCGGCCGCCCTGATCAGCTCGGTCAGCTGATCCCAGCCGGTGACGATGACGCCATGGAAGGCGATCACCCTGTCCCCCGGTTTCAGGCCGATGGTCCTGGCCGGCGTCCACTGGTCTGGCGGACAGTTGGTCTTGCTCTGTTCGGCGGGCGGTGCGGACGCCGGCACCACGCAGGCGCTGACATCGCTGACGGTGGTGTTCGGTGTCGGCACACCGACGCCCATCATCACGATGGCGAACAGGATCACCGCCAGCACCAGGTTCATCAGCGGCCCGGCCAGCATGATGATGATCCGCTTGAACGGGTGCAGCTGGTAGAACTGCCTCCCCTCGTCGGTGGCGATCACCTGCGACCTGTCGCCGGCCCGCGAGTCCTCGATGATCTGCCGGAAGAAGCCGGCCGGCCCGAGCGCGGTGGTGGTGATCCGCTGCCGGCCGCGGGCGTCCGGCGGCACCATTCCGACCATCCGGATGTAGCCGCCCAGCGGCACCGCCTTGATGCCGTACTCGGTCTCGCCGACCTGTTTGGACCACAGCGTCTTACCGAAACCGACCATGTACTGGCTGGTGCGAACGTTGAATACCTTCGCCCAGGTGAGGTGGCCGAGCTCGTGCCAGGCGATGGAGAACAGCAGCCCGACGACGAACAGCACGATCCCGATGGCCATCCACATCAGTGCGTCGCTCCTGCTCGCTCGTTCGTCAGCCCGGTGGCAATTTCCGCTGCCCGCCGCCGGGTCGCTTCTTCGGCGGCCAGTACGTCCGCCACGTCCCGCGGATCGTCGGTCAATCCGCCGGACTGGGCTGCTTCGTCCAGGATGCCTGCCAGCACCTGGGCAATGCCGGGAAAAGTGAGGAATCCGGTGCGGAATGCCTCGACCGCCACCTCGTTCGCCGCGTTGTAGGCGCAGGGCATCAGTCCGCCGGCCATGCCGGCCCGACGCGCCAGGTTCAACGCCGGGAACGTCTGGTGGTCGACCGATTCGAACGTCCAGCTCGACGGCGAACCGAAATCACAGGCCGCAGCAACTCCAGGCAGCCGGTCCGGCCAGCTCAGGCCAAGGGCGATCGCCAGCTTCATGTCCGGCGGGCTGGCCTGGGCCACCGTCGCGCCGTCGATGAAGGTGACCATCGAATGGATGATCGATTGCGGGTGGACGACGGTGTCAATGCGCTCGTACGGGACGCCGAACAGCAGATGCGCCTCGATCACCTCCAGACCCTTGTTGACCAGGGTGGCCGAGTTGACGGTGATCACCGGGCCCATGTCCCAGGTGGGATGCGCCATCGCATCGGCGACGGTGACGGTTGCCAGCTGGGCGGCGGTGCGACCGCGGAACGGCCCACCGGAGGCGGTGATCACCAGCCGGGCGACCTCCGCCGGCGTCCCGGATCGCAGGCACTGGGCCAGCGCACTGTGTTCGGAGTCGACCGGCACGATCTGGCCGGGCGCGGCGGCGCCGAGTACCAGCGGACCACCGGCGATCAGCGATTCCTTGTTGGCCAGTGCCAACGTGCGGCCGGCCGCCAACGCCGCGAGCGTCGATTCCAGTCCGATCGAGCCGGTGATGCCGTTGAGCACCACGTCGGCCTCGACGGTGTTGATCAGCGCCACCGCGCCGGTGCTGCCGGTGGCCACCGTTGCCTGCGGGAAACGGGCCGACTGCTGGGCCAGCAGCTCGGGCCGGGAGCCGCCGGCCGCCACGCCGACCAGGGTGAAGTCGGCTGGATGGGTGGCGATGACGTCCAGCGCCTGCGTTCCGACCGATCCGGTCGATCCGAGCACGATGACGCGGCGGGGCTGCTGGGACGGCACCGACCTATTCTCCCGCTCGGTAGCGGTTCGGAGCGTCATCGAACTCCGACGTCGCCCCCAGGGGCGCGCAGCGAAGAGACCATCGGGCACTGGAACGGGTCGCGGGCGGACAGCCCGACCTTGTTCAGGTAGCGCACCACGATCCGGTAGGCGGCCAGCAGCGAGGTTTCGGTGTACGGCACGCCGCGGTCGGCGCAGAACGGCATCACGATGGCGCGGGCGTGCCGCAGGTTGGGCCGCGGCATACTCGGGAACAGGTGGTGCTCGACCTGATAGTTGAGCCCGCCCATGGCGAACGTCATGAACTGCGGGCCGGTGATGTTGCGCGATACCAGCACCTGACGCCGGAAAAAGTCGATCTTCGCGTCGGCCGGAATCACCGGCATGCCCTTGTGGCTGGGCGCGAAGGTGCAACCCATGTAGACACCGAAGACGATCAGCTGGACGCCGAGGAACGCACCGGCCATGCCGACCGGCAGCAACCAGAACAGCGCCGACAAATAGACCGCCCAGCGGACGGCGACCATGCTCAGCTCCGTCCAGCGCCGTTTGACCGGCCGGCGGCCGAACAGCGTCATCATCGACTGGGCGTGCAGATTCAACCCTTCGACGGTGAGGATCGGGAAGAACCACCAACCCTGACGGGCCATCATGAAGGCCGCGAACCTGCCGCGGCGCCGATCCGGCTCCGGGTAGAACACCACCACCGTCGGCTCGATGTCCGGGTCCTTGCTGATCTGGTTCGGGCTGGCGTGATGCCTGGTGTGCTTGCTGGCCCACCAGCTGATGCTCATCCCGGTCAGCAGGCTGCCGAGCACCCTGGCCAGCCAGTCGTTGGCGCTGCCCGATCGGAAGATCTGCCGATGCGCCGCATCGTGGGACAAGAAGGCCAGATGCGTCAGCACCAGGCCGAGGACGGCCGCGATAGCCATCTGCGCCCAGGAGTTCCCGATGAAGGCGAAGGCCACCCAGACACCGGCGAAGGCCAGCACCACGGCGGTGATCTTCATGGCGTAGTAGCCGTACCGCCGCTCGAGCAGCCCCCGCTGATGGATCTCTGCGGCCAACTCCGAGTAGTCCGTGGACACCTTGGGGTGGGTAGGTCTGTCCGCAAGGATGGTCGTCAAGGTGTCTCTGCTCTCCGCGAGGGAACGACCACGTCGGTGACGACATTGCCGCGTCGCACGCCGCAGGCCATCTGCAGCGAACGGCTCGTTGGTCGAACCGATACCAGTGAGCGTACGGGGTTGTCCGGTTGGGTCGGTCGGATCTGCGTCGTTTCCGCGTGCCAATATGATGGGAACAGGCATGGAACACGTGCCGGACGCTCGCACTGGAGGTGGCAGGTGGCAGGTACCTCGCTGGAACCGCACTCGGGTGCTTCGGCCGCCGACGGCCACGGTGCCGTCGAGCAGGCTTCCCACCTCCCCGCGCTGACGTACAACCCGGACGCCCCGAGTGAGGCGTGGGGCTGGCACGGCGAGTGGCGACTGTTCGCCTCGCGAGGGTCGCGGCTGTTGCTGGGCCTGTTCACGGCGGTGATCTTCCTGATGTTGTTCGGCAACCAGGAGAGCCACGTCGAGGACTGGTGGCTGGTGGGCATCGGCACGTTCATGGTGATCTGGCTGGTCTCCCGGGAGGCCGCCGCCCGCAAGGAACGCCACCGCCGGCCCTGACCGTCAGCTCGGCCGAGCCACAGTCGTCCAACACGCTGTCCCGAAGCTTCATCCACTGTCGGCATGCCCATGTACCTCGACACCTGGGAAAAGAGCACGGATCGCCAAGAACCGCCCGGCGCCGGAAGCACGGTGAGCCGCACCGTGCCACCGGGGATCTGCGCATTCTCGCCGGGAGCACGGACCCTCGGATCGCGCACCGGCTCGGGACGCATTACAGGAAACGCGGGAGCTGCGGGAAGGCCTCGGACGGGGTCTTGGCCTGCATGCCCTCGCCGATGGCCTGCATCTTCCAGCCGGCGCCGTCCCGATAGACCTTGGCCATCACGATTCCGGTGAACGCCATCCCACCGGACAGCGTGTACCTGGCCAGTTCGGCGTTGCTGGAGTTGTCGATGAGCCGGCAGAACGCGTTCTGCACCTGCTCGAAGGTCTGCCCTTCGTACGAGGTGACGATGAAGACGATCGAGGTGATGTGCGCGGACACCCGCGTCAGATCGATCAGCATGGTCTCGTCGTCGCCCTCACCGGCACCGGTGCGGTTGTCGCCCTGGTGCTGGACGGCGCCGTCCTTGGACCGCAAGTTGTTGTAGAACGCGACGTCGACCAGCTGCTGATCGGCGAACATCACCGCCGAGGCGTCCAGGTCGATGTCGACCTCGCGGCTGCCGAACATGCCCTTCTTCTTCTGGATCGGGTCCCAGCCAAGTCCCATCCTGACGATCGTCAGGTCGCCGCCGGATTCCTTGCGCAGCGATACCCGCTGGCCCTTCTGCAGGCTGACCGGGCGTTGGGCGCTGAGGCCGGCTTCCGCAGCCGTTACCGGCGGTCCGCTGGGCGGCGGAAAACTGGCAGCAGCGCCGGCCGATGGCGGCGGGAATCCGGCAGGTGGCGGC
>JALYVF010000270.1 GCA_030853385.1 Actinomycetota bacterium | reverse complement strand
GCTTGCGGCCGAGAACGGTTCCAGCGTCACAGCTTTTGACATTTCTGAGACCGCGATCAAGTTTGCCCGGGCCAGGTACCTCAGCTCGACCGTCGACTACCGGGTGGCGAACCTGCTCAAGCTGCCGGCCGTGTGGATCGGCGCCTTTGGATTGGCAACAGTGAGAATCGACAAGGCGCCCTCGGCAGCGACCGGTCCCGGCGCTATGGCGATGCGGTGGCTCGCGATGTTCCAGCGTTCCTGAGAGCCTGGCACCGGCCAGCTTGATGCGAAAGCGTAAGGTTTGCAACGGCTTTCGAACGATGGACGCCACAGCCACATTGCACCGGAGATGACTGAGTATGTATGCACTGTTGCTCCGCGGCGGCACGCTGCTGGACGGAACCGGCAAACCCGAGGTGGTCGCGGATGTCGCGATCGACGACGACGGCACCATCGCCGAGGTCGGCCGGATCGCCGATCAACAGGCCCGCCGGGTGCTGGATGTCAGCGGCGCCGTGGTCTGTCCCGGCTTCATCGATCTGCATTCGCACGCCGACTATTCGGTGTTCGGTGCACCGACCGCGCTCACCCAGGTCTACCAGGGCGTCACCACCCTGATCACTGGCAACTGCGGCTTCTCACCGTTCCCATTGTCCGACGAGCACCTCGAAGAAGGCCACGCCCACAAGGTGTTCGGCGGCGAGCTGCCATGGAACTGGCGTAGTGCTGGCGAGTTCATGGATGCGGTCGATGCGCTGCCACTCGGAGTGAACATCGGCTGTTTGGTCGGGCACGGCGCGCTGCGGATCGCCGCCATGGGCTCCGACGAGCGCGCCGCGACCGCCGCCGAACAGGACCGGATGCGCCAGCTGCTGCGGCAGTCGGCGGACGACGGCGTTGTCGGCATGTCCAGCGGGTTGATCTACGCGCCAGGCGCTTTCGGCTCCAGCGACGAGCTGGTCGAGCTGTGCACCGAGGTGGCGCGACACGGTCTGTTGTACAGCACGCACATGCGCAACGAGGGCGATCAGCTGCTGGCAGCGATGGCCGAAGCCGTCGACACTGCAGGCAAAAGCGCTGTGCGACTGGAGATCTCGCACCTGAAGGCTATCGGCCCGGCCAACTGGAACGACACCGCGCAGGCGATCACGGCGATCGAGGCGGCCCGCGCGTCGGGGGTGGACGTCACCACCGACGTGTACCCGTACACCGCATCCAGCACCACCCTCACCGCCCGGCTGCCGAACTGGGCGATGGATGGTGGCACCGAGCAGCTGCTGCGCCGGCTGGCCGACCCGGCCGCCGCCGAGAGGTTGGCGACCGATCTGGCCGGACGGACCGGCAGCTCGATCCTGCCGGATCGGGTGATCATCGCCGACACTGGGCCCGGCCCGTATAGGCAGGACGTCGGCCTCAGCCTGGCCGACATCGCCGAACGACTGCAGCTGGACCCGGCGCACGCCATCGTCGAACTACTGCGCGGGCAACAGGCAGCGGTGTCGATCATCAACCACGGCATGTGCGACGACGATCTGGAGGCGGTGCTGCGCTACCCGCTGGCCGCGGTTGCCAGCGACGGTGCCGTGCTGGCGGCCACCGGCGACAGTCGCCCGCACCCGCGCAGCTTCGGCAGCTTCACCAGGGTTCTCGGCCGCTACGTCCGCGACCGTGCACTGCTGGATCTGCCGACCGCCGTGCACAAGATGACCGGGCTGCCGGCGTCCAGGCTCGGCTGGCGCAATCGCGGCCTGCTGACGGTCGGCGCGGTCGCCGACCTGTGCGTGTTCGACCCGGCGACAGTTCACGATCGATCCACCTACGACCAGCCATGGCAGCTGTCCACCGGTGTGCTGCACACCCTGATTGCCGGACTCCCCATCCTGGAAAACGGCCAGCACACCGACCTTCGACCCGGCCGGGTAATCCGCGGCCGATCCGGACGGACCTCACCGAACCGCCGATGATGTGCCGATCACAGCAGGAGGCCAGCGTTGACTTCCCCAACCACACCCGGACTGGCGGCGGCATCAGTGGTGCGCACGAACGACTGGACGGCGAATCTTGGTCAGTACCGACGATGAGGACGGCGGTCGGGCAGGTCACAGTGAACCCATGATGGATCGGTCAACGGTGCCGGACAGGACCGACAGCGCATCGGCGTCGGCGCACCGCGCCGTCGGACCCGCGCACGAGGGTTGGTACCTCGACGCGGTCGCGGCGGCTGCGGCCGCCGAGCGGGCCGCGGGCGTCACCATCAAGGTTCTGCGGGACGCCGATCAGATGCATCGGGCGGTCACGGTACTGGACGCCATCTGGCAGGTAGACGCCTCGACGACGGTGATCGAGGCCAACACGTTGGTCGCCCTTGCTCACGCCGGCAACTACGTGGCAGCGGCGCTGGCGGGCGAGGAGATGATCGGCGTCTGCGCCGGGTTCTTCCACCGGCCTGACGAACAGGCCCTGCATTCGCACATCGCCGGGGTGCTGCCGCAGCGCGCAGGCAAGGGCGTCGGCAAGGCGATCAAGCTGCATCAGCGAGCCTGGGCGATGGCCGCTGGGATCACCACCATCACCTGGACCTTCGATCCGTTGGTGGCGCGCAACGCCTTCCTGAACCTGCACCGGTTGGGCGCGACCGTTTCCGACTACCTGGTCGACTTCTACGGCCCGATGACCGACATCATCAACACCGGCCAGCAGACCGATCGAATGTTGGTGAGCTGGGATCTCGCGGGCCGGCCGGCCGGGTCTGAGGGCGATCTGCCCGGCGGACCCTTGGTGTTGGCCATCGCCCCCGGCGGTGGTCCGTCGCCGGGAGCAGGGCCGAACGGCTCACCGGGTCGGTGCCGAATTGCGATACCGACCGACATCGAATCGCTGCGTCGACGAGACCCGGCCACCGCTGCGTCCTGGCGGGTGGCGCTCCGAGACACCTTGCAGCCGTTACTGAATGGCGGCTGGACGATCACCGACTTCGATCGGTCCGGTCACTACTGGCTGGCGAATCCAAAGGAGCGGGCATGAAACTCGAGTCGATCACCGCGAACCTGGTGCGGATGCCGTTGGTGAGCCCGTTCACCACCTCGTTCTCGACCCAGACGGAGCGGGTGATGTTGATCCTGCGTGCCCGGTGCCGCGTCGGCGGCCAGCTCGTCGACGGCTGGGGCGAATGCGTCGCTCTTGAAGATCCGGTGTACTCCAGTGAATACGTTGCCGGTGCGCTCGAGGTGATGCGACGGTGGCTGGTGCCGCGGCTCACCGACGCGGCCGATGTGACGGCGGAAAGCGTTGCACCGCAACTGCAATTCGTGGTCGGGCATCGGATGGCGAAGGCTGCCGTGGAGATGGCGGTGCTGGATGCTCAGCTGCGGGCAACGGATCGCAGCCTTGCGCAGTATTTCGGCAGTGTCCGATCGTCGGTGCCGTCCGGCGTCTCGGTCGGCATCCACGACACCATCCCCGAACTGCTGGATGCGGTCGCCGGTTACCTGGACGCCGGTTACGCCAGGATCAAGCTCAAGATCAAACCGGGTTGGGACATCGAGCCGGTCCGTGCGGTCCGCGAGCGCTTCGGTCCGGGGGTCCCGTTGCAGGTGGACGCCAACGCCGCCTACACGCTTGCCGACACCGAGCTGCTGCGCCAGCTCGACCAGTTCGACCTGCTGTTGATCGAGCAACCGCTGGCCGAGGACGACCTCAGGCGGCACGCCGAACTGGCTCGTGAGATGACCACCCCGATGTGCCTTGACGAGTCGATCGTCTCGCTGGAATCGGCGGAGGACGCGATCGCGTTGGGAGCCGCGGCCGTCATCAACATCAAGCCGGGCAGGGTCGGTGGTTACCTGGAGGCGAAGCGGATCCACGATCTGGCGCTGGCCGCCGGCGTCGGCGTCTGGTGTGGCGGCATGCTGGAGACCGGCATCGGGCGGGCGGCCAACACCGCACTGGCTGCCTTGCCGGGATTCACTCTGACCGGCGACATCTCCGGCTCGGATCGGTTCTACAGCAACGACGTCACGGAGCCGGTGGTGATGCACGACGGGCTGGTCGACGTACCCAGCCGAGCTGGGCTGTGCAGCGAACCGATCCCGGAGGCGCTGGCCCGGTTCACCGAAGAGACCGTCGTGCTCAGCTGAGGTTGGCACGCCCCGATGCTCCTGAAGTGGACACCAACGATCGTCCGCGCGGCCACCAGCGCATGGCCGATACCGCTCAGGGTGCTACCACCCGCGTGTTCGTGGAGGCGCTGAGGAGGGCCTCGCCGAGACCGGCCCGGCGGGCCGAGATGTCCACCGGCGCGGCACTGCGCGGGGTGCCGGCCGGCACCCCCCGCACCACGATCTCCTGGATCTTGGCCGGCGAGACCGGCGTCAAGTGGATCATGCAGATCAGCTCGCCGCGCTCGCCGGGGATGGCCCAGGTGAGGTCCGCGGCGGTTGCCGCCGAGACGATGTCGACCGTCGGACGGGATGCGGTGAGTGGCCCGATTTGGCCGACCAGCTCGGCGATCTCGGCCCTGCGGGCGGTCAGCGGCCGGTCGAAATCGACGTTGTCGGACAGGATGTTGGCCGCCAGCCCGTCGTCCCACTCGCGGATCAGTTGTTCGGCTTGCGCCTGCAGGTCCAGCGTCTCCTGCCAGAGGACGATGCTGTACGCGGCGCTGCTCTCCTTCGCCAGCATCCGACCAAGGCCCTGCGCACACAGGCCGGGCGCGTTGCCGCGTTGACTGTTGGTGAGCGCCACCATGCCGTTCCCGGAGTCCGGATGCCACAACACATGCAGCAGGAATCCCGGCAGTCCGCCGCTGTGCGCCACCTGGGTGCCGTTGTGCAGATTCTGGTAGACGCCGAGCCCAAGTCCGTACCCGCCGATCACCGGCTGCAGGGCGCCGCCGGGAGCCAGCGCCAGCGCCGGTATGCCGAGGGCGTGCACACGCTGCATGGTCCGGCGGCCGGCGCGGGACAAGATGTCGATATCACCGTCGGCCGGCGGCCGGAAGGCGGAGCCGAGCCAGGTGATCCAGCTGGCGAGGTCCCGCACCGAACTCATCATGCCGCCGGCCGCGGCGAAAGCCGCAGATGCCGTGTAGGGGAACGGCTGCCAGTTGCCGTCCTCGTCGTAGCGGTAGCCGGTGGCCCGGCTGATGTCCACCGGAGCCGCATTGTCGAAGTAGGTCGAGGTGAGCCCCAACGGGACGAAGACCTGCTCTCGGACGAAGTCTTCGATCGGCTGGCCGACGGCCCGGCCGACCGCCAGCCCGGCAAGGGTGAAGCCTAGGTTCGAGTACTCGAAGGTGCTGCCTGGCAGGTGGCTGTAGCGCAGTCCGTGACCGACCTGCTCCAGGAGCTCGGCCTCGCTGGCGTCGATGAACGGGTCGACCCAGGAGTTGTCCTCGGTGAGACCGCCGGACATGCTCAGCAGCATGCCGATCGTCGGCGGGTCGCACGGATCTTCCACCGTGCCCGATGCGGTGAATTCCGGGATATAGCTGGTGATCGGTTCATCCAGCGACAGCGCACCCCGCTGGCACGCGATCAAGGCGGCGCAGGCAACGAACGACTTGGTGATCGACGCGATCGGGAAGACGGTGTCGGCGTCCGGCAGCAGCCCGTCGTTGTCGGCCACCCCGAATCCGGCCGTGTGCACCAGTCCTGCAGTGGTGGTGCGCCCATAGACCAGGCCCTTCGCCAGTCCGCCGGCCACGTGCTGACCGAACAGCGCGTCCAGTTCTTCGTCGAAGGTGTCGGGTCCTGGTTCGTTCGTCATCGGGTTTGTCCTTGCTTGCTTGAAGGGGTGAATGTTCGGGTGACGCGCGCTCAAGCGGGTTCGCCGCGGACCGGTCGGCCGGGCATCGCGTCCGGCTGCAGCTCGCCGTCGCGAACCACGAAGGTGCCGTCCACCAGCAGCTGACGAACTCCAACCGACGGCCGAGTCGAGTCCAGATACGTTGCGGTGTCGGAGATTCCGGCCGGATCGAGCACCACAATGTCGGCATCGGAGCCGGCCGACAGCCGGCCCTTGCCGCGCATCGCCGGGGACACGTCCTCCAACACCCGGGCCGGCAGGTACGAGCAACGCCGGAATGCTTCCAGCCAGCTCCAGCTGCCGGTCTCGACGACCATCCGGCGCACCGACTTGGCGAAGGTGCCGGCGGTGCGCGGGTGGGTGCGGCCACCGGGCGGCAGCGGCCACTCGGTGCTGTCGTGGGTGCCGTCCGGCCAGTACACCGGCATTGCGTCGCTGGCCACGATGGAATCCGGGAAGGCGAGTGCGCTGTCCAGCAGGGCACGATCGTCGGCGTCCCGCTCGTCCAGGAACTCCACGATGCAGGCGGCGCCGGGATCAGTGGTGCGGACCTCGCGCAACCGGGCGTTGTCGGCCAGCCGTTCACCGGTGCCGACCAGCAGGATGTTCTGCGGGCCAATCCCCCAGGCCGGCAACCGATCCGGGTCCAGGAAATATGCCCCGATCGCGGTGCTGCCGGCGCCGTACGGGTAGGCCTCGACCGTCACCCTTGAGCCGGCCGACCGCGAGCGATCCAGCGTCGCCAGCACCCTGTCCAGGTGCCGGCGCGAGGTGCTGTTGACGTGGCAATGATGCATGGCTGCACCGGTTTCGGCGGCTGCGGCGACGATCTCGTCCACCCCGTCGATCGGCGTGGCCGGATCGCTCTCGACGAGCTCACGCACGTGGGTGAAGGTCGGTGCACCGGCAGTGGCGGCCAGCTGGGCGACGGCGCGGTACTCCGCGGGTTCGCTACGTGGTGCGTAGCCGATCAGCACCCCGATGCCGAGCGCTCCGGCCGCCAGTTCGCCCGCCAGCAGGCCGAGCCACTCGGCCAGCTCGCGTTGGCTGGAGCTGCGTTGCCACTGGCCGTCGCCGAGCAGCCCCAGCACCGTTTCCAGGTTGGCGTCCGGCTGGATGCCGGCCAGCACCTGCGCCCTGGCAGCGGCCCAGGAGGCCGAGAAGCCGAAGTGCAGCGGACGACCCTCCGCTGCCGCCTCGGCGTAGCCGCGGTCGAGCGGCATCAGGCCGGCTTCCAGATCCAGCGCCGTCGTCACCCCGTCCAGTGCCTGCAGCCGCTGGCCGGCGATCGAATGCACGTGGCTGTGCAGGTCGACGAATCCCGGCCCGACGACCGACCCGGACACGTCCACCACGGTCGTGTCGTCCGGAACCGGCAGGTTCGTACCGACAGCGGTCACCGTCCGGCCGTCGAGCAGCACGTCGGCCAGTGCGTCGAAACCCGAAGCCGGATCGATGACGCGACCGCCTTGCAGCAACACCGACACGGGTGTCCTCCCTGCTCTCGTCTCGCGACCCATGCTGGCACGCACCCACCGGCCGCAGGTTGTCGGCGGAACCAAAGGCCGGAGCGAAGGTTGTGCTGCGGCACCACCCACGGCGGTACGGTCGCCCGCCAGAATGAGTATCCGGGACCAGCCCCGACCGCTGTCGTCCACCCCGTGGGCCAGAAAGTGTGCCAGGAGAGAGCATGTCCGAGCCGTCAACCCAGCAGGCAGTCGCACAGGTCGTCACCCAGTTCGGTTCCCGGCCGGCGCTGGATGCCCGGATCGCCGAGGTGTGTGAGCGGATCGGCGTCACCCCGCGGGTGCATGTCCGTGATGTCGACAGCCTTGTCGGTGCCGACGGCCGACCTGCCGAACACGGTGTCAACACGGACAGTCCGCCGTCGCGGCCAGCGTTTTCAAGGTCCCGGTGCTGATTGAGTTGTGCCGGCGGTACGCCGATGGGTCGCTGAGCCCGACCCAGCGGATCTCGGTGCCGGCCGAGGTCGGAGTGGTCGAGCACCCGGACGGAAAACGGTTTGCCATAGCGGTTCTCCTGCAGCCCGAGCCGCGTTCGCTGCGCGATCCGGATACGACAGAGCCATCGGCCCCATCGGCCGGCTCGCACGGTCTGGTGCGAGGGTCGTTCGTTCCACCGGCACCGGTCCGGGTGTTACGGGACCTCACGCGCACCCGGGTGATCCTGACCCAAGATCGGGTGTGTGAGATCAACCGGTTGGACAAGGTTTTGGAAGATGCCGGGATCACTCAAACCGAGCAGCGCAACACAGCACTAACCGACTGGCTCCACTTCTACAATCATCCCCGCGCCGACTCGGCCACCGACGGCAAGCCACCCATCAACCGACTGACCAACCTCCCTGGACATCACAGCGAGTCGGTCCCGTCGGCGGCAATTGAGCCTCGATGGGCCTGCCCTGGTACACGTATCGGCCGAGTAGCGCCACGGCCGCCGACGTCCAGCCGTGCAGCGGCAGGGTTCCGTACCTGGAATTGGGCAGCTCCGTCGTGCCGTCGACAATGTTGTACTTTTCATACAGTCGGCCCGTGGTCGCTTGCACCTGCACCATCATGCTTAGGTTCCCCGTTGCGCTCGCCCGTGCGGCGTCGTGCAGTCCGTAGCGGGACAGCCCCCAGGTCGCCATCAGTTGCAGCGGCGGCCACCCGGCCGGGTGTGTCCACTGCAGGTCCGCAAGCTCCAGTAAGTTGCCGAACAGTGTGCGCTCGGGTGCTGTCTCGGTGGTTGTGATGCCGTACCTGTGCAGTAGGCGGGGCAGGAACGCCGCGCACGACTGCGCTTGGTCTGCGGTCGCGACCCCTGCCCACAGGGGCCAGTAACCGGTCGCGCCGGCATTGCGCACATAGCGGCCATGCACATAATCGAGGTCGTAGAAGAAGCCGGCCTCAGCATTCCAGCACGATTTTCGGATCAGCTTGGCGCGCTCGTCCGCGGTGGCGCGCCATGCTGCGGCCTCGTCCAGCCGGTTGAGCGATGCAGCCAGCGTCGAGAGCACTTCGGCGTAGCGGACGAGGGCGCAGTTCACGACGAGCGGCACCGTGTTGCGCACGTCGCCGTCATACAGCGAGGTCCAGTCCAGCCCGGTCTCTGCCTCGGCAGCGAGCCGGGGGTCGAGTGACACGTCGCCGAGATCCCGGCAGGTGGCCAGACCGACCGGAGTCCGGTGATGATCGGCGAGCCAGTATCCGCGATACTCGCGGACGAGTAGTGGGTATGCCCGCGCCGCGAGCTCGTGGTCGGGGCACACCTGCAGATAACGCGCGATCGCGTCGGGGAAGACCGGTGGCTGCGAGCGGGTCGAGATCTCCACCTGGTTGCCGTTTGGCATGTAGCCGAGCAGGTCGACGAGGTGTAGATAGTTTTCAACGAGGTCCCGTACCAGTTCGTGTCGCCCGTGCACGAGAAGCCCCAAGCAGGTGAAATATGCGTCCCAGTTGAACATCGTCCGATACCAGTCCGGCGTCCCTTCGGTCCCCGCCGCCACGTATGGCCGCGGCACGTCGATCATCGTCGCCGCTCTGAAGGTGGTCGCGTGGTTGGCCGGATCGACGACATCTTCGTCCCACCAGCCCTGAATGTTGACGTCGAGTTCGCGCCACGCGGCTTCGGGGGACGCAGCCATCGGCACGGCTCCCTCCTCGTAAGTCTCGTTCCTGTCAGTCAATGCCAGTCGACGATATCTCCATGCCGTTCTCGGCGGTCACCGCCTACACCGGCCGCACTTGGTTACCGATCGACTCGGCCGCCTGCCGCCGCCTGGTCCTGGTCAGGATCGCCACGGCGGGAACCAGGTCGTCGATCAGGAGGGTGGCCCGGATATCGCGGTGTGCCCGGGGTTGATATGCGAGCGCATCCTGGTGACTTCCCCGGGTTGGGGCCCTGGACCGGCCGGGCTGGGCGCGAAGGTGGGCTGGTCATTGAGCCAACCTGCAGGTTCGAGCGGCGTGTTGTTGCCGATGCCGGTGAGCCGCCGGGTCGTTCTGCTCTGGGAGGTCTTCGACCCGCTCCGGACCGGATCGCCCGTCCGTCGACTGTCGGCCAGGCGGAACGGGTCGGCCTGCTGGACGTTTTCTATCTTCCCTGTGGTCTTTTCGGCGCGCCAGTTTGGGGGATGACTGCTTGATGGGCTCTGAATGGATCCGGACGCGGGCCGTCGCCGCGTCCGCGAGCAAGGCGGCTCTGGTTGCGCAGGAAGTGGTGCTATGCCTGTGGTCCGGGCGCCGCGCAGCAGGTCCGGCGATCAGCCTCCGGGTCGGGGGGCGAGCCGCTCCAGCAGGATGACGTGTCCGGGATTCAGTTCCTCGACCGCGTTGACCCCGAGCAGCCGCCCGGTCCGCTCGATCTCGGTGCGCAGAATGTTGGTGGCGCCGTCCGGGCCGCCGCCCATCAACCGTTACAGGTAGGCCCGGCCAAGGTGAACCGGGTTCCTAGGGCGATCGCGGCAACGATGTCGGCGCCGGACATGTTGCCGGTGTCCACCAACTGGGGAACCCGCCGGGTGACTATCGGTGATCAGCCTTTCTTTGCCGTCCGCGTTCCGGCAGCGTAGGTCCGGGGTGGGAACGAGTGGGCAACCACCCGGCGCAGCGCCGACACGTCCCCAGTGATCAGGCCGTGGGTTCTGGCCTGGATCAACAGGTTGCCGATCGCGGTCGCTTCGACCGGGCCGGCCAATACCGGCACCCCGACGGCGTCCGCGGTGAGCTGGCACAGCAACGCGTTGCGGGCGCGCCCCCGCCGACGATGTGCACGGTGCCGACTCGCCGGCCGGTGAGTCGCTCGATGTCCCGGACCGCGTCGCCGTGGGAGCGGGCCAGACTGGCCACGATGCAGCGGACCAGCTCGCCCGGGGTCCGGGGAGCGGTGACCCCGCTTCGGTGAGCAGCGCGGCGATCCGGCCGGGCAGGTCGCCCGGCGCCAGTAACCGCGGGTCCTGCGCGTCGAAGGTCGGCCCGTCGGCCTGGGCGTCGCTGGC
>JALYVF010000265.1 GCA_030853385.1 Actinomycetota bacterium | reverse complement strand
GCCGGTGGCAGTAGTTGCTTCAGCTCGGCGAGAGCGCCGTTGGCGATGATGCGGCCCTGATGAAGAATCGCGATCCGGTCCGCGAGCTGTTCGGCCTCATCGAGGTACTGCGTGGTGAGCAGCACGGTGGTCCCCTGCTCGGCGAGTTCTTGAACGACCCGCCACACCTCGAGGCGTCCTTCGGGATCCAGACCCGTGGTCGGCTCGTCGAGGAAGATCACCTTCGGCTGCCCGATCAGGCTCATCGCGATGTCCAGACGACGACGCATGCCCCCTGAATAGGTGGCCACCTTCCGCGATCCCGCATCGGTGAGGTCGAAGCGGTCGAGCAGGTTGTCAGCGAGCTGGCCGGGAGAGCGCAGATGCCGCAGCTTGGCCACCAACACCAGGTTCTCCCGACCGGAGAGGATCTCGTCGACGGCGGCGAACTGTCCGGTGAGACTGATGGACTCTCGAACTCGTAACGGGTCCGCTGCGACGTCGTGGCCGTTCACGGTGGCGGTGCCGGCATCTGGTTTCAGCAGCGTTGACAGGATCCGGACGATGGTGGTCTTACCGGCCCCGTTCGAGCCGAGAAGGGCGAAGATGCTGCCCGGTGCCACCTCGAAGTCCACCCCCCGTAGGACGTGCAACTCTTTGTAGGACTTTTCCATGTCCTGCACCCGGATCGCCGGCTCGCGGCCCCGCTGCCCCGCTGCTGTATTCGTTGTCTTTGTCATGCACCTACCATCGGGGCGTGCCCTGACACGGCCCTGACACGACCCTGACACAGGGTTCTACCGCGTTGCGCCTCGACTTGATCGCGGCTGAACGGAACAGAATCGAAGCCCGAATCCAATCAGCCCGGTGCTGCTGCGGTGGTGGTGCCAGGCACGAACTCGCAGCTGAACTCGGTGGACCGGGGCCGACCACCGTCGATCAGTCTGAGAACCGCGGTGGCGGCGGCCCGGCCCTTGTCCTGCATGGGTTGGCGCATGGTGGTGAGCGTGTGCTCGCCCAGCGCCGGCAACTCGATGCCGTCGAACCCGACGACGCTCAGGTCGTCCGGGACGGCGAGGCCGAGCGACTCGGCCGCCCTGATCACTCCGACGGCCAGCAGGTCGCTCTGCGCGATGATCGCCGTCGGACGCCGGTGTGCCGCACTCTGCCGGCCGCGACCGGCTTCGGCGGCATCGCTGTCGAGCAGCGTGAGACCGAGTCGTTCGCCCTCGTGGATGGTGCTGGCGGTTGCCGCGACCGCCGGCGCACGCGGATATCGGACCCGCACCCCGCGCAGCCGGTCGACGGCAGTGCCGGCCGCCGATCCGGCGAGCAGCGCCGGCGTCACCCACTGGGTAGCCGGCGCGTCGAACGGCAGTGCCACCACGGCGACGTCACGGTGTCCGAGCTGGTGCAGATGGTCGGCCAGCGCGGTGGACGCCGCCAGGTTGTCGACGTCAACGGCCACGATGCCGCGGCGCCCACCACCACCGACCAGCACGGTGGGGATGTGCCTGCGGCGCAACGATTCCAGTAGCTCGCCGACCACCGGGCTGCAGCCCGTCAGCACCACTCCATCCATCGCCGCATTGTCGAACGCTGCCCTGGCGTGCGGGGCGTCGGTGAGCAGCAGCACCCCGGCACCCGCATCGCCGAGCACTTCGGCGACGCCATCGACCATGCCGATGTTTACCGGATCACGGAACGCCGTCAGCACCGAGTTCTCCACCACCACCCCGACCACGCCGGATCGACCGCGACGCAGCGAGCGGGCCCGAGGGTCCGGCCCTGGGTAGCCGAGTGAGACGGCAGCCGCCAGCACCGTGTCGCGAGTGGCGGTCGACACCGGACCGCGCGCAGAGAACGCCAGCGAGGCGGTCGACACCGAGACACCGGCAGCCTTCGCCACCGCGGCCAGGGTCGGGCGCCCACCAGTTATTCCCGTTGCAGTCATGGTGTTACCGTACTCGAAACGATTTGATCGAATCGATTCGACTAACGTCGTGGCCGGTCCACTCGTCACAATAGATATTCGAGTCAACGCAAGGAACGCCGATGGCCAGCACCGCACCCAGCGCTACCCTCGCCGGTGGGCGGATCACCAGGCGCCAGGGGCGCGCCTGGACGGCGGCAGTCTTCGCGGTCTTCGCGATCGACGGGTTGTCGCTGTCCAGCTGGATGGTCCGGATTCCCGCGGTTCGCGATCTGTTGGGCGCCAGCACCTTATCGATGGGCCTGCTGGTGGTCGGGCTGTCCTGCGGATCGATGGTCGGGCTGGGATCCTCCAGCCATCTGATCGCTCGGTTCGGCGCCAAGCACACGATGACAGTGGCCAGCCTGACGATGCTCGTCGGCCTGGCGTTCGCCGGCGTCGGAACCACTTTTCCCAGTTACTCGGCCATCCTGATCGGCCTGTTCGTCTTCGGACTTGGAACCTCGACCACCGACGTGGCGATGAACCTGTCGGGGGCGGCTAACGAGCGGGTGATGGGGCGCACCCTGATGCCGCTGTTTCACGCCCTTTTCAGCCTCGGAACCGTCGGGGGCGCTGGTCTCGGTGCGCTGGCCGCCAGGGTGGCGCTACCGGTGGTCTGGCACCTGGCGATCGTGGCGATCGTCGGCGTCGTCTCGTTGTCGATCGCCGTCCGACACGTGCAGCCCGAATCGCTGAGTGTCGAGGACGACGGGCACCAGAGCACCAGCTGGCGCGAGCGGATCGCCGTCTGGAAGCAGTCGGCGACCTTGCTGATCGGGTTGATCATGCTGGGGATGGCCTTCGCCGAGGGCGCCGCAGGGGACTGGCTCGCATTGGCCATGGTCGACAAACGAGGTACCACCAACGCTGGTGGAGCGGTGATCTACGGAGTGTTCGTCGCTGCGATGACGGTCGGCAGAGTGGTCGGAGTGCCGGCGCTCGACCGGTTCGGTCGGGTCCCTGTACTGCGCGCGTCGGCGGTATCCGGCGCCATCGGACTGTGCCTGGTGATCTTCGTCCCGAGCGTTCCGATGGACATGGTCGGCACCGTGCTGTGGGGCCTCGGCGCATCGCTCGGTTTCCCGGTCGGCATGTCGGCGGCCGCCGACGACCCGCGTAACGCAGCCGCCCGAGTGAGCGCCGTCGCCACCATCGGCTACCTGGCATTCCTCGTCGGACCCCCAGTGCTCGGATTCCTCGGTGGCCACGTCGGGCTGCTCAACGCCTTCATCCTGGTGCTGGTGCTGATTGCGGTGGCCGCGTTCGTGGCGCCGGCGGCCAGGGAGCGGCGGAACCCTCCGACGCAACCGGACCAGACGGGCCGGTGGGGTCGGAGTTGACCCAACCCACGATGTGGCCTACGGAGCCGGCGCGGCCAGCACCAGCAGGGACGTCGTCACCAAGATCACCAAGGCGAGGGCCACCTCGCCACCCATCACCACCGCCAGACGATGGATACCCGCCCGATTGGCACTGTCGGCAAGGGGATTGACCCGGCGGAACGCCACCCTGGCGGCGTACCGGCGACCACGGTTGCCGAGCACCAGCATCACCCCGAAGAGCACCACCTTGATGAACAGCACCAAGCCGTAGCGGGAGGTGACAAGCGGGATGAATCCGCCGGCGATCGCCAGTGCTTGAACGCAACCGGTGACCACCAACGTGATCACGCTGAACGTCGCCACCACCGAGAACGCGGGGATCAGCCAGTCCAGCTCCTTCAGGTTCTGATGTGTGATGAGCACCGCCGCCAACGCCAGCAACCCGCCCAACCAGGCTGCGGTAGCCAGCACATGACCCGAGGTAGCGATGATCTTGACCAGCTGCCAAGGTCCTCCGACGGCGTTGGGCTGCACCACCAATGTGGCGGCGATCAACGCGACTACCACGATGGCCGCCAGCCGTCGCCATCCGGTGATCGCGGCGCGGACCAGGTCGACGAGAAAGAAACCCATGAAGGCCAGCGCGGCCAACCTGACAATCAGCGCGGCACCGCTCAACCGGGTGACGGCGTCGCCCGGACTTCCGGCTCCGAATAGCAGCTGGAGAGCAGGTCCGGCGATGGTGGAGAGGATCATCAACGCGGTGCCGAGGCCCGTCATCAGGACCAGCCGCCGTTCCGTGCTGCCTTCGGGCCAGACCAGTACCCAGAAGGTCAGGATCCCGGCGAGCAGCACGTAGCCGATGTACAGGACGACACGGAAGGCGCCGAGAGCCAACTCCAACAGTGGGCTCATCCCGGGCCGGACAGGTCGAGCTGCACCACGACGATCGAGTCACGCCACGGCAGCGCACGATTCACCCGCAGCTCGGGCAGCTCGCCGACTGCGCACGAGCGCTCGTCCAGCGTCAGCGCGGGACACTCCAGATTACGGATTCTGCTGCCGATCACGGCGATCTGCACCGGTAGACCAGCTGCAACCGGGCCGGTCAGTGATCCGATGGCCGCCAACGCCCTGCCAGCCGTTGACGGGTTGCTGTGGATCGTCACGCCGGTGAGTTGGTAGCGCAGCTCGAACTGCTTCTCCTTGCTGTCAAGGGGCAGCAGCACAGCCGCTCGCAATGTGTCAGAGGGCAGCATCACCGGTTGGTCGCCCGCGGTCAGTTGGATGGTGGTGGCCACCGGTAAGTGGCCGGCGAATTCTTTGCCCGCCTGGTCGATCGGAGGTGGTCGCAGCGACAGCGTGGAAATCGGTGCCGGCAGCAGTACCCATTCGGCAACATCGAAGGTGCCATCTGAGCCCGGGCGGGCGGTGAGGGAAATGCCAGGCTCGGTGACTCCAGGACCGTCCGGCGGTCGATCATCAACACCGTGGCTGATTGTCGGCTGGGTAGCTCCCGTGACGCCCGGGCCAGCCGGCGTCGAGCCGGCGAATGCTGAGACAGCGGATGTCGACGTCGCCGTCGTCGTCGACGGGGCCATCGGTGCCGAGGTAGCCGGAACCGAACTAGCTGGTGGCGTCGCAGTTGATAGCGGCGAGTTGGACGTACCCGAGATGGCAGCAGCGGAGTTCGTGGTGGCCCCCGGCGCGCGGCTTGGGGTAGCGGGAGCATCCGAGGCGGTCGGAAAGGCCGGAATGGCACGGTAGAAGATCACCGCGGTCAGCAGTAGCAGGGCTACCAGCACCAACCCAGCGGAGCGGCGCACAACGCTCCGCCGAGAAGTTGCGCCGCTCACGCCAACCTCCGTCTCCGCGTTCCGGTCTGAAGACCCCTCCGCGCGCGAAACCACATTCCGGAGGTTATGCCCGACGGTGATCGCGCAGGTGACGAACGTTACGCCGAATGATAATGTGTCGGCAACGCATCACCCAGAGTGACCGCGGAAGCGGCCGTTGAGAGGAAGCCATGAAGGTGCACATCTCCGGACGCTGGTCCAAGCTCGCATCGGTCGCCGCTGCCGCGCTGGCACTATCCGTGCTGACTGTCGGTCCCAGCCATGCCGCCATGGATGCCAAGGATGCCAATGCCGCAGCTGAGATCTACCTGGTGCAGGGATTGCCCCACGCCGCCATCGACGTCTCGGTCGACGGCGCCATCGTGGCCAGCGGCTTGACGGCCGCTCAGATCGCCGGTCCGTTCAAGGTGGTCGCCGGCAGCCGCAAGCTCACCTTCCTCGAAAACGGTAAGCCGGTCCTGGTGAGCATGATCAAGGTGTCCGCCAGGTCGAACACCGACGTGGTCGTTCACCTTCCGGCGCAGCCTGCCGGCAGGCCGGTGGTGACGACCTTCGACAACGATCTGTCTGCCGTCCCCAGCGACAAGGCATCCCTGGTAGTGGCGCACACCGCCGCCGTCCCGCCCGCCGATGTCTTGGTCAACGGCCAGGTGTTGTTCTCCAACATCGCCAACGGCGAGTCGCTGAAGCTGGTGGTGCCGGCGGCCACCTATCAGGTGGCCATCGTGCCTACCGGAGAGGTCGGCCCCGACATCCTCGGTCCGCTGGCTCTCACGGTCAAGGGCGGGTCGCTCAACAGGGTTTATGCGGTCGGCGACCCGGTGAACAAGACGATGAACGTCGCGGTTCATGTCATCGCGGTGAGCGCTATGGGCTCCGCCAAGCCGCGTCGGGTGAATACCGGCACCGGCGGGCAGGCCGTTGGCCTGGAGCCCGCGGAGCAGCTGACCTTTCTACATTGATCCGCCGAATGTGGCTCCGGCACGAGCGACCGGCCCGTTGGTCGGCGGCCGTCATGCTCGGCTTCGCCGCCATCGCGGGCTGTGCAGGTCCGCTAGCCACATCGGCAGCCGTCTCGTCGACCCCAATGGCTGCCGTGCCGGTGAGTTCGGCTCCCGCGATTGCCGTCTCGCACCCGCCTGAATCGTCCGATTCGGCGTCGACCGCTTCCACCGATCCGCCAACTGTCACTGCGCCGGGGGGTTCAACTGCGTCGCCGGGTTCCATTGCTCCCGGTGCTCCCACCGCGGCGGCCGTTCCGACTGAGGTGCGGGACGCCAGCGTTGGTCATTCGGGGCAGAACGTCCGAGTCCGGTTTGTGCCGACGCTGCTGATTCTTCCTGGGGGCGCGAGCGCTGGTGTGCTGCCGGCCAAGACGGTCGACGGTGCGTTGCAGGTGCCCCAACACGTCAACTACGTCGGCTGGTGGGATGGCAGCTCCTACGCTGGTGATCCTTTCGGGTCGACGGTCATTGCTGGTCACGTCGACTCCGCCGTCGAAGGCCTGGGCTTCTTTTCCAAATTGCTGCGGATGCACGTCGGCGATCGGGTCACGGTCCGCGGGGACGGCGATGAGGCGAACTATCTGATCGTCTCGGTACAGCAGGTGGCGAAACTCGGGCTTGCCGCCGATAGCGAGGCTTTCGATCAGACCGGGCCGCACCGCTTGGTGCTGATCACCTGTACCGGTGCCTTCGACCGTGCTCGGCGGTCCTACGACAGCAATCTTGTGGTCATCGCAGAACCGGTCGGGTTGGCTCGCCGACGGCTCGGTTGACCGCAGGTCGTTGCGTCGTCGTGTGGGTACCGGTACGCGATCCGTGACCGAAGGTCGGCGTCAGCCGTTGTGACGCCGCCATGGCAACATCTTCTGGTGTGGAGTCCAGCCCTATGCCTGCCGACGGCGGCACAGACCAATCCGTCTCCTTCCCGCGGATGTCTGCCCGCACGCTGCGGTTCACCCTCGGTGAGCCGCGGAACGTCATGGTCACCGCCGACGGCTGCCGGGTGCTGTTTGTCCGCACTCCGACCGGCACCGACCGGACGGGAGCACTGTGGGAGTTCGACGTGGCCGCCGGCGCTGAGCGACTGCTGGCCGATCCGGCCGCGCTACTGGGGGAGGGCGGCGAGCAGCTGTCGCCGCAGGAACGAGCCCGCCGGGAACGGGCACGCGAGTCCGCGGGCGGCATCGTCGCCTTCACCGTCGACGACGCCGGCAGCACCGCGGTGTTCCCGTTGTCCGGCGCGATCTGGGTCTGCGACCTCGCCACCGCCAGCTCCCGCGAGCTGACTACCGGCGGCGGCGCCGTCATCGATCCGCGCATCGACCCGACCGGCCGCACCATCGGTTACGCCACCTCGGGCGGTGCCTTCCGGGTGATCGGGATTGACGGGTCGGCCGACAGGGCGTTGGCCGAGCCGGACAGCGACACCGTGTTCTGGGGCCAGGCGGAGTTCGTTGCGGCAGAGGAGATGGACCGCTCCCGTGGCTTCTGGTGGGCGCCGGACGGCGACTCGCTGCTGGTCGAGCGGTTCGATGTCGCCCCGGTGCCTATCTGGTACCTGGCCGACCCGGCAGTCCCGTCGGCCGCGCCGACCCAGCACCGCTACCCGGTGGCCGGCAGCGCCGACGCCGAGGTGTCGCTCTGGCACGTCACCCTTGACGGGCAGCAGCGGGAGTTGGCTTCCACCTCCGCGGAATTCCCATACCTCACCAGCGTTTGCTGGACCGGCCACGGCGACCCCGTGGTACAGAGCATGAGCCGTGACCAGCGCCATGCCAGGATCACCTCGCCCAATCTGACCGATGGGACGGCGAACACGCTCGCCGAGCTGCACGATGCGACCTGGATCGAGTTGCTGCCCGGAGTGCCGTGTCTTGCCCCAACCGGCGGTCTGCTCAGCACGGTGGACGACGAGGACACCGACACCAGAAGGCTGGCGTTGGACGGTGCGCTGCTAAGCCCGGCCGGCCTGCAGATCCGCTCGGTGCAGTCCGTCGCCGACGACGGTGCGCTGGTCCGCGCGTCCGGTGTCGACCCGACGTCGATCCAGCTGGTCCGCATCGGCTGGGACGGAACCGCCACCGAATTGAGCGCCGGACCCGGTGTGCACCAAGGGTTGTCGGCCGGCCGGACGACGGTGATCATCAGCTCCACCCTCGACGTAGAAGGGCCGCGAGTAGTGATTTTCGCCGCTGGCACCAAGGTGGGCACCCTGCAGCGGTTCGCCGAGCCGGCTGGTTTCGAACCGCGGGTGACGCTGTTGCGCCTCGGGCAGCGTCAGCTGGCGGCCGCCGTGCTGTTCCCGACCGGACATGCCGCCGGCTCGGCCAGGCTGCCGGTGCTGATGGCACCCTACGGCGGCCCCCACGGACAGCTGGTGCAGCAGCAGCGGCGGGCGTTCCTGCAGGCGCAATACCTTGCCGATCAAGGGTTCTGCGTCATCGTCGCGGACGGTCGCGGTACTCCCGGTCGCTGCCCGGCCTGGGAGAAGGCGGTCCGCGACGAGTTCGCCAGCGTCACCCTGCAGGACCAGGTGGATGCACTCGCCGGTGTCGCCGAGCAGTATCCGGAGGACATCGACACCGCACGGGTCGGCATTCTGGGCTGGTCGTACGGCGGGTACCTGTCGGCGCTGGCGGTGCTGGCCAGGCCGGACGTCTTCCACGCCGCGGTCGCCGGCGCGCCGGTGACCGACTGGGAGCTGTACGACACCTTCTACACCGAGCGTTACCTCGGGCATCCGGCCGAACAGCCGGCTGTGTATCGGCGAAACTCGTTGCTGGACTTGGCATCCCAGAAGGATGCGCCGCTGCCGCCGCTGCTGATTCTGCACGGGTTGGTGGACGACAACGTGGTGGTGGCGCACACCCTGCGGCTGTCGTCTGCGCTGCTGGCGGCCGGTCGTCCGCACGCGGTCCTGCCGCTGACCGGCGTCACTCACATGACGCCGCAGGAAGAGGTGGCCGAGAATCTGCTGAACCTGCAGGTCGAGTTCCTGCAGCGGGCGCTCAGTCGGTGACGGTGACGCCGGCGGCCCGCATCTCCTCCACCGCGGTTGCGCCATCCCCACCGGCGAGTTCGACGAACTTGGTCAGTGCCAGCGGCACTGTCACCGAGTAGCCCAGCCGCATGCCGTCGATCGCCGTCGCCTTGACGCACCAGTCGCCAGCCAGCCCGACCACCACGATGTCCATCACCCCGTTCTCATCCAGGATCACCGACAGCTCCGTGTCGCGCTGCTGGCCGGTGGTCAGGTCAAGGACGGAGAAGCCGGAATAGCCGTCTTCCGGCCCAGAGCCCTTGCGCACCACCGGTTCCGGCCGTTCAGCGGCCGGCAGCAGGCCCGGCACGAAGTCGGCGCCGGCCGTGCCCATCACGCAGTGCACCGGCCAGCTGCCGCCATCCTGTTGGAAGTGCGGGGTGTGTTCCGGGTGCCAGTCCTGGGTGAAGGCGACGGTGGCACCCGCCGCCTTCGCTGCCGAAATCTCGGCGGCGATCGGGGCAACGATGTCCTCGCCGCCGCGGACGTACAGCGAACCGGACGGATCGGCGAAATCGTGCTGCATGTCGACGACGATCAGCGCGGTGGACGGCAGGTATTCCTGGGTCATCGGACGTGTCCCGGCAGCAGGAAGGTGGTCGGAATGGCCGGGTCGCCCTTGGACAACTTCAGCCCCTCCCACGGCAGCGTCACCAGCCGTTCCTTGAGGTGATCGCGCGACCGCATCAGATCGGGCAGGCCGTCGATCCGCTCGCCGCCGCGCACCAGCGGTACCGGCAGAACCGTGTCGTGGGAAGCCATCTCGGGTTCCTTACCGGCCAGGTAGACCACCTCTTCGGTGGCGGTCCCGGTCGGTCGGTGGCGCCGCAACGCGGCTTTCCGACCGCCGAGCGACGCCTTGTTCTCGCTCCGTTTCTCCACCGGCCGGCCGTCCACCTCGACCAACTTGTAGACCATGCCGGCGGTCGGCGCGCCGGATCCGGTGACGACCGATGTGCCGACGCCGTACACGTCGACCGGCTCGGCACGCAGCGCCGCGATCGCGTACTCGTCAAGATCGCCGGACAGCACGATGCGAGTCTGCTTGGCGCCCAACGCATCCAGCTGATCGCGGGCCGAGCGGGCCAACACCCCCAGATCGCCGGAATCGATGCGAATGGCGCCGAGCGAGCTGCCGGCCACCTTGATGGCGGTCTCGATGCCCGCGGTGATGTCGTAGGTGTCCACCAGCAAGGTGGTCGAGGTGCCGAGGGAGGCTACCTGCGCGGCAAAGGCTTCCGCCTCGGTGTCGTGCAGCAGGGTGAAGGCGTGCGCGGCGGTGCCGCCGGTCGGGATGCCGTAGCGGCGGCCGGCCTCCAGGTTCGAGGTGACGTCGAAGCCGGCGAGGTAGGCGGCCCTGGCGCAGGCGACGGCGGCCTCTTCGTGGGCACGCCGCGAGCCCATCTCGATCAGTGTTCGGTCGCCGGCAGTGCTGGCCATCCTGGCGGCCGCCCCGGCGACAGCGCAATCGTGGTTGTAGATCGACAGGGCAAGGGTCTCCAGGATCACCGCCGATGCGAAGGTTCCGGTGATCGACAACACCGGGCTGCCGGGAAAGAACAGCTCGCCCTCCGGGTAGCCCGCGATGTCGCCGTCGAAGCGATAGCCGGCCAGGTGATCGAGGGTGCGTCGGTCGAGGATGGGATCGAGTCTGGCCAATTCGGCGTCACCGAAGGTGAACGATTCCAGCGCGTCCAGGAACCGTCCGGTGCCGGCCACCACGCCGTAGCGCCGGCCGTTCGGCAACCGTCTGGCGAACACCTCGAAGGTGCACTGACGGTCGGCGGTGCCATCGGTGAGTGCCGCCTGCAGCATCGTTAGCTCGTACTGATCGGTGAGCAGAGCGGTCGACGGCGCGGCGGGTTGGACGGGAGGCACGGTCGCGGGCTGCGTCATGGCGGCAAGCGTAGAGCGCGACTCCCTAATAACTGTGTGGGGGGAGAACATGACTAAGCGAGGAAAGTTTCCAGCATGGACAGCACGTCGACGGGCGGCGGTGACGCTGCCGGACCAGCCGCTATTTGCCGAAGGTGGCGTGGCAAGTGTTCGTGTCGTACGTGCGCAGAGCTGTTGCGCTGTTCTGGGTCTTGTCGAGTAGCTTGGCAAGCGGGGTGTTGTTGCTGGTCGAGTCCAGATCCTTCTGAGTCATACCGTGTTGGGCGAAGTCGTTGAAAGCCATCACGGCCGCATCGACCTTCACCACGTCCGCCCTCAAGGCGGCCGGTGACTGGGCTATCAGTTGGTTCGCGAGCGCCACAGCCTTGGGCAGCGCTGCCTTCACCTGGGCAACCCCAGCGCCCTTGCCGTTACCCAGCGCGGATGAGAACTGCCGGCCGAACTGGCCAAGCGTCGAGCAAAACCCGGCTGGTGTTGGGTGCACAGAGCTGCTCGACATGGGCGCGGTTTTTGTCGGCGACGTGCTGCTGGGCGCGGCTGAGGTAGAGGCCAAGGCGCTGCTGGTCGCTCCATTGGCGGTCGAGGCGCCCCTGGACGACGCCGCGGCCGTGCTGACAGCCGACGAGGTAACGCTCGGCGACGCGGCGGCTGTGGTGACCGACGACAGGCTGGCTACTGTGCTGGAAGGTGAACTGCTTCCCGCGGTGTTGCTTGAACTGCCGCTCCCGCAGCCCACCAGCAGCGCAGCAACGGTCACACCAACGACCGCAAGGTTCATCTGCTTTGATCGCATTATCGGCATCCCCAGTCCCATCGCCCGATGCCGACGACGGTACTCGTAGTCGGTCGTCGGTCACCGCCGCTTGCTATCTCCGGGATTCGGATCGCGGCCGGCGCAGCAGGTGAAGCGCCGGGGGTGTCGCTCGCCGGGGCATGGCTGGTCCTTCCAGGTCTGCAGGGATCGCCCGTGACGCGGGTCAGTGCCGGATTACCCAGGGGCACGAAGGCTAGGCGAAGTGCAGGTTGCTGATGCCGATAAGGACCAGCACGACTGCGGTGCCCCACAGCAGCAGCGTCATCGACCCGAACACGATGCCGACGACGCAGGGGTATCGCCTGGCAGTGGCTGCGGCTCGGCGCACCAGGCCGACGATTCCGACCGCCAGCGCGGTGGTGCCGGCAACGGTGATCGGCCGGGAGGTGATCAGCGCACCGGCTGATGCGCCGGCGGGTGGCAGGAAATGGGTGTAGATGCGGTACCTGCCGGGAGTGAGTGGGCGGGGGCGATACTCCACGTCCAGGCCGAGTTCATGGTCGGGTGCAGATGCTGGAACCCGGTGAGGGCCTCGCGGATCAAGTCGAGGTGCATCAGCTTGGTCTGTTCGGGATCGAAGCTGGTGACGGGCTTGCCGCCGCTGCATGGTGAAGGTCAGCGGCGTTGCCTTGCCGGCCATCGGCAGTGTATTCGGGGTCAGGGTGTAGCCGTTCGCGGTGGCGGCAAGGCCGTTGCCCGACGCCGCGGATGGCCGGGATGGCATCCAGAACAGAGCCGTCAAGCAAACTCCAGCCATTGGCTCGGCCCTCGGCGACAACCAGACGCCGGGGGGTTTGACGCGTGTTCAGGTAGCCTCCATGAGCGTCTCAGTGGGTGATGGAAGCAGAAAATGATGGGAGTGAGAATGGATGGACTCGAGGCGGCACTCCAAGCAACGGAGGATCGGGTGGATGCCGCTCTCCGGGCGTCGGCAGCCGTCACACGTGAGCTGAAGAAGGCCAAGACCGGCGCCGGGCGTGGACAGCTACGCGAGCTGCGTCGGGCACTCACCAACGGGGCATCGTTGGCCGCCGAGGCATCTCGCGTCGCAGCCGACGCCGAGGCATCGTTCGGCTTCGACGACAGGGCACACCTGGAGTCCGGCCACTACGGCAAGGAGCTACTGGAGGCGGCGGCCGCCCAAGATGTGACGATGTTCGAGGCGGACGAGCGACTGCTGTGCTATCCGTCCCTGATCAAGGTTCTACCCGCAGACGCCGCCGTCGAGATCGACCGACGCCGCGAAAAACGGCTGCGCCCGTCCGTTCTGGTGGGTCTGCTCGCGGCCACCCAGGCCCGACCGCCGCGGTTCCGGCCACCACCGTTCCTGGAGAGCCTTGAGCATGCTTACGACCTGGTCAGATCCCAGAGCAACCAGCCTGCGGCCGCGGTCGTGCGGCTGGTCGACGTATGGAACCTGTTGACGCTTCTGCCCGGTCAACAACGTGACTACACCCGCCCGGAGTTCGCCCGCGATCTGTATCTGCTGGACTCCAGCGGCGAGCGGACGGCGAAATCCGGCCGGGCACTGCGCTGGCACGCCAGCTCGGGCACCCGGGGGACTGGCACCCTGACGACCGTCGCCAAGACGGGCCAGCCGCAGCTGTACTGGGGCATCTCCTTTACCGCCGGCGCATGACGAGTCAAGGTATGCCTTCCACCCGGGTGCTGGGCGGCGGTGTGATGAATGCCGAGGCCTATGCGGCGTTCCTGGGTCAGGAGTACCTCGCCTCCTATTTGCCGGCCGGGGGCGGATCGGTCAAGCTGGCGGTGACGGGGAACGCTGACGTGGCGGCCCGTTTCGAGCGGACCCTGCGTGCTGCCGCGAACGAGCAACACTGCCAGCTGGTGTCGTTGTCTGCCGAGACGACGAAGGCGCAAATGATTGACCAGGTGTTTATCGCCGTGGCGCGGCAGATCGACTGGCGGCAGGTAGCGGCGGCCGTGGTGGAGACGGCTTACGACGACATCGCGGTGCCGGCAGCTTCGGGTCGTTTGACGGTGGCCGAAGTTGCCGCCGATCACGACCTCGACCCGCGCGAGCTGTACCGGAGCGTACGACGCCAGCTCGAGCAGCTGCTGCTTGCCGACCCCAGCCTGCCGCGCGAGCTGCGTCGGGCCCTGTTGCGGCTGGCTCAGGCGCAGCTGGGCAGCGGGGACGTTCACGCCGCCGAGGCGGCCGTCGTCCTGGGGTGGCTCACCGGCGAGAAGATCGGCTTGCGGGAGCTGCGGGAGGCGATGATCTACGCACGCATCGGCCGTCACAACGCCAGGACGATGCTCACCTCGATCGGGCGGTTGCTGCTGCGGACGGGTCTTCGTGGGCTTGTTCTGCACATCGATTTGACCCGGCTTGCCCAAGTGCGACGGCCGCCGGCGCCAGAGCGTACTGGCATCTACTACAGCAAGGCGGCCGTGCTGGATGCCTACGAGCTACTCCGGCAGCTGATCGACGCCACCGACGACCTGGTCGGGATGCTGGTGGTGGCTGTGCTGCCGCCCGAGCTGGTCAGCGACGAGAAGCGAGGGCTGCCCTGCTACGCGGCCCTGCAGCTCAGGGTCGCCGACGAGGTGCGGGATCGACGCCGTGCCAACCCCTTCGCCTCGCTGGTCCGTCTGGACGTCCGGCTGGAGGCCGTGCGATGACCCGGCACCAGCGAAACGACGACCGACTGGGCCCCCGGCGCGCCATCGAGGCGCTCCGGAGCGGGGTACCGAATCGGGACGCCGTGATCGCGCTCGGCTCTGGGCAAAACGACCTCGAGGACCGATTCACCGAGCTGCTCGAAGCCGTCGAAACGCCACCTCACGAGCGCGCCTCGATGCTGATCGGCGCGGGGTTCGGGGAAGGCAAGAGCCACCTGCTCACCCACCTCGGCCACCTCGCGACCTCGGCCGGCTTCGTGGTCAGCACCGTAGTGATCAGCAAGGAGACTCCACTGCACGACCCCGCAAAGGTGCTGCGGGCCATGGTTGAGTTCGCGGTCGCCCCCGATGGCGCGCGTGACGTCGTCGCCGAGGCGGTGGCAGCGCTGGACACCGACAGCACCTGCTACGCTGAGCTGTTGCGGTGGTTGCGTGGAGCCGGCCGGGATATGAGCGAGCTGTTCGAGGCGACCTTGCTGCTGCACCAGCGGCTCGGCAGCGACGCGCCCGGCGCCGACGAGGAGTTCCTCGACACGATCGTCCGCTTCTGGTCCGGTGACCGGATGCTGATGCCAGAGCTGCGCCGCCAGCTCAAAGCTGTCGGCGAGGCAAAGACATTCTCCTTCTCTCCGATCAAAGCCAGGGACCTCGCCCGCCAACGATTGCGGTTCCTGCCCCGGCTGCTGCGCGCCGCCGGCAGCGCCGGCTGGGTGGTCCTGCTGGACGAGGTCGAACTGATCGGCCGCTACTCCGTTCTGCAACGCGGCCGGTCCTACGCCGAGCTGGCACGCTGGCTCGACGGCGACCCCGGTGCCGAAGCGGATCCCCTGGTCGTCGTCGCGGCCATCACGGACGACTTCGACGCAGCGGTGCTGACCGGTAAGAAGGACCGGGAGAACCTGCCCGCCCGACTGCGGGACAAACAGACCGAGGAATACGCCGAGCTGGCCGGCCTCGCACAGACGGGAATGCGGCACATCGAGCGTGACCTGCTCCACCTGATGCCACCCGACACAGCCGAGCTCGAGCGCGCCTACGTCACGCTGCGCGGGCTTCACGGCAGCGCCTACGGCTGGCAGCCCCCGGACGTCGCGGGTCTGGAGCAGCTGGGCGCGACCAGGATGCGCCAGCACGTGCGCGCCTGGATCAACGAATGGGACCTGGTCCGAATCGATCCGGACTACCAACCGAGCACGGAGACCGTCGACCTGGAGGGGGATTACCGAGAATCCGACGAGTTGAGCGACGACAGCTGCTGAGTACTTTTGGGTGGTGTGTTGCTGACTTTCAGCGTCAGCGCGGCCAGCCAAGTGCCAGCGTCGCAACCAGCGCTGTCCAGCCGGTCTGATGGCTGGCCCCCAGCCCGAATCCGGTGTCGCCGTGGAAGTACTCGTTAAAGAAGATGTCGTCCTGCCAGGGCAGGCCGGCCTGGCACGGGCGCTGACCGTCGGCGGCCGGCAGGAACAGCGCGATCAGCCGTCCGGTCAGCTCATCGGCCGCCTCAGTGAGTGTGCACATCCGCCCGGAACCGGTGGGCAGCTCGACGCGTACGGTGTTGCCGGAGTATTCGCCGTACCGGCGCAGCGAGCTGATCAGCAGCGCATTGATCGGAAACCAGACCGGTCCTCGCCAGTTGGAGTTGCCGCCGAACAGGGCAGTGCGCGACTCGGCAGGTTCGTAGTCGACCGAGAAGTCGACGCCGTCGATGTCGAAGGTCACCGGGTGTTGCCGGTGAGCGGCCGAGACGCTGCGGATGCCGTGCGGGGACAGGAATTCGCCGGTATCGAGCATGGTGCGCAGCACGGCCGGCAGCCGCTCGGTGCCGCACAGCGCCAACAGCCCCGGATGCTCGGCGCGGTCGAAGTGAATGGCCTCGCCGGTCTCCGGCCGGTTGTCCAGCAGCCAGGCCAGCCGGTCGGCCAGGCCAGGCATCGCCTTGGCGACGTCCTCGGAGATCCTGCCGACCGCGAGTAGCGGAATCAGCCCGACGATGGAACGCACCGGCACCCGGCGGGTGTCGCCGTTCTGCTGCCGGATCAGGTCGTAGTAGAAGCCGTCGTCGGCGTCCCAGAGCCCGAGATCGTTGGCGGCGTCGGCGATCAGACAGAAATGTTCGAGGAACTTGGTGGCCACGTCGTCGTAGCTGTGATCGCCCGATGCCAGTTCGATGGCGATGTTCAACATGTCCAGGCAGTACATCGCCATCCAGGCGGTCCCGTCACTCTGCTCGAGCACGGCACCACCTGGCAGTGGCTTCGACCGGTCGAACGGCCCGATGTTGTCCAGGCCGAGAAAGCCGCCCTCGAAAAGGTTGTTGCCCTCGGCGTCCTTACGATTGACCCACCAGGTGAAGTTGATCAGCAGCTTGTGGATTGCCCGTTCCAGGAAAGCGGTGTCGGTGCCGCCGTCGATCCGGAAGATCTGCAACGCTGCCCAGGCATGTACCGGTGGGTTGACGTCGCTGAAATCCCATTCATAGGCCGGGATCTGGCCGTTGGGGTGCTGATACCACTCGCGGAGTAGCAACAGCAGCTGTGCCTTCGCCAGCTCTGGGTCCACCGGGGCCAGCGCCACGCATTGGAAGGCGAGATCCCAGCTGGCGAACCACGGGTACTCCCACGGGTCGGGCATCAGGATCACGTCGTCGGCGAACAGTGTTGTCCAGCCGGCATTGCGATGGGTGACGTGCCCAGCCGGCGGCGTGGGTTGGCGCGGATCGCCGGCCAGCCATCGCCGGACGTCGTACGGGTAGTACTGTTTGCTGGCCAGCAGCCCGGACATGGCCTGCCGCGCCACCCTCGCCGGCTCCTCGTCGAGGTCACCGAACACGCTGTGCCAGAAGGCATCCGACTCCTGCGCCCTGGTCTTCGTCAGCTCGGCAACCGGGTTGAGAGGGCCGGGCTGGTCATCGCAGGTGAGCCTGGCCGTCACAACCTGGGTCTGGCCGGCCGGAATCACCAGCATATGGTGAAACGCGGCCTTGGTGCCCTGCCGGTCTGGGTTGACGGTAGCTGCTCCGCTGACGACATGATCGTTGATGCCGTCCTTGGGATACCGGGTGGCGGGCGAGCCGGCAAAGCTCGCATCGGCGCCCTCGCCGTACAGCTTGCGGACGTTGGTCTCGTTGTCGCAGAACAACATCTCCGGCGCCGCCGCTCCGGCGCCGGTACCCGGCTGGACGGCAGAGACCACCGCCAACTCGCCGTAGCCGGGATGGTGACCGCGTAACACCTCGCCCTCGGCGAACAGTCGCGGCGGCGGTGCCGGGTCCTGTTGGCCCGCAGTGCTTGCCCACGACCAGGTGTTGCGGAACCATACCGTCGGCAACACGTGCACGGTGGCTTCGCGATCGGAACGGTTCTGCACCGAGATCGTCAGGCAGACATCGCGCGGACCGGCCTTGGCCCACTCGCAGGTCACCATCGCGTAGTTGCCGGGCTGGCCGCCGGCCAGCGCCGCCGGATCGCCGAACACTCCGGTATCGATCAGCTCATATTCCGGCGCATCTCGGCCGCGGGCGGCGTTGCCCGCCAACAGCTCTGCGTACGGAAACTCCGACAGCGGATAGGCGTACCGGGTGCGCATGTACGAATGTGTCGGGGTGTTGTCGACGTACCAGAAGTATTCCTTGACGTCCTCGCCGTGGTTGCCCTGGGCGTTGGCGAGGCCGAACGCCCGCTCCTTGAGGATCGGGTCGACCCCGTTCCACAGTGCAACGCCGAAACAGGCGTGCTGCTGCGCATCGCTCCAGGCGCACAGCCCGTCCTCGTTCCACCGGTAGCTGCGGGACACCGCCTGCTCGAACGGGAACGACGCCCAGGCGTCACCGTCGTCCGAGTAGTCCTCGCGCACCGTTCCCCAGGCCCGCTCGGCGACGTACGGGCCCCATTCCCGCCAGGCCATCCGGCCGGAGTTCGCCTCCGCCAGCCGCTCCCGCTCGGCACCGATCGAACCCGACGGGTTGGTCGCTGCGGCGCTCGGTCCAGTCTTCGTCATATCTGCAACCGTGCCACACTGGGTCGGTGACCAGCAGCGCCCCGGCAGCCGAATTGGCCGATCTCGCTGACGAACTCGGTGCCGCAGACACCCCATGGATCACCATCGTCTGGAACGACCCGGTGAACCTGATGTCCTACGTCACCCTCGTGTTCATGTCGGTGCTCGGCCACCCGAAAACCGTCGCCGAGAAACTGATGCTGGACGTCCACCAGAAGGGTAAGGCTTCGGTGTCGACCGGAAGCCGGGAGAAGATCGAGACCGACGTGGCCAAGCTGCAGGCCGCCGGGCTGTGGGCCACCATGCAGCAGGATCGCTGAGCGGGCGGGCGGGGAGTGCAAGGATTTCGCCGGCGGTTCGGGAAAATCACCGCTACCCTCGAACCGCTCGAGGCCTCGTTGATCGCCGATCTGGTCGATCAGGTCCGCGAGCTACTGGCCGGGCGCCGGCAGGATCGCCCCGAGGATCCGCTGGCCACCCTCACCGGGATGGCTGTCGGCCCCGCCGACAGACCGGACGATCCGGCACTCGCGCGGCTGCTGCCGGATTTCCACGCCGACGACGCCGAGCTGTCCGCTGGCCTGCGGCAGTTGCGCGAGCCGGAGCTGATCGTCGCCAAAGATGCCGCGGCTGTCGTGCTGCTGGACACCCTGCCGCGCGGCGGCGGCACCGTCCGGCTGGACGACGACCAGGCGACGGCCTGGATGACCTCGCTCAACGACATTCGGCTGGCTATGTCCGAGCGGCTGCAGATCGTCAATGACGAGGCCGAACCCGTTGCGGTGACGGCAGATCCGGAGGGCCCGGCGGCCGGCATGTGGGCAACCTATCGGTGGCTGTCCGCTGTTCTCGACTCGCTGGTGATGGCGAGGATGGACTGAGCATGCGGGCGGCCGACGCGGCCGCGCTGATTCCGAATGGCTACCGCGCGTTGCTGGCTGGCCGCACCGCCGAGGGATTCGACGACGGCCCGAGTTGGCTGCGCCGGTTGCCAGGAACCCTCACTGCATTGTGCGAGCAGTGGCGGCTCACCGTGGACGGTCCGTCGAGGTACGGCCACTGCGCGAGTGCCGTCCCGGTGCAGTCACCCCGCGGGCCGGTCAGGGTTCATTCAGGGTTGCGCCCCACCCCGCCGCGGGCGCATCGCCGTACCCTTGAGCCATGAGCATGCCAACATCCGGATCATTCGGAACTCCCGGCGAGCAAGGATCGGGCAATCTCAACCTGCCCTCGCTCAATATTCCCTCCGTCCCGGCGACCACCGGGCCGGGTTCGGCCCCGGCCAAGAAGCGGTCGCTGCTGCCGGAGAAGGTGAAGCCGGCGATGTTCACCGTCGGCGGTCTGGCCGGGGTGATGGTGATCGTGCAGATCGTCAACTCGTTGATGGGCTACGACCTGAACCACAAGTTCGGGCTGATTTCGCGGACCGTCGGCGGTCTTGACGGCATCTTGTTCGCACCGCTGCTCCATGGCAGTTGGGGGCATCTGCTCGGGAACCTGGTGCCGCTGTTGATCTTCGGGCTGCTGCTGTTCGTCGGCGGGGTACGGCAATTCCTGGTGGTCACCGTGCTGGTCTGGCTGGTGTCAGGCGTCGGTGTCTGGCTGGCCGGCCCGAGTAACACCGTGACGATCGGCGCGTCCGCGCTGGTCTTCGGCTGGCTCGCCTACCTGGTGGCTCGCGGGGTGTTCACCCGCAACATTGGGCAGATCCTGGTGGGTGTGGTGCTGCTGGTGCTCTGGGGCGGGCTGTTCTGGACCGGCATCGTCACCACCGCCGCCACTGACCTGGTCGGCACCACCGGGATCTCCTGGCAAGGACACCTGTTCGGCGCCATCGGCGGCGTGCTGGCCGCCTTCCTGGTGGCGAAGGCGGACGGGCCACGCCGCAAGAAGGTCGCCGCCGGGATCGACTGACCGGTACCGATTGACCGGACGTGCGCCGGTTGAGTGCCGGTTGAGTGCCGGTAGCGTCCTGCAGGTGAGCGCCGACCGCACCGTCGACCGGTCGGCACCGATCGGGGTTTTCGATTCGGGTGTCGGCGGTTTGACCGTCGCCAGGGCAGTCATCGACCAGCTGCCGGCCGAACGGGTTCGCTACGTCGGCGACACGGCGCATGCCCCCTATGGGCCACGCCCGGTCGAGGAGATCCGTAGCTGCGCACTGGAGGTGGCCGACTCGCTGGTGGATTCCGGCGTCAAGCTGCTGGTGATCGCCTGCAACAGTGCGGCCGCCGCCGGCGTCACGGCGCTGGCCCAGAAACGTTATGACATACCGGTTCTCGAGGTGATCGCGCCAGCCGTCCGACGAGCCCTCGCGGTGTCCAGAACGGGCCACATCGGGGTGATCGGCACGACGGCGACCATCGAATCTGGTGCCTACCCGCTGGCCTTCGCCGCCGCCGGCGGGCCGGATCCAGCGACCGTGTACTCGCAGGCCTGCCCGAGTTTCGTGGATTTCGTCGAACGCGGCATCACCGCGGGCCGGCAGGTCACCGGGCTGGCACAGGCCTACCTTGACCCGTTGCAGGCGGGCCACATCGACACCCTGGTGCTCGGGTGCACGCACTACCCGCTGCTGGCCGGCGTGCTGCAGCTGGTGATGGGGGAGCGGGTGACCCTGGTGTCCAGTGCCGACGAGACCGCCAAGGACGTGTTCCGGGCGCTCACCGAGTTGGACCTGCTGGCGGCAGCTGAACCGACTGGTGAGCCGGCGAAGTACGAGTTCCTGGCAACCGGCGATCAGCCGGCGTTCGACCGGCTCGGCCGCCGATTCCTCGGACCGGAGATCGCCGCCGGCCCATGGTGAGGACAACCCGCTGAGCTGGTGACGACAACCTGCTGAGCGTCGGGCCGGGTCGCGGCCAGTAGGTTCGTCTGCATGACGACATCGGAACCGACCGCCAGGGCGGCATCGAACCAGGGCGGCAGCGCAGGCGCGGGGCGATTGGACGGCCGCGCCGACGACGAGCTGCGTCCCGTCAGCTTCACCAGGGGATTCCAGGCCCATCCGGCCGGTTCCGTGCTGGTCGAGTTCGGCGGCACCAAGGTGCTCTGCGCCGCATCGGTGACCAGGGGAGTTCCCCGCTGGCGCAAGGGATCTGGGCTCGGCTGGCTGACGGCCGAGTACGCCATGCTGCCGTCCTCCACCCACGACCGCAGCGACCGCGAATCGGTGAAGGGCAGGGTCGGTGGCCGCACCCACGAGATCTCCCGGCTGATCGGCCGGTCGCTGCGCGCCTGCATCGACCTGGCGGCGTTGGGGGAGAACACCATTGCGTTGGACTGCGATGTACTGCAGGCCGACGGCGGCACCAGGACGGCGGCGATCACCGGCGCCTACATCGCGCTGGCCGACGCCGTGCACTTCCTGCGGGAGACCGGCGGTCTGGCCGACCCGCAGCCGCTCAGCTGCCAGATCGCCGCCGTCTCCGTCGGCGTCGTCGGTGGCAAGGTCCGGCTGGATCTGCCCTACGAGGAGGATTCCCGCGCCGAGGTCGACATGAACGTCGTCGCCACCGACGCCGGCACCCTGGTGGAGGTGCAGGGCACCGCCGAGAACGCCACCTTTCCGCGCAAGACGCTGGACGCCATGCTGGACCTGGCGCTGGCCGGCATCGAGCAGTTGACGGCCATCCAGACGACAGCCCTTGCCCTGCCGTACCCGAAGGCCATCGAGAAGCCGACGGCGAAGAAGTGACGGCGCCCTCGACCCGGGCCGGACGGGTACTGCTGGCCACCCGTAATGCCAAGAAGCTCACCGAGCTGCGCCGCATCCTCGGCCCGCAGGTCACCGTGCTGGGGTTGGCCGACGTCACCGAGTTCGCCGAGGAGCCGGAAACCGGCGCCACCTTCGCCGAGAACGCGGTGGCCAAAGCCGTCCAAGCGGCTCGCGAGACCGGCGAGATTTCGCTGGCCGACGATTCAGGTCTTGCGGTGGACGCACTGAACGGCATGCCGGGGGTGCTGTCGGCCAGGTGGGCCGGCCGGCACGGCGAGGACCGGGCCAACAATGCGCTGCTGCTGGCCCAGCTCGGCGACGTGCCGGACGAGCGCAGGGGTGCCGAGTTCGTCTGCGCGCTCGCGCTGGCCGTCCCCGGGTTCGATCCGGTGGTCGAGCATGGCGTCTGGCGTGGCCGGATCGCTCGGGAACCGTTGGGTGACAACGGTTTCGGCTACGACCCGCTGTTCGTTCCCGCCGAATCGGAGGTGGCGACGGCGACCGCGGCGGCCGCTGCTACCGCCCGCAGCAGCGCCCAGCTGGCCCCGGCCGAGAAGGACGCGCTGTCGCATCGCGGCCGGGCGATCGCGCAGCTGCTGCCGACCCTGCGGCGGGCGCTCGGAGTGCCACAAGCCTGAACCGGCAGGGGCGGGTCAGTGATTCACGATCCGATCCATCGCCGCGGTGCTCGCGCTTCGTCTGGCCATCTGTGCTCCGATCCCGGCCAACAACAGCACCGAACCGGCGACCAGGCCCCACGACAGCAGGTAGGTGGCTGCGGCCGGGGTACCGAACAGTGAGGTCGACCAGTGCGCGTACGTTCGGGACAGCGAACCGGAGAACATCGCGATCCCGATGCCGAGTACCAGGACGATCCCGGGGAACCAGGCGGCCGCAGGTGCCCAGCCGGCCAGCAGCGCGGGCACCGCGAGTATCACGGCGATCCCGATGAAAGCGAGCTTGTGGCCGGTTCCCATCTGCTGCATTCCGTTGTAGTTCTTGAAGGCCAGCGCGAAGATCGCCGCGGCGCCGGCAACGAACACCAGTCCGATCAGGGCGCCGAGCAGATTGTGCCCGACCCTGGTCTTCGGCGGCGCGACATCGACCCGGACCGGCTGTTGTGCGCCTTGCGGAGAAAACAGACCACTCTGGTTCGGGTTGCCCGACGTCACCGGCGCACCGGACTCGGCGTAGCCGCGCTGTGCAGTGGCGTCACTCATCTCCAGCGGGGATGCGTACGGCTCCGACGACGATCCATATGCCTGCTGGTTCGATGCGTACGCCTGCGGCGCCGAGTACTGCTGTGGAAATGCCCGCGTCTCAGCCGAACCCGTCTCGTCCTGAGCCGTCTCGGCCTGACGCGTCGGCAATCGACCCTGATAGTCGGAATAGGCTGCTGTGTCGGCAGCGTTGGGAACGTCACCGCGGTCGTCATCTGGCGCGAACCCCGACCGGTCGGCGCGCCGGAACACGGTGCTGGCATCGGAGTCGGTATGGCCCGCTGTCACATTCGTATCGCCGGTGCTGTCGGGACGTGGCATCGGCGTGCTGCCGCCGGAGCCGCGCTGCGGCAGCTCGCTGAGCGGCTGATCGTTCGGGGGATCGGGCTGCAGCGAATCGTCACGGTCGGTCATCGGGATCACCTCGGGGTTCTGTCTCGCGAAACTCGTGCGGTGGGCGCGCTATGGCTTTGTGTCGGTCCCGCATGTATTCGGTGGCGGCTGGCCACGGTGTTTCCAGGACAGGCATCATTATGGGCTGTTCGTCCGGCGGATAGGCCTTTCCTGCGATCTTCGGCGCGTTCGGTCGCGACGTAGGGTGGTCCCTCGGGGCCGTAGCCCAATGGCAGAGGCACACGGTTTAGGTCCGTGCCAGTGAGGGTTCGACTCCCTTCGGCCCCACTGGATGCGTCCTACCCGGGTTTTCGTCGTCGTCCACAAACTTCGGGTAGGGCGATTCTCGGTGCATCGCTGAAGCTTTGTCGCACCACATTCGACGAACTTGGGGACATCGGCGACGCTCTCCGGCTGCGGTGTATCGTTGGTGTATGGCGCGCACCAATATCGATCTCGACGATGAGGCATGCGGCACGGTCATGCGTCGATACCACCTTGCCAGCAAGCGGGATGCGGTCAACTTCGCGCTGCGGATCGTCGCGGCAGAGGCCCTCGACCTCGACCGGGCCCGCGGACTGCGTGGATCGGGCTGGGACGGCGACCTCGATGAGCTGCGCGCCAGTCGCGTCGGATGATCCTCGTCGACACCTCGGCCTGGGTGGAGTTCCTGCGCGACACCGGCAGCCCCACCTGTGTCCGTGTTGACGAGCTACTCGCCGACGAGGTGGCCACCTGTCAACCCGTTCGGATGGAGCTGCTCGCCGGGGCCCGGGAGGAACGACACCTTCAGGACCTGCGAGGCTTGCTCGCACGCGCCTCCGTCATCCCGACGCTGGCGATCGACTACGAGGACGCGGCCGCCCTCTATCGCACCTGCCGACGCCATGGCGAGACCGTCCGCAAGCTGATCGACTGCCTGATCGCCGCCCACGCCATTCGGGCGGGCCTTCCGCTGCTCCATGCCGACGCAGACTTCGACGTCCTCGCTCGTCACGCTGGACTCGTAGTCGACGGTGCCGACGATGATCGCGATCCCGCACATCTTTGAACACCAGAACCGACCGCACGTCACCGGTTCTGCCGACCCGCTCGAGGAATCACCTTCCCGGTACTTCGCGGGCGGACCAGCGGGTGAACACTGGCGTTCACCATGTGCAGGGCGGCGTTATTGGCCGAGGAATTCGATGACGGCACGCTCGGATTCGTCCAGCGGGCCAGTGGTGTCCAGGGCCAGCCGGTGGTCGGTGCGTGGCTGGTATTCGCGTCGCCGCTCCAGCACCGCATCCCAGCTCGGGTACTGCCATCCTGGGATGTCGTTGCTGCGGGACTCGACCCTGCGACGGTGCTCGGCCAGGTCGTCACAGTTGGTTTCGATCACCAGATGCTTGACTCCTGTCACTCGCGCCAATTCCCGCCAGCCGTCCCGTGCCTCTCGCACCGGGTTCACCGCATCGGCGATCACCGTCAGCCCGCGGCGCAGCTGGTTGCCGGCCACATCGTGGGCAACGCTGTAGGCGGCGATGCCGGTTTGGTCTGCCGTCAACCCGTTCCGGCGCATGGCTGCCTCGATCTCGTCGATGCGCAGCAGCACGGCCCCGATGCGGGCGGCGAGCCAGCTGGCAAGGGTCGACTTGCCGGTGGCCGGCAACCCACCGAACTCGATCAACATGTGAGTGACGGTACGTCGCTGTCCGGCCCGCTCGTGGTGGGCTGGCGACCGGTGAGGCCGCACCGTGCCGATCGGCAGGGCCCGCCAAGTTTGGTGGATGCGACTGACCGTCCTCGGCGGCTGTGGCGGCTGGCCGGAAGCCGACAGCGCCTGCGGTGGATTTCTGCTCGAGCAGCAAGGATGCCGGCTGTTACTCGACCTCGGCTACGCCACCGTGCCGCGGCTGCTGACCGTGGTTGCTGCCGATCAAGTCGACGCCGTGTTCATCAGCCACGGCCATCCCGACCACTGCGCCGATCTGGTCGCCGGCCGGCGCGCTGGACGCGGTGCTGGCGCTGGATCGACCTGGCATGCTCGACGACGCCTACGCCGTGCACGAGGTCGCGGATGGAAGTCGCTTCGACATCGGCCCGTTCGCGGCGCGGACCCGGCTGCTGCCGCACTGGCTACCCAACCTCGGGATCCGACTGACCGCCGGCGACGCCACCATGGTCTACACCGGCGACGCCGGTCCCAGCCCCGAGCTGCCGCTGCTGGCGAAGGACGCCGACCTGCTGATTGCCGAGGCCAGCTACGTGGCCGAAGTGCCGGCGGATTCGGCCGAGTTCCTGTCCAGCGCCCGCCAGATCGGTCGACAGGTGGCCGAGGCGGGCGTGCGCAGATTGCTGCTCACCCACCTGTGGCCGGGCACCGACCGGCGGGCACCGCTAGCTAGCCGCTGCAGCCGCGGGGTACCGCGGCGAGATCGGTGTTGCCGCAACAGGTTCGGTCATCGAGCTGCCCTGACGTCGAGCTGCCCTGACGTCGAGCCAACCACCGCCCGTTGCCCCCCGCCCGGCGAGGATCAATCCCCTGCCAGCGGGCGGTGCCCCCATCGACTGCGCGGATCGACTTCGCCTTTAGTGGGATTGGCGTGACAGCAGAGGACGAATAGATCCTCGAACACGAAGATGATCCTCGCCGGGGGTGGTGGGGCTTTGCGGACGGCGAACCAGGCGCCCCGCTGCCCCTCGCCGGGTGTCAGGTTTTGCAGGCCGAAATCAGCTGACGCCGAGGCTAGCCAACACCCGGGCGACGTGCCCGGTCGCCTTCACGTTGCGCAGTGCCTGCACGATGGTGCCGTCCGGCCCGATGACGAACGTCGACCTGATGACGCCCTGGATCGTCTTGCCGTAGTTCTGCTTGGCGCCGTAGGCGCCGTAGGCCCGCAGCACCGACTTGTCCTGGTCGGATAGCAACACCAGGTCGAGCTTTTCGTCGGCGGTGAACTTCGTCAGCTTGGCCGGCGAATCCGGCGAGATGCCGATCACCGTGTAGCCGGCGGGGCCCAGTTCGTCTCTGGCGGCGGTGAACTCGCAGGCCTCCTTGGTGCAGCCGGGGGTGCCGGCAGCCGGGTAGCAGAAGACGATCACCGATCGGCCGGCGAAGTCGGAGAGCGAGACGGTCTTACCGTCGGCGTCGGGAAGCGCGAAGCCGGGTGCTGCGTCACCGATGGCGGGGCCAGAGACGGTTGCGGATGAGGAAGCGGAAGAAGAGTCGGTCATGGCGCTAGGGTAGTGATCCGTGGCGGCATCCGGCCGGGCCACAGCGAAGGACTGCGGGAGGCGACGTGGCGCGTGACGTCGAGACGATCCAGGCCGAGATCGAACGGGCGCGTAATGCGCTGGCTGTCGCTGTCGACGAGATCAGCGACAGGGCCAATCCGAAAGCGCTCGCAGAGCGCGGCAAGCAGACGATCAGGAACATCCTGAACGACCCGAAGGTCAAGTTCGGTTTGATCGGTGTCGGTGCGTTGATGGTGGTGTTGATCATCCGCAAGATCTTTCGCTGAACCCGACTACTCGAACCCGCCCAGTACCCTCGGGAGAGCCGGCTCCCCGACCCGGCGCACCCGCCGGCCAGATCAGCCCTGCGGGACGCTCACCCTCGAGGACGTAACGATGCGCATCACCCGAGGCTTCGCGCCGGTACTGACCCTGGTCGCTGCGACTGCATTGCTGGCCGCATGCACCCCGTCGTCGGCGGGTTCGCCGCAGCAGGGCGCGAGTTCCGGCCAGCACAGCATGGGTAGCTCGGCGGTCTCCACCACGGCCGACACCGGGTCCAAACCGGCAGCGTCCGGCGCGCCGATCACCGTCGGGTCCGGCGGCGGAACAGCAGGCGGCGGAACAGCAGGCGGCGGAACAGCAGGCGCATCGTTACCGGCCGTCGGTTCGTCGTCCAGCCGGAACACCCCCGGCGTCGGTGTCCCGATCACCACTTCGAAGCCAAAGCCTGCGGCTACGCCCAAGCCGGTTCCGCCGGTGGCGACGGTGTCGTCGAGCCCGGCGATCGGTGGCACGAATTTGTCGCCGGTCCAGCCGATCACGGTGACGGTGGCCAAGGGCACCATCAAGGAGATCTCGTTGGTGAACCCGGCCGGCTATCACGTCAAGGGCGCTCTGTCCAAGGACAAGGCCAGTTGGACCTCCGGTGAAGATCTCGGCTTCGGCAAGACCTACAAGCTTGCTGGAACCGCGGCCGGCACCGACGGCAAGACCGTTCCGATCACCGGCAGCTACACCATGCTGGACCCGGCGAAACAGGCCAGGACGACGATCTCGCCGGGTGACGGCGCCGTGGTCGGGGTGGCTATGCCGGTGATGATCCAGTTCCTCACCAGCCCGCCGCAGGATAGGGCGCTGATCGAGAAGAACGTGTCCATCACCACCACCCCGAAGGTGAACGGCGGCTGGGCCTGGATCGACCACGACGGCGGGATCTGGGGGCTGGACTACCGGCCAAAAGGATACTGGCCCGAGGGCACCAAGGTGCACGTCGAGGCGAAGATGTACGGGCTCAAGTTCGCCGACGGCAGCTACGGCAAGACCGACGTCAGCAGCAGCTTCACCATCGGCCGTAACCAGGTGGTGATCGCCAACGCCAACGCCCACAACATCGTTGTCAAGCGTGGTGGCAAGACGGTGGCGACCTATCCGGCGTCCTACGGGGCGTCAACGGACACCGATACCTCTACTGGACATACCGCCACCGACAGGCAGACCCACTCCGGGATCCATGTGGTGAACGACCTCAAGCCAGACATCACCATGACCAGTCCGCTGTTCAAGTACAGCGAGAAGGAAAAGTGGAACGTCCGGATCTCGGACAACGGCGAGTTCATCCACGCCAATCCCGACACCATCAACCAGCAGGGCCACACGAACGTCAGCCACGGCTGCATCAACCTGTCGTTGGCATCCGCCAACGCCTACTTCCACACGGCGATGGTCGGCGATCCGGTCGAGGTGACAGGGACCCAGGTGAAGCTCGGGCCGGCGGACGGCGACATCTTCGACTACGCGATCGACTGGAATACCTGGGTGGGCCTATCCGGGAAGAACGGCTGACCGCAGCCGGACGGACCGTACGGGACGAACCCCAGTGGGCCGATCTGGCCGGCGGATCCGGCTGGCGCGTCAGGCGGTGGCGTAGGTATTGCACATGCCCCAGTCGAATCCGGTGACGTGCAGTTGGTCGCACCTGGCGTGCAGATCCCGATCGAACATGTCGTCGTCGGCTTGTCTGGCGACCGGATCGAGCGGCTGACCGATCTGACCGGCGTACCGCACTACGTCGTAGGACAGGTCGTGTTCCTTGCAGACGGTCGAGAAGTCGTACTTGGTCGCCCCGGTGAACGAGAAGCAGCCGCCGGTGGTCTTGTACAGGATCGGCGTCCCTGTGGACCGATGGTGACGACGGGGAGGTAGCCCATCACCGCGACCCAATTCGCCGGAAAGATGGCCTGTGGGTTGGCCAAGTCGAAATGCCCGGTGGTGATGGCAACAAGCGCGCGCTCGGCGGCCGGATCGCCCTGCCCCGACGGCTGGGTGGAGTTGGTTCCGCAGAACCAATAGGCGGCCAGCAATGACAGGGCAACAACACCGACCCCCGCCACACATGTTCAAAGGTGCCGGACCCGAGGCCGCGCTCAGACGGACGGCACCCACCAGGTGTCTTCGGGGAGCGGTCCAGCGCCGTCGAAACGCTGGCCGGGAGCCGGCAGGGCAAGCTGTGCTCCCGTGTTCTTGGCGGCCGCCGTCAACCGTTCCACCGGCTCCGACCAGCGGTGAAAGGCCAGGTCGAAGGTGGCCCAGTGGATCGGCAGCAGTAGCTGGCCGCCGAGATCGCCGTGCGCCCGCACCGCCTCCTCCGGGTTCATGTGGATATCCGGCCACATCTCGTTGTAGGCGCCGATCGGCAGCACCGTCAGGTCGAACGGCCCGAACCGGGCACCGATCTCGGCGAAGGCGGGGGTGTAGCCGGTGTCGCCGCCGAAGAACACCCGGTGGCGCAGACCGGTCAGCACCCACGACGACCACAAGGTGGTGTTCCTGGCCAGGCTGCGGCCGGAGAAGTGCCGTGCCTCGGTGCAGGTGACGGTGAGTTCGCCGACCTGGTGGGAGGAATCCCAGTCCAGCTCGATGATCCTGTCCTCGGGCACCCCCCAGCCGCGCAGGTGGGCGCCGATGCCGATGGGGACGCAGAACGGTGCCCGTTGGCTGGTGAGCAGCGCGTCCACTGTGTCGGTGTCCAGGTGGTCGTAGTGATCGTGCGAGATCACGATGAGGTCCAGCTCCGGCAGGTCGGCGATTGCCATCGGTACCGGGTGCATCCGGTGCGGGCCGACCTTCTGGGTGGGCGACACCCTGTCGCTCCACACCGGATCGGCGAGCACCCGGGCACCGTCGATCTCCAGCAGCACCGAGGCGTGTCCGAGCCAGGTGGCGGCCAACGCGCCCGCTGTTTCCGGGATCACCGGAGTGGCCAGCTCGATCGGGTTGCTCGGCCTACCCCGATCGTCCCTGGTCGCCATCTGGGTGGCCATCGACGCGGTACTGGTCGGCGCCAGAATGCTGCCGGGCAGCCGGTTGTGGAAGGTGCCGTTGTGATACTGGGGCGACCCGGCAGCGGTCTCGGCGATCTCTCGCCGCCCGGCGCCCATCGAGCGCCGAAGCCGACGGCTCAGCACCGCGATCGGAACGACGACGGCGGCGGCGCCGCCAAGGGCGGCTGCGGCAACAGTGGGAGCGGCGGGACGCACGCGTACAGGCATGGCATCCAGTGTGCCCTGCCCGGCCCAGCCGTCCGCGGAATCCGCTCTCCGGGACAACTCCGCGACGTCGTCTCCGGACGGTTCACGAAAGGACCGACTGTACTGCCTGGGCCGACGGCAGCGACGAAGGCCCCTCGCCTGTGTGTGCAGGTGAGGGGCCTTCTTGCTGCTGGTGCGCCACCAGGGACTCGAACCCCGAACCCGCTGATTAAGAGTCAGCTGCTCTGCCAATTGAGCTAGTAGCGCGTGCGATGTGAGTCTACACGGGCAGGTTGGGCAGCCGAAAATCGGCGCTGATCATGAAACCGTTATTCCTAGGATGAAACGCCCCTTCACGATCACTACAGTGTGCTCAGCAACCCGAGGACGGAGACACCGATGTCCACCACCGCCGAGACCGTGTTCACCTATGGTGCCCCGCAGCTCAAGTTCGGGCCGGGCGCCAGCGCAGAGGTGGGTCACGACCTGAAGCAGCTCGGGGTGACGAGGGCGCTGGTGATCACCGATCCTGGGGTCGCGGCCACCGGTGCGCCGGACCGGGTAGCAGCGCAGATCCGCTCGGTCGGCATCGGCGCGGAGGTCTATGCCGATTCGCATGTCGAGCCGACCGACAAGAGCCTGCAGGCTGCAGTCGACTACGCGCGCGGCAGCGGCCCGTGGGACGGCTTCGTTGCCGTCGGCGGCGGATCGAGCATCGACACCGCGAAGGCGGTGAATCTGCTGATCACCAACGACGGCACGCTGATCGACTACGTGAACGCGCCGGTCGGTGCTGGTCGCAGCCCCAGTAACGCCCTCCATCCTTTCGTCGCGCTGCCGACCACGACGGGGACTGGCGCCGAGTCGACCACCGTGTGTGTGCTGGATGTGCTCGACCAGCAGGTGAAGAGCGGCATCAGCCACCCGCGGCTGCGCCCGGTGCTGGCCATCATCGATCCGGATCTGACCCGCAGCCAGCCGCCGATGGTGACGGCCGCGGCCGGGATGGACATCTTGTGCCACGCGCTGGAGAGCTACACCGCCCGCCCGTACACCTCCTTCGACCACAAGACGCCCGAGCAGCGGGTGCCGTACTGCGGCGCGAACCCGATCGCCGACATGTTCAGCGAGAAGGCGATGAGCCTGCTGGCATCGTCATTCCGCGCCGCAGTGCACGATCCGGAAGATCTGGAAGCCCGCAACGCAATGGCGCTGGCCGCCACCTTCGCCGGCATGGGATTCGGCAACGCCGGCGTGCACATCCCGCACGCGAACGCTTACCCGATTGCCGGCCAGGTGCGGGACTTCCACCCACGGGACTACCCGAGCGACCACGCCATGGTGCCGCACGGCATGGCGGTCTCGCTGACGGCCCCTGAGGCATTCCGGTGGACGTTCGAGGCCGATCCGGAACGGCATCTGCGGGGGGCAGAACTGTTGGGGCCCAATGCTTCGGCGACCGAGAACCCTGCCGACCAGCTGCCGGCCGTACTGATCGACCTGATGCGCGACATCGGCATACCGGCCGGAATAGGCGCCGTCGGCTACGGTGAGGGCGACATCGACTCGCTGGTAGACGGAGCCATGAAACAACAGCGGCTGCTGACCATCGCGCCGCGGGACGTCACCGCCGAGGCGCTGGCCGGCATTCTCCGCAGTTCGATCGAACTCTGGTGAGGTCGCTGGTATCCTGGTCGGGTGAACTACGCAACGACGAATCATCAGCTGAACTGGTGGCGGGGCGCCCTGTAAGCGGTCCGTGACGTCGTATTTGAAGACCCGGCCGCTGCGAGCGGCCGGGTTTTCGTTGCTCTGCAACGATTCTCGCGCGCTCGTGGTGGCCAGCCAGCAATCCACGAACGGAGAATCCGATGAGCATCACCCTGAATGGTCCAGCATTGCCACCGGTGATGGACGACCTGCCCGAGGCACTCCGGCTGCTCGGTCGCCCGGCCAGAGTGCTGACCGGCGATCGACCGACCGGCGACCTGCACCTCGGCCACTACCTGGCCAGCCTGCGCAACAGGGCTGCGCTGCAACGGGCCGGCGCCGAGGTGATGATCGTGATCGCCGACTATCAGGTGATCACCGACCGCGACGGGGTAGGCCCGATCCGCCGGCAGGTGCTGTCCAATGTTGCGGACTACCTGGCCTGCGGCATCGATCCGCAATCCGCAGTGATCTTCCCGCACAGCGCGGTAGCCGAGCTCAACCAGCTGATGCTGCCCTTCCTGTCGCTGATCGCCGACGCCGAACTCCGCCGGAACCCGACGGTCAAGTCCGAACTGGCCGAATCCGGCCGGCCGCTGTCCGGGCTGCTGCTGACCTACCCGGTGCACCAGGCCGCCGACATCCTTTTCTGTCAAACGGATCTGGTGCCGGTCGGCAGGGATCAGCTGCCGCACCTGGAGGTCAGCCGGCTGATCGCCAGGCGCTTCAACGAACGGTACGAGCGGGTGTTCACCGAACCGACCGCCCTGCTGTCCGAGGTGCCGATGTTGCTCGGCACCGACGGGGTCAAGATGTCCAAGAGCCGCGGCAACAGCATCCGGTTGGCGGCGACCGACGATGAGACCGCGACGGCGATCAGGTCGGCCGTCACCGACTCGGAGCGCCGGATCAGCTACCAGCCAGACCGGCGTCCTGGGGTGTCGGCGCTGCTGGACATGGCCGCCCGCTGCGTTGACATCGATCCCGCCGCGCTGGCCACCGAGATCGGTGACGGGGGTGCGGCGCGCCTCAAATCGGTGGTGACGGAAATGGTCAACGAGCACCTGCGTCCGATCAGGGCCCGCAGGACCGAACTGCTGGGCGACCCCGACCTGCTCGACGGGGTGCTGGTGGACGGCATCGCCGCGGCCACCAACCTGGCACGGGAGACGCTGGCTCGGGTGCGCGCCGCCATGCAGATGGACTACCTCGCGGCCCGTTGACTGCGGGCCGACCCGTGTAGCCAGCCAGATCGCACGGTTTCAGTGGAGCGCAACGCCCCGGCGAGTGGCGATCCACTGGCGGCGTCCGGTCTGGCCGAACCTTGGACGGTTGGCCCGCCCTGAGACGACGATCGGCCCCGCGACGAAACGCGGGGCCGATCGAGGTTGGGGTGAGCGACGGGACTCGAACCCGCGACCACCGGCACCACAAGCCAGTGCTCTACCAGCTGAGCTACGCCCACCATGCCTATCGAGCTGCCCCCCGAGCTGCCAGTGGCAGCGCTGTAGGACCGATCAAGTCTAACCGATCGCGTGAGTCACTTGGGCCGCAATGCCCTTGGCCTGCTCGGCCGTCGGCCCGGGCGGAGCGACGAAGGCGGCCTTCCGGTAGTAGGCAAGTTCGGTGATGCTCTCGCGGATGTCCGCCAACGCCCGGTGCGCCATGCCCTTGTCCGGCTGGGCGGAGTAGATCGCCGGGTACCAGCGCCGGCACAGCTCCTTGATGGTGGACACGTCGACCATCCGGTAGTGCAGGTAATCGTTGAGGGTGGGCATGTCTCGGACGATGAAACCGCGATCGGTGGCGATCGAGTTACCCGCCAGCAGCGCTGTTTTCGGTTGCGGGACAAACTGTTTCACGTAGTCGAGTACCTGCTTCTCGGCGTCCGGGACGGAAATCGACGATGCCCGGACGGCGTCCGTCAGCCCCGACTTGGCATGCATCTGCTCGACGACGAGCGGCATGTTCGCCAGCGCTGCATCGTCGGCATGGATCACCAGGTCCACGCCGTCACCGAGGATGTTGAGGTCCGCATCGGTGACGAGGGCCGCAATCTCGATGAGTGCGTCACCCACCAGATCGAGCCCGGTCATTTCGCAATCGATCCACACCAGTCTGTCCGTCACGGGAGCTGACCCTACGCGCGGGCGCCGGAGAGTAGTTACGCTACCGACTATGTCGCAGCCGGAGAGCCCAGCAGACTCGTCAGCGCCGGCAGCCGATGCGGCGCCGGCACCCGATGCGGCGCCGCCACCAGTAGTCGGCAGCAACGAAGCCGCCCAGCGGATCGGCCACGGTTACGACACCGACGCCGCCGCCGTCACCCTTGGTTCGGTGCTGATCGACGGCACCTGCGACCCGTCAGCGCTGGTGCGCATCCCGCTGTCGATGTTCAACAGGCACGGCCTGGTGGCCGGCGCCACCGGCACCGGCAAGACCAAGTCGCTGCAGGTGATCGCCGAGCAGCTCTCGGATGCCGGCGTTCCGGTGATGATGCCGGACATCAAGAGCGACCTTTCCGGGCTGGTGGCTCCCGGCAGCTCCAATGACAAGATCGTCGAGCGCGCCAAAGACACCGCTGACGATTGGAAGGCCGAGGCGTTCCCGGTCGAGTTCCTGGCCCTCGCCGGCCAGGGCACCGGTGTTCCCGTCCGGGCCACCATCGACTCGTTCGGACCGATCCTGCTGTCGAAGGTGCTGGGGCTCAACGACACCCAGGAATCGACACTCGGGTTGATCTTCCATTGGGCCGACGGCCAGCAGCTGCCGCTGCTGGACATCAAGGACCTGCGCGAGGTGATCAGTTGGCTCACCAGCGTCCAGGGTAAGGCGGACCTCGGACAATTGGGCGGAGTCTCGTCGTCCACCGCCGGGGTAATCCTGCGGGCCGTGACGAATCTGGAGGCCCAGGGCGGCGACCAGTTCTTCGGCGAGCCGCAGCTCGACGTGATGGACATGATCCGCACCAACACCGGCGGCAAGGGCGTCATCACGCTGCTCGAGGTCGGCAACCTGCAAAACCGTCCTGTGCTGTACTCGACCTTCGTGATGTGGCTACTGGCCGAGCTGTTCGAGGTGCTCCCCGAGGTCGGCGACCCGGACAAGCCGAAGATCGTTTTCATGTTCGACGAGTCGCACCTGCTGTTCACCGACGCGTCCAAGGCATTCCTGCAGGCCGTCGAGCAGACCGTGAAGCTGATCAGGTCGAAGGGCGTCGGCGTCTTCTTCTGCACCCAGTTGCCCACCGACATCCCGGACAGAGTGCTGTCGCAGCTCGGCGCCAGGGTGCAGCACGCGCTGCGGGCCTTCACCCCAGACGACCAGCAGGCATTGACCAGGACGGTCAAGACCTATCCGAAGACGTCCGACTACGACCTGGCGTCCGCGCTCACCTCGCTCGGCACCGGCGAGGCGATCGTCACCGTGCTGAGCGAGAAGGGCGCGCCCACTCCGGTCGCCTGGACCCGGGTGCGGGCGCCGCGATCGCTGATGGCACCCGCCGATCCGGGCCTGGTGACGCAGACCATCTCGGCGTCGTCGCTCAACACCGAGTACAGCCAGGCCATCGACAGGGAATCCGCCTACGAGATGCTCACCAAGCGGTTGGCCGACAACACCGCAGCGGCGGCGCAGGCCGGCAACGGCGGTGGTGGCGGCGGCAAGCCTTTCCCACAAACGCCTGCCCCGAAGAGTGGCGGGTTCTTGGGCGGGTTCTTTCAGTCCGCGGCTGGAAAGTCGTTGATCACTACCGCAGTCGGCGCCCTGACTCGAGGAGTCTTCGGAACTAGGCGTCGATAATAGGGCCGCGGACCTGCTGAGCAAGCCTCAACGACCGATACATCTTCAGATCTCTGGGAAAGGATTGACGTTGAGCACCCTGCTCGTCATCGTGCTGATCGTGGTGGTGGTGGCCGCTGCGTCCTATTTCTCCAGGACGAACACCCGCAAACAAGTGACCGTCGGTGTCGACGACGCCAAGGCCGAGGCCAGGCGCTGGATCGAGCGACTCGGTGGCCAGGTGCTATCGCTAGACGGAAAGGACAACGCGGCGGCCAAGCAAGCGCTGGCCGATGCCTCCGAGCGCTACACCGCCGCCGGGTCCCAGATCGAGCAGGCGACAACGGCGCGGCAGGCACAATTGGCGCAGCAGACAGCGTACGAGGGCCTGTATTACGTGCGGGCAGCTCGGACCACCCTCGGTCTCGACCCCGGCCCCGACGTGCCGCCGATCCCCGGGCAGGCGCAGGCCGGCGCCGTCACCGAGGACAAGAAGGTGGACGTCCAGGGCCACGGCTACCAGGCTTCCCCGAACCCGAGCGACGGCACGCCGCACTACTACCCGGGCGGGCTGGTGGCTGGGCGTCCGGTGCCACGCGGCTGGTACTCCGAGCCCTGGTGGCGGCCGGCGTTGACGGCTGGCGTCTGGGGCGCCGGCAGCTATCTGGTGGCGTCCAGCCTGTTCGCCGGGATGGCCGGCATCGGCGGCGGCTGGGACGGCTCCTACAACGACGGGTACACCGACGGCTACGGGGCCGGCGACGGAGCTGACGGAGCTGACGGATCCGATGGTGGCTACGACAGCGGCAGCGACTCAGGCGACAGCGGCGACTGGGGCGGCGGAGACGGTGCCGGCGGCGATTGGGACGGTGGCGGCGGCGATTGGGGCGGTGGCGGCTTCGACGGCGGCGGCTTCGACTTCTGATGATGCCGGCGGCGACTTACACCCGTCAGCCGTCGTAGTCGACGGACACGGCGTCCGATGTCGGTTCGGACTGGCAGGTCAGCACATACCCCGCGGTCAACTCGTCCGGTTCCAGGGCGAAGTTACTGGCCATCTCGACGGTGCCGTCGGTCAACTTGGCCCGGCAGGTGCCGCAGACCCCGCCGGCGCAGGCGAACGGAACGTCCGGCCTGGATCGCAGCGCCGCGTCCAGGATGCGTTCGCCACTGTTCTTCGGGGTGGTGACGGTCGACGTCCGCCCGTCCAAGGTCAGGGTGATCGTCACCTGTGGGCCGGATGCCGTGTCCGGCAGCACGATCGATGCCCTCCGGGTTGTCGGGGAGTCGCCGTCGGTGCTGGTGGTGAACAGCTCGACGTGCACCATGGCCGGGTCGCTGCCGCGGGCGATCAGCGCAGCGCGGACGGTCTGTACCAGCTCGATCGGCCCGCACAGGAACCACTCGTCGACGGTGCCCGGCAACACAATGCGATCGAATACCGTCTCCAGCTTCTCCGGGTCGAGCCGACCCGAGTGGGTGGGGGACAGCCGCTGCTCCCTGGACAGCACGTGGTGTACCGCGAGCCGCGCCGGGTAGCGATCCTTGAGGTCGGCCAGCGCGTCGACGAACATCACCTGGTCGGCGCTGCGGCTGGCGTAGATCAGCGTGAAGGTCGATGTGGGGGAGGCGGCCAGCACACCGGCGGCCAGCGCCATCACCGGGGTGATGCCGGAACCCGCTGCCACCGCGGCGATATGGGCGCGACTGTCTGCGGCGAGCCTGCTGGTGAACGAGCCCTGCGGCGTCATCACCTCGATGGTGTCGCCGGGGGTGAGCTGGGAGTTGGCGTAGGTGGAATAGATACCGCCCGGCTCGGCCTTGACGGCGATGTGCAGCTCGCCGTGCCCTGGCGGCGCGCACAACGAGTAGCTCCGCCGGACCTCAGAGCCGTCGTGCCGATGCCGCACCGCCACGTGCTGGCCGGGCAGGTAGTCGTAGGAATCGGCCAGCTCCGCGGGTACCCGCAGCACGATCTCGACCGCGTCGCTGGTGAGCCGATTGATCGCCGCGACGGTGAGCGGATGGAAGACCAGCCGCCGGCGGGGCAGCTTCAGCTCAGCGGTGTCGGCCGTCATCTACAGCGCCTTGAAATGGTCGAACGGCTCGTCGCAGTCGTCGCAGACATACATCGCCTTGCACGAGGTGGAACCGAAGCGGGACGTCTGTCTGGTGCGACGGGATCCGCACAGCGGACAGCGGACCGTCAGCTGAAGGGTGACCGGCGCAGCAGCGGCCACCGGTCCGGGTGGGGCGATCCCGAAGCGGTGCAACACTTCTCGGGCGTCGTCGGTCATGTCGTCGGTGGTCCAGGCGGGCGACAGCACGGTGCCGACGGTGATCGGTCCGTAGCCGGCGTCGGTGAGTGCCCGGCGGATGTCGGCGGACATGGCGGCGATGGCAGGGCAGCCGGAGTAGGTGGGGGTGATGTCGACATCGACGGAGCCATCGGCTCGAGCGTGCACCCGGCGCAGCACCCCGAGATCGGCGACCGTCAGCACCGGTATCTCCGGGTCGACAACGGAACCGGCAAGGACGGCTGCGCCGATGCTGGCCCGATCCACCGCTGCGGCCAGCACCCGTGGATGTTCACCGCCGACCGGCGGCGCGGTGACGGCGGACAGCGACTGCAGTGCTCCGGCTCCGATGCCGAGCTCGGCGAGGCGGGCGGCATCCGAGGAGATCCTGCTGGCGTCCGTCATCACCAGGTAGCTCCCGGATGTGCCCGTGCCAGCACCTGCATCTCGGCCAGCAGGAAACCGAGGTGCTCGCTCGGCCGTCCGTGTCGCCCGCCGCCGGCCACCCGCGGCGCCGTCGGCAATCCCAGCCCCGCTTGCCGCAGGGCCGCCGACACTCGTTGCAGCACCGGCTGTTCCAGGGCTGACGAGTCAGCGGCGATGTTCGCGGATGCCAGCGTGTGCTCGAGCTCGTCGGTGTCGAACAACTCCGGGACATAGGGCCACAGTCGATCGAGCGCTTCGATCATCTTGCCGCGTGAAGTGTCGGTGCCATCGCCCAGACGGACGACCCAGCCGGCGCCGTGCTCGACGTGGTAGGTGACCTCCTTGACCGCCTTACCGGCGACGCCGGCGATGGTCGCGTCGGCAGAATCGACCAGCCGTGAGTACAGCTCCAGCTGATAGCTGCCGAATACCAACAGTCTTGCCACCGCATCGGCGAAGTCGCCGCGCGGCAGACAGACCAGATGGCAGCAGCGGAACTGCTGATCGTCGCGGAAGTAGGCCAGCTCGTCCTCGGTGCTGTTAGTCAGTGAACCGGCATACCCGAGCAATGACCTGGCTTGGCCCACCTCGTCCAAACCGATGTTGCCCAGCACCACATCTTCTTCCAACTCGGGGGCATTGGCGATCCATTCGCCCAGACGCTGGGCGGTGATCAGCGCATCGTCACCGAGTCGTAGCGCGTACTCGGCTATCTGCTCGGCCGTCGGATTCACCGAGTCGACGCGCACTGATCCGGCTGGTGCGGGTGCTGTGCTGGTACCTGCGGCGTTGGCGGAGGTTTCGGTCATAAGCCGGGCACCCCGTCGCTTGCGGTGTAGAAGGTCGGGTGTCGATACGGCTTGTCCAGGGCCGGGTCGAACATCGAGTCCTTCTCGTCCGGCGAGCTGGCGTGGATGTGGGTGGAGGCAACCACCCAGATCGACACGCCCTCGCCGCGCCTGGTGTACAGATCGCGGGCGTTTCCCAGTGCCATCTCGGCATCGGCGGCGTGCAGCGAGCCGGCGTGTACGTGCGACAGTCCGCGTCCCGGCCGGACGAAGACCTCCCACAACGGCCACTCGCGGCCGGCAGCTGTCGTCATGCTGCGCTCATCCCGCCCGCTCCCTCGTGGGTGGATGAGAGTTGTTGGGCGACAGTACTTCCGGTTGCCTTCTTGTCGGCGTAGACGGCAGCCGCTTCCCGCACCCAGCCACCGTCGTCGTGCGCCCGACGTCGATGCGCGAGCCGCTGCGTATTGCACTGTCCCTCGCCGCGCAGCACGGCATAGAACTCGTCCCAGTCGAGGTCGCCGTAGTCGAAATGGCCACGCTCGGCGTCCCAACGCAGGTCCGGATCGGGCAGCGTCAGCCCGAGGGCCTCGGCCTGCGGCACCAGCATGTCGACGAACCGCTGCCGGAGTTCGTCGTTGCTGAACCGCTTGACCTTCCAGGCCATCGACTTCGCCGAGTTCGGCGAATCGGCATCCGGTGGTCCGAACATCATCAAAGACGGCGCGTACCAACGGTTCACAGCCTCTTGCGCCATCTGATGCTGAGCCTCGGTGCCCCTGGACAGGGTCAGCAGAATCTCGAAGCCCTGCCGCTGATGGAAGGACTCCTCCTTGCAGACCCGGATCATGGCGCGGGCATAGGGGCCGTAGGACGCCCGGCACAGTGGCACCTGGTTGCAGATCGCCGCGCCGTCGACCAGCCAGCCGACCGTGCCGATGTCGGCCCAGGTGGGGGTCGGGTAGTTGAAGATCGACGAGTACTTGGCCTTGCCGTCGATCAGCGCCTGCATCATCGAATCGCGGGAGGTGCCGAGAGTTTCGGCCGCGCTGTACAGGTACAGACCGTGGCCGGCCTCGTCCTGCACCTTGGCCATCAGGATCGCCTTGCGGTACAGCGAAGGTGCCCGGCTGATCCAGTTGCCTTCCGGCTGCATCCCGATGATCTCCGAGTGGGCGTGCTGGGAGATCTGCCGCGTCAGGCTCTTGCGATAGTCCTCCGGCATGGCGTCCCTCGGTTCGATCCGACCGTCGGCGGCGATCACCTGCTCGAAGGTCGTTAGATCATGTTCGGGTGCCGTTGGTGACATGGCTGGTGACACTGTGTGTGATGTGACTGTGTCGGCCGTCATCTGGAACCTCCGGTGGCGCTGCGATTCGTCGGATTAACCGACCTTATGGTCGGTAATGTACTCGCCGGTTGTCCGCACGGTCAATGTCGGCGAAACCTTGACTTCGCTGGTGGGAGCGGGTTGTAATACCGACCAATCGGTCGGTTAAGACGGCCGCCACGTTGACAGGAAACAGTGGCGGGAAGGCGGCGACGATGGCGGCACACGGTGCGATCGGGAATCCGGGCAGCACGGGCGCGCCGGCGATGATGGCGGCGGACCTGGCCAGCGCCGGTGCCGGGCTGGACGTGCTGGAGCTGGGCCCCGGTACCGCGACCGTCACCATGACGGTGCGTGCGGACATGGCCAACGGGCACGGCATCACCCACGGCGGCTACGTCTTCCTGCTGGCGGACACCGCTTTCGCCTGTGCCTGCAACGGCGAGGGTGCGGTGACGGTGGCGACCGGCGCCGACATCAACTTCCTGGCCGCCACCCGGCCGGGCGACGTACTCACCGCTCGGGCCGAGAGCCGGACCCTGCGTGGCCGGTCGGGGCTCTACGATGTCACCGTCACCAGGCGATCGAGCAGCGCAGATTCGGACAGCGGAAAATCGGACACCGACAGCGAAGTGGTGGCCGAGTTCCGTGGCCGCTCACGCACTCTCGCACCGCGGACCGCGAGGCCGAGCCAAGCCGAGCAGGTCACCTCATGACGCGCCCGGCCGGCAGTAGCGCCGCCAAGCAGCGACGGCTCGGGGACGCACCGGAGCCCGCACTGCTCGACCCCGAAGAGCGGATGAGCCGTGATGAGCTCACCGCGCTGCAGACCGATCGGCTGCGGCAGACCGTCACCCATGCGTACGCGAACGTGCCGCACTATCGAGCTGCCTTCGACGGCGCCGGGATCGCGCCGGCCGACATCATCTCGCTCGACCAGCTGGCCGACCTGCCACTCACCAGCAAGGAGGACCTGCGGCGGAACTATCCGTTCGGGATGTTTGCCGTTCCGCGGCAACAGGTTCGGCGGATCCACGCTTCGTCGGGGACGACAGGTCGCCCGACGGTGGTCGGCTACACTGCCGACGATCTGGCGATGTGGGCGACCGTCGGTGCCAGGTCGCTGCGGGCAGCGGGCGTGCGGGCCGGCGACCTGGTGCACAACGCTTACGGGTACGGGCTTTTCACCGGCGGACTGGGTGCACATGCGGCGGCCGAGGCGCTCGGCTGCACGGTGATCCCGATGTCCGGCGGGATGACGGCCCGGCAGGTGCAGCTGATCGGCGACTTCGCCCCCGACGTGATCATGTGCACCCCGACCTACATGTTGACCATCATCGACGGCTTCGCCGATGCCGGCATCGATCCGGCATCGAGCTCACTGCGGATCGGCGTGTTCGGAGCCGAACCGTGGACCGACGCCATGCGCACCGACCTGGAGCAGAAGGCCGACATCGACGCCGTCGACATCTACGGGTTGTCGGAGGTGATCGGGCCCGGTGTCGGGTGCGAATGTGTCGAGACCAAGGACGGCCCGACGCTGTGGGAAGACCACTTCTACCCGGAGATCATCGATCCGACCACCGGCAAGCCGGTGCCGGACGGCGAGCTCGGTGAGCTGGTCTTCACCTCGCTGACCAAGCAGGCGATGCCGGTGATTCGTTACCGGACAAGGGATCTCACCCGGCTGCTGCCGGGAACGGCGCGGCCGATGCGTCGGATGGAGCGGATCAGCGGCCGGACGGACGACATGATCATCCTCCGCGGGGTCAACCTGTTCCCGACCCAGGTGGAAGAGCTGGTGCTCGCTGTTCGCGGTCTCAGCCCGCACTTCCAGCTGGAATTGACCAGGCCGAACCGGATGGACGAACTCACCGTTCGGGTCGAGGCAGAGCCCGCTGACGTAGACGGCGCAGGGGTCGACCGCGCGGCGGCCGCCCGGCTGGTCGCGGAACAGGTCAAGGAGCGGATCGGCGTCACCGCAACAGTCCAGGTGGTCGATCCGGGCAGCCTTCCGCGGTCGGCCGGCAAGATGCGGCGGATCTACGACCTGCGGACTCCGTGAGCATGTCCGGTCCGCTGAGCGCTACCGAGCAGCGACCCAAACGCGGCCGCCCTGGCTACGACGCGGAGCAGCTGTTGGCGGTGGCGGTGAAGGTCTTCACCGAGCGCGGCTACGACGGCACCACCATGGACGATCTGTCGGTAGCCCTCGGCATCTCGAAAAGCTCTATCTACCATCACGTTTCCGGCAAGGAAGAGCTGCTGTCCAGAGCCCTCGACCGGGCCCTGGATGGCCTGGAGAAGGCGCTTCGAGAGACCGTCAGTCGAGCGCCGGATTCGGATGCCGGCAATGTCGCGCCGATCGCCCGGCTCGAGGCCGGGGTCCGGTCGTCGGTGCGGGTGCTGGTCGCCGAGTTGCCGTTCGTCACCCTGCTGCTGCGGGTGCGCGGCAACACCGACGTCGAGCGATCAGCATTGGTCCGCAGGCGGCGCATCGACGCCGAGTTCGCCGAGCTGGTGGCGGCCGCTCAGCAGGCGGGGGAGTTGCGGACAGACGTCGCTCCGCAACTGGTCGCCCGGCTGGTATTCGGCACTGTCAACTCGCTGGTCGAGTGGTACCGGCCCCGACGAGGCATCGGTACCGAGGCGCTGGTGGATGCGGTGTGCGCCATGGTGTTCGACGGGCTGCGTCCGCGCTAAGGCCGGAAATGTTCCGTATCAGTGCCCGCCGCCGTCACCGATCGTTGTACAACGCCAGCACTGCCGCACCGGCGGCATCGCTCTGCGTGTCCCGCTGCGCCACCGACCACTCACGGCTGGCTCTGTCGACCGCCAGCGAGGTCCAACCACCACCATGCTCGTCGGACAGGTGCACGAACACGGTGTGTCCGTCGAACTCGACTCGGACGCGATGCTGTGGATTGGCCTTCTCCTGCAACGACTTCACCGGTCTATCCTGGTGCGCCGCTGCGCCAACGAATCCCTGCCAGTGGCCGCGTGATGTCGCCGGTCGCTGGACCGGGCCCGAGGTGCCGTCAGTCATGCTCGTCCGTCCTGCTCGTCCGGATCGTGGCCGCCCGGCTGGTCGTCGGGCAGCACCACGGTAGTCAGTACTCGCAATGTTCGCCCGTCGCCGCGCTGATTGGCCAGCAGCGGTAGTAGCACGCTGTTCACGGCCTGTGTCGCCGCGATCATTTCGGCGTCCGTCAGCCAGAACGCCACCTGCCGACCGGCGCTGCCGGATCAGCTTCGTCGGCGGCCCAACCGATGGACGAGGTAAACCTGACCCTGGACGATCCGGCCGGTTGGGCTGCCAAGCTCAACGCGACACTGCCGGCGCATACCGCGGTGAAGCGGGCGCGGCCGATCTCCCTTGGGTGGGCGGACCTGCTGCTCAACGGCACCCCTCGCCGGCCAGCGACGCTAGCGTCGGGTGCCTGGCGAGCCATCCGTCAGCATTTTCGCAAGCAGACCCGGCAGTCGGTGGACGATGGGCTGTTGGGAATCGTGACCGACTGGATCGTCGAGCAGCTGGCATCTCGACCACCCGGACCCGGCGAGTAATCGTCACTGCCGCCGTCTCTGCGTGACGAGCGGCCGGTGCATCAGATTTCGTCGCGGCTGCTGCAGCGGGTCGATCCACACCGGCGGGACGAACTCCGGAAGGCCGTCCTCGGCCAGCTTGACGGACCACTGCTGCTGGTGAATCTGCTGATGATGGTGCGGGCACAGCAGGCAGCCGTTGTCGACGCTCGTCACCCCGAGATCTCTTGCCCACCAGCGGATATGGTGCGCGTCGCACCAGGGCGAGGGTCGATCGCAACCGGGCCACGCGCACCCGCCGTCTCGCTGTGAGATCGCCCGCCGAACGTGTCGGGGAAAGGCATACTGTTGTCGGCCGACGTCCAGGATCTGGGAGTCGCCGCCGAGAACAATCGGCAGGATCTTCGCGTCGCAGGCGAGCATCCGGGCAGCCGCCGCGGACAGCTCGCCGGTGTAGTCGAGTCGGGCCCGTCCGACGCTATCGACCAGGTCGCGGTAGTCGATGGTGACAGTGAGGTGCGGGCGTTCACCGCCGTTCCGTGGGCCGGCGCCCACCCTGAGGTACCGATCAAGGACCTCGCCCAGCGCGTGTGCGCGGCGGGTGGCCGGCGGGCGATCGTCGCGAAGCGCCTGGTCGTCGAGATGTGGGTTGTCAACCGCGACATCCGAGCTGCGCTGACCATTTGGTTCCGATGAAGTCGCCAGCGTCTCCGGTGACGATTCGATGCTCCCGGATGGCATCGGCGCAGCAAGCGGACTGATGGTGGCGCAGAGCATTTCGATGGTGAGATCGTCGAGCAGACCCCAGATCTTGGTCAGCCCGTCGTCCCGACGCCGACCGATGTGCAACTCCATCTTCGATCTGTTGCCGCTATCGGGTTCTGTGCCATCGGGATCTGCTGCCGCCAGCATGCCTCGGGCCAGTCGCTCGAGTGTGGGCGGATCCAGCTGCTGCGCCTGGGCGACCAGAATCCGTTCGCACTCGAATCGAACGTCTTCGTCGAGGTGCGGCGGCAACTTGTCCATCGTGCGGGTAATGACCGCCGCGTGGCCGGGGCCGATCCTGCCGTTCGGCAGTGTGGCGGCCAGCTGCGAGAGCAGTGGCTCCAGCCGCGACCCGGTGGGCGTGATGCGGGTGCAAGTGGTCTCGGCGAGCAGTATCCGGGCGGCTGTGTCGGCCGGAGCGACACCCAGCAGATCGCGCATCAGGATTCGGGTGGACGGCGCGTCGAAGTCCGAATGCAGGCCGCGGGTGTCGATCTCGCCGGCGAGCCGGACAGTGGTCAGGAACATGCGGTTGGCCCGCCGTTCCACCAACTGAGCCAGTTGCATCAGTCCGATGGCGTCGGGGGCGGTGACGTCGAGGTCGTCGAGTAGGTCGAGGCCCTGATCGACGGCCGCCAGCGCAACCTCGATCGGATCAAGACTGCGCGCGCCGCCGCCCGCCGCATCGCCGCCGCCAGCCGGCCCGGCGAGAGTGTCGACACCAACCCCCTGGTACATGCTTCGCACACTACGACCGACCACCGACAGTCGAGATCTGCTGGCACACAGCCGGCCCGGCGCACCGCCCGCGAGGCCTAGTCATCGGCTGACTCCCGCTGGTCATGACCGTCGTGAGGGGTGCTCTGGGTACCGTTACGTTGGTCGTGTGGGCACAACGATCGTGTTTGAGACGCATTCGATCACCGAGGACAACGAGTGCGGGGTCCGCCACCGGCTGGCTGCCGGGACGGCTGTCGCCAACCGGCCGGGAGTTGGCGCGAGACCTTGGCGTGCGGCGCCGAAACGACGGTCTGGCCGCAGTTTTCACCTCTGATCTTTATCGCGCCGTTGAGACGACATCGCTCGCGTTCGGCGCTGCCGGAGTGCCCATCTTGACCGATTGGCGGCTGCGGGAGTGCGACTTCGGCGACCTCAACGGCGCACCAAGGGCGCAGGTGCATGATCGTCGCCGACGTTGGCTGGACACGCCCTATCCGGAGGGCGAGAGCTGGCGCCAGGCTGTGCGGCGCGCTTCTGGTGTCTTGCGCGACCTCCCGTCGCGATGGGATGGTCAGCGAGTTCTGGTGATCGGGCATGTCGCCACCAGATGGGCGCTCGACCACTATGTCGGCGGTGTCGCGTTGAAAGACCTGATTGAGGAC